>CAIUGU010000047.1 GCA_903898785.1 uncultured Pseudomonadota bacterium | reverse complement strand
CGATGGTTTCCCGGACTAGGTCTTTGCTCGCCAAGGTGCGCTCCAGGGCCTCGGTCACAATCTTGTCCTCCACGAGCAGGAGTTTGCCCGCCTCATCCTTGAGCAGTTCCGTCGGCAGGGCGCAGTGGCCCTCGCCGGTCGCCTCCAGCAGCACATGGCTCAGGCCCGCGCAGGCCCGGACCAGTGAATCCACCGGGATGCCGATCTTCTGGGCGATCTGGTCGGCGGTCTTGAAGCCGATGCCGTGGATGTCCTTGGCGAGCGTGTAGGGGTTGGTGCGGACCCGCTCGATGGCGTCCTCTCCGTAGGTCTTGTAGATGCGCACCGCCCGGCTGGTGCTCACCCCGTGGCTGTGCAGGAAGAGCATGATCTGACGGATGACCTTTTGCTCCGCCCAAGCTTCCTTGATGCGCTTGCGGCGTTTGGGGCCGATGCCGTCGAGTTCCTCCAGCCGGGCGGACTCGGTCTCGATGACGGTGAAAATCTGTTCGCCAAACCGCTCCACCAGCTTCTTGGCGTAGACGGGGCCGATGCCCTTGATCATGCCGCTGCCCAGATACTTTTCGATGCCCTCCCGGGTCGTCGGCGCGGTGCTGTTGAGCATCTCCGCCCGGAACTGCAGCCCGAACTCGCGGTCCTGAATCCAGCGGCCCTGCGCCGTGACCCATTCACCGGCACTGACGGACGGGAGAGAGCCGATCAGGGTGACGTGATCGCGGTGGCCCTTGGCCTTGACCTTCAGGACCGCGAAGCCGTTGTCCTCGTTGAAGAAGGTCACCCGCTCGACCAGGCCCGAGAGACTTTCGGCGAAGGGCTGGGGCGGAACTGGTGGGGTGGCCGGCGTCACAGGTTGCGGGCGAGATGATACTGCATGGCAGCACCCGGCTCAATCCAACGACCCTTGCCATCGCGCCGAACCTGAGCGTCAGCAACGGGTGGCCAAGGTTCAGCGCGCTGCCTTCAGCAGCCCGCGTTCACCCAGCCACTCCAGGGAACGCTTCTGCCAGGCATCCCATTCCTCGCCCTTGTAGCCGTTGTAACCATGGTTGCCCTTCGGGAACTCTTGGAATTCGGCGGGCACGCCCTTGGCCTTGAGTGCGTCGTAGAACATCTGGCTGTGCGCCACCGGCACGACCGCGTCCGTCCGCGCATGGGTCAGAAACGCCGGTGGCGTCTTGGCGGTGACCTGCTTTTCGTTGGAGAAGTGCTCCATGAGCTCGGCCGTTGGGGATGCCCCGAGCAGATTCTTGCGGGAGCCGCCGTGCGTCTTCTCCCCCATGGTGATCACGGGATAGACGAGCACCATAAAATCGGGCCGGCAACTCTGCCGCTCGACCGGGTCCGCCGCCTTGTCGTTGCCGGCGTCGAAGTGAGTGCCGGCCGTGGAGGCAAGATGCCCGCCGGCTGAGAAGCCCATGATCCCGATCCGGTGCGGATCGAGCTTCCACTCAGCGGAGTGCGACCGGACCACACGGATGGCCCGCTGCGCATCCCGCGTGGGGCGATGGTAGTTGCCTGCCGGCAGCCGGTATTCCAGCACCACGCCGGCGATGCCGTGG
>CAIUGU010000046.1 GCA_903898785.1 uncultured Pseudomonadota bacterium | reverse complement strand
GTGCCTGATCGGCGATGGCGCGGGTGATGGCTTGGCGGATCCACCACGTGGCGTAGGTCGAGAACTTGTAGCCGCGCTTGTACTCGAACTTGTCGACGGCCTTCATGAGGCCGATGTTGCCTTCCTGGATCAGGTCGAGGAACTGCAGGCCGCGGTTCGTGTACTTCTTGGCGATCGAGATCACGAGGCGCAGGTTGGCCTCGACCATCTCCTTCTTCGCGCGGCGGGCCTTGGCTTCGCCGCCGGCCACTTCGCGGTTGATCTCCTTGATCTCCGCGATGGTCAGGTGGGCGCCTTCCTCGAGCGACAGCAGCTTCTTCTGCTGCTTCTCGATGTCGTCACGCAGGCGGGCCAGTGCGGCGGAATGCTTGCGCTTCGCACGCACGTGCTTGTCGAGCCACGTGAGGTCGGTTTCGTGGCGCGGGAACGTGCTGATGAAATCCTTGCGCGGCATGCCGGCGTCCCGGATGCAGATCGACATGATCTGCTTCTCGAGGTTGCGGATGTCGGCCACGTGGTCGCGGAGCTGGCTGATCAGCTGGTCGAACATCTTGGGGCTCAGCTTGAGTTCCATGAACTCGCCCGACAGCTTCTTGCGCAGCTTCTGCGTCTTCGGGTCCTTGATGCCCTTTTCCGCCAGTGACTTGGTCACCTGCAGGTACAGCTTCCCGATCGAGGCAAAGCGGCGCGCCGCTTCTTCGGGATCCGGGCCGGTCTCGAGCGCCTCTTCCTCTTCGTCCGCGCCTTCGGCTGTATCGTCGTCTTCGAGCTCAGCCTCGAGCTTGGCGGCGGCCGCCAGCTTCGGGTTCACGGGAGCGGCGATCTCATCGGGTGCGTTCGGGTCCACGAAGCCCACGATGATGTCGATCAGCCGGTTCTGGCCGGTCTTGACCGGCTCGTACTGGCCGAGGATCAGGTCGTACGTGCGCGGGTACATCGACAAGGCCGAGCGGACGGTGTCGAGGCCTTCCTCGATGCGCTTCGCAATGCGGATTTCGCCTTCGCGCGTCAGCAGCTCGACGGTGCCCATCTCGCGCATGTACATGCGCACGGGGTCGGTGGTGCGGCCGAACTCGGCATCGACCGTCGCGAGCGCAGCGGCCGCTTCTTCCGCGGCTTCCTCGTCGGCGACGACCGGTTCTGCGAGCAGCAGGGCCTCGGCATCCGGTGCCTTTTCGTACACCGTAATGCCCATGTCATTGATCATGTTTACGATATCTTCGATCTGTTCCGGATCGACGATCTCGCTCGGCAGATGGTCATTGACCTCTGCGTACGTCAGGTAACCCTGTTCCTTGCCGCGGGCGACGAGCAGCTTCAACTGCGACTGGCGCTCGTCGGCGATGTGGGGGACTTCCTTCTTTGCCTGGTTCTTGCTCAATTTGGGTCCCTCAGGGGGCTTGCGACGCGGGTAAAAAAGGGCCGCGCAGTATACTTTGACGGCGTCCCTACGGCTAGGTTCGTGCTGTATCGGCTGATCTTGGGGCACTTAACAGGATCTGTAGTTCTTTCCGCTCTTCCTGGGACAGCGCGCCGGTTTTTTCCTTGTCGAGCAGCCATTGCGTCCGCTGGCGCGGGTGCTCGGCAATCAGACGCTGGAGGGCCCCCTCCAGTTCCGCCTTGGCGGCCGCGCGGTCAGTCGGGGTTTCCTGCTGCGACAGCTTGTCCAGCGCGTCGAAATCCGGGTGGTCCCGCCAGCGCACGAGCAGGACCGCCATGCTGCTGCAGGGATCGGTCTTGAGTTGCTCAAGTAGCTGATTTAACAGGGCAGCTCCCGGCTGATCGATGGATTTGAGCTGCGCCGGCACCGCGATTTCCGTGGCAATCGCGGGGTGGTGGACCAGGATCCGGACGGCCTGGCGGACGAGGCTCCCGCGCCCGGTTCCGAGCGCCGTCCGCTGCGGGGGCGGGCGGTGGCCTGCCGTGCCAAAGGAGCCGGGGCGGGGCGCGGCGGGGCTTTCGCCCTTCGGCTGGGACCCTAAGGACATCAGGTTCTCGAGCTTTTCAGGGGCCATGCCGACCACCCGAGCCAGCGCATCGACCAGCAGCTCGCGGTACACGCCGGGGGGGATCTTTTCGACCAGGGGGCGGGCGGTTTCCGCCAGTTGCGCACGTCCGTCGACCGTCGCGATGTCCACGCGGGACGAGAGCTCCCGGATGAAGTAGTCGGAGAAGGACAGCGCACCCTTGAGGCGGGCCTCGAACGCGTCGCGTCCCTCCTCGCCGACCAGCGAATCCGGGTCGTGCCCATCCGGCAGGAACAGGAAGCGGATCTGGCGGCCCTGCCGCACCTGGGGCAGCGCATTCTCCAGCGCGCGCCACGCCGCGGCCTTGCCGGCCCGGTCGCCGTCGAAGCAGAACACCACCTCGTTGACGATGCGGAAAAGCCGTTGCAGGTGGTCGGGCGTGGTCGCGGTGCCGAGCGTCGCCACGGCGTAGGTGATGCCGGCCTGATGCAGCCGCGCGACGTCCATGTAGCCTTCGACGACCATCAGTCGCGTGAGGTTGCGCGTGGCCTGGCGCGCCTCATAGAGGCCATACAGCTCGCGACCCTTGTGGAACAGCTCGGTTTCGGGCGAATTCAGGTACTTGGGCTCGCCCTGGTCGATGACGCGGCCGCCGAAGCCCAGGGTCCGGCCGCGCGAATCGCGGATGGGGAACATCAGCCGGTCCCGGAAGCGGTCGTAGTAGCCGCCGGTCCTGACCGCGCCCTGGGACGCATCGCCGGACTCGCCGGTGCCGCGGCGCTCGCGTTCGATGACGAGGCCAGCCTGCAGCAGGCGACGCTGGTCGGCTTCCGTCGTCCCGAACTGCCTGAGCAACGCGTCCCAGGCGTTCGGTGCGTAGCCGATCCCGAAGCGGGCGAGAGTGTCCTCGCTCAGGCCGCGGCGCCGGGCGTAGTCCGTTACTCGCGGGTCGGCACGGAACTGGCGGCGATAGAACTCGGCCACCCGGTCGAGCACGGCGAACAGGTCGTCGGCGGGCTTGGGCTTTATCGTGGCGTCCTGTTCCCGGGGCACTTCGAGGCCCACGCGAGCGGCCAGTTCTTCCACCGCTTCCACGAACCCCAGATGGTCGTATTCCATCAGGAAGCCGAGCGCCGTGCCGTGCGCGCCGCAGCCGAAGCAGTGGTAGAACTGCTTGTCGGGGACGACGGTGAACGACGGCGACTTCTCGTCATGGAAGGGGCAGCAGGCCTTGTACTCCTTGCCGCCCTTCTTGAGCGGCACGCGGCTGCCGATGACTTCGATGATGTCCGCCCGGGCCACCAGTTCGTCGATGAAATGTTGGGGAATGCGGCCTGACACGGTGGGGTTTGCAGCTTGGAAACGTGGCGGCGGTGAGGGCAACCGTCGAGAGAATAAGAGGGCGGGGCCCCAAAAACAAAGCGGGCCCGTGGCCCGCTTCCTGCATCCCTTCCCTTGCCTTCCGCTGCGCGGCGGTCGACGGGCGGTCCTGCGGGTCAACCGCCGAGGGCGGCCTTGATCCGTGCGCTCACCGCGGCCATGTCGGCCTGGCCTGCAGCGCGCTGCTTGACCAGCGCCATGACCTTGCCCATCTCCTTGATGGAGGTGGCGCCGGCTTCGGCAATCGCTGTCCTGATCAACGCGTCGATCTCGTCGGCAGACAGTTGTGCAGGGAGGTAGGCCTGCAACTGTGCGATCTCGGCGCTTTCCTTCGCCGCGAGGTCGGCACGGCCGCCGGACTCGAACTGGACCAGCGCTTCCCTGCGCGTCTTGATCATCTTCTCGATCACGCTGAGCACCTGTGCGTCGTCGAGCGTGATGCGCTCGTCGACTTCGCGCTGCTTGATCGCGGCCTGCACCATGCGGATCGTGCCAAGGCGCTCGGAGTCCCGCGCGCGCATGGCCGTCTTCATGTCTTCGGTGATGCGGTCCTTGAGGGACACGGTCATTCCACCTTGAGGCGATGAAACGTCGTCACTCGCTCAGTACATCCGCGCACGAGGTGCGCCGACATCGCGGGACAGGCGCTTCTGGTGGCGCTTGACGGCAGCCGCCTTCTTGCGTTTCCGTTCCTGGGTCGGCTTCTCGTAGAATTCGCGCCGGCGAAGCTCGGTGAGAACTCCGGCCTTTTCGCACGCACGCTTGAACCGCCGCAGGGCGGCATCAAAGTACTCGTTCTCTCTAACGCGAACGCTGGGCATCGCTACCTCTATGAAATCTCTTGAAAAAACCGCCCGGCGGGGAGCCTTGTCTCCAGGCTCTGGCGGACAGCGAGCGCGGCAGTTTACGGCCCGCGCGCTGCGAAATCAAAGGGATCGGAGCCGGGCCCGTCCGGCCGGGGGTGCCCTGACCCTGGAAGCGCTCGCCCAAGGGGCCTTGCCTTGCGGGTTCTAGGCATCGAAACCTCGTGCGACGAGACCGCCGCCGCCGTCTATGACGGAGAGCGCGGGCTGCTCGGCGCCCGGCTGTTCAGCCAGGTCGCGTTGCATGCCGAATACGGCGGGGTCGTGCCGGAACTGGCGTCCCGCGACCATGTTCGCAAGCTCGTGCCGCTGATCGAGGGGGTGCTCGGGGACGCCGGCCTCGAGCTGGGTGACCTCGACGGGATCGCGTATACCGCTGGCCCTGGCCTGGCGGGCGCGCTGCTGGTCGGGGCCTCCGTGGCGCAAGGTCTTGCGTGGTCCCGGGGACTGCCTGCCGTCGGCGTCCATCATCTCGAGGGGCATCTGCTGGCGCCGATGCTGGAACCCGAGCCCCCGGAGTTCCCGTTCCTCGCGCTGCTCGTGTCGGGAGGGCACACATTGCTCGCATCGGTGGCTGCGCAGGGGGACTACCAGATCCTGGGCAGCTCCCTCGACGATGCCGCCGGGGAGGCTTTCGACAAGACCGCCAAGCTGCTCGGGCTGCCCTATCCCGGCGGGCCCGAACTCGCGCGCATCGCCGAGTCGGGCAGGGCGGGGCAATTCCATTTTCCGCGCCCGATGCTGGACCGCCCCGGGCTCGATTTCAGCTTCAGCGGTCTGAAGACGGCCGTCGTCGTCGCCGTCCGCGGCTTGGTGCTCGATGACCAGGTGCGAGCCGATGTGGCTCGTGCATTCCAGGAGGCCGTCGTCGATACGCTGGAGGCGAAGTGCGCGCGTGCACTGGAAGCCACCGGGCTGCGAACGCTGGTGGTGGCGGGAGGCGTGGGTGCCAACCGGATGCTGCGGGCGCGCCTCAAGGCGCTCGGGCAACGCACCCGGGTGCGCGTGTACTATCCGCGTCCCGAATTCTGCACCGACAATGCCGCGATGATCGCGTACGCCGGCCACCAGCGCCTCGCGGCGGGCCAGCGCGACTCGCTGGCGATTCGCGCCGTGGCTCGCTGGCCCATCAACCAGCTGCGGCCGCCGGGCGAGCATGCGGCCTGACGCTGCGGACCTGGCCAACGACGCCCCCGAACCCGAGAGCAGCGACCACGAAAAATATGGACAAGATCTTCCTGAACGCGCTCGCCGTCGAGTGCATCGTCGGTATCTGGGAGTGGGAGCGCCGCGTCAAGCAGCGCGTGATCATCGATCTCGAGCTGGCCACCGACATACGCGCCGCCGCCGCCACCGATCGCATCGAAGACACCATCGACTACAAGAAGGTGTCGAAGCGGCTGCTCGCGTTCGTCGGCGGGTCGCAGTACCAGCTCGTCGAGACGCTCACGGAGAAGATTGCCGAGCTCATCATCACGGAGTTCGGCGTGAGCTGGGTGCGCGTGCGACTCAACAAGCAGGGCGCGCTCCGTGGCTCGCGCGACGTCGGCATCCTGATCGAGCGCCGCGCCGAGGATTATCCCGCTGCGCGGGCTGCCGGAACGCCGCCGCATGCCTGACGTGTACGTTGCGGCCGGCAGCAACATCAACCCCGGAGCACGACTGCGCGAGGCGCTCGCGTTGCTCGAGGGGTACTACGGTCCGTTGCGGGTGTCGCCGGCGTATCGCAATGCCACGGTCGGCTTCTCGGGGGAAGACTTCGTGAATCTCGCGGTCGGCTTCATGACCGACGAAAGTCCGCGGCAGGTGATCGCCAAGCTGCAATCGATCGAGGCGCGCTGCGGCAGGCCCCGCAGTGCGCCGAAGTTTGCGCCACGGGCCATGGATCTCGACATCCTGCTGCATGGCGACCTCGTCTGCGAGGAGCCCGGCATCGTGCTGCCGCGGCCCGATCTCGTCCGCCGTGCGTACATGCTGAAGCCGATGGTGGACATCGCGCCGGACCTCGTGCACCCGACCGAAGGACAGACGCTGGCGGACCTCTGGGCCGAGTCCGCCGATCGCGGCCACGAACTCGTGCCCGTCAACCTGAAAACCCTGTGACTACCAGCCGATGCTGCGGCCGCCGTCCACGGCAAGGATCTGGCCGGTGACGTACGGGGCGTCCTTGAAGAAGAACAGTGCCGCCTTCGCGATGTCTTCCGGCGAGCCGGCCCGGCGCAGCGCCGTGCGGCTGATGATTTTGTCCTGGAGGGACTGATCCATGCCGCCTTCGGGCCACAGTACGGGGCCGGGCGCGATGCCGTTGACGCGGATGTCGGGGCCCAGTTCGCGTGCGAGTGCCCGCGTCAGCATCGAGAGCCCGGCCTTCGCGGCGCAGTAGACGGCATGGTCCGGAAGCGGCCGCTGCGAGTGGATGTCGACGAGGTTCAGGATCAGGCCGCGCGTGGCCTTGAGGTGCGGCGCGGCCGCTTGCGCAAGGAACAGCGGAGCCTTCAGGTTCGTGCCGAACAGGTCGTCCCACTGTGCTTCGGTGATGCGGCCGAACGGCGTCGGGTAGAACGACGATGCATTGTTGATGAGCGCGTCGAGGCGGCCGAAGGTGGACACGGCTCTCTGCACCAGGTCGGGCAGCGTGGCCGTCGCCAGCAGGTCGCTGGCCAGTGTTGCCGCGGAGCCGGGGCGCAACGCGTTCAGCGACGCAGCCAGCCGGTCTGCCTCTGCGGCAGACTGCCTGTAGTGGATGAGGATGTCGGCACCGGCGGCGTGCAACTGGTGTGCGATCGCAGCGCCCACGCGCTTCGCCGCGCCCGTGATCAGGACGGCAGGGTGACCGGCGTTTGCATCGGTGGAAGTCATGGAGCGGATGATATCTGTATGAAGGCGGTTTCTGTATGAGTGCGATTCCGGATCTGCCACCGCCCGACGCCCTGGCGCTGGACCACAGTGCCAGGCTGGTCGATCGCATCCGCGACGAGATCGAGCGCCACGACGGCTGGATGAGTTTCGAGCGCTTCATGGAGATGGCGCTCTACGAGCCCGGCCTCGGCTACTACAGCGCCGGCAGCCGCAAGCTTGGTGCGGACGGCGACTTCGTCACGGCACCGGAAATCTCCTCGCTGTTCAGCCGTTGCCTCGCGACACAGTGTGCTGAAGTCCTGGCTTCCCTGGGCAGTGGCGACATCCTGGAGCTCGGTGCGGGCTCCGGCATCATGGCTGCGGACGTGCTGGCCGAACTGCGCGAGCTCGGACGCCTTCCTGCCAGGTACCTGATCCTCGAGGTCAGTGCGGACCTGCGCGAGCGGCAGCGGGAGACCTTGGTGGCGAAGGTTCCAGACCTCGTCGACCGGGTGACGTGGCTCGACGCTGCGCCGGCCCCGTTCGTCGGCATCATCCTCGCCAACGAAGTGCTGGATGCGTTGCCCGTGCAGCGGTTCCGCATCCGCGGTCCCCAGGTGAATACGCTCGGTGTCAGCTGGCAGCTCGGCCGCCTCGACTGGTCCGAGATCCGTGCGGAGCGTTCGCTCGAGAAGAGCGTGCGCAGCATCGAACTGACGCTGGGCGCGCCGCTGCCGGACGGCTACACGTCGGAGATCAACCAGCGCCTGGCGCCCTGGCTGCAGACCCTGAGCCAGTCGCTCGAACGCGGCGTCATGCTGTTCATCGACTATGGCCTGCCGCGGGCGCAGTACTACCGCGACGAGCGCATGACCGGCACGCTACTCTGCCACTACCGGCACCGCTTTCACGACGACCCGTTCGTCTTTCCCGGGTTGCAGGATATCGGTGCATGGGTGGATTTTTCCGCTGTCGCCCACTGCGCCGTCGATGCGGGCCTCACCGTTGCAGGCTTCACGACGCAGGCGCATTTCCTGATCGGCACCGGCATCGACAGGCTGCTGGCCGGCCTTGCCGACCGCGAGATCGAGTCGCGGCTGCAGGTGGCTCGCCAGGTGATGGTGTTGACGCTGCCGGGGGAAATGGGCGAGCGTTTCAAGGTGCTGGGGCTCGCGAGGGACTACGACCAGCCTCTGTGCGGCTTCTCGGTCCGCGACCTGGCCGGCAGCTTGTAGTACGGTCACGACGCCGGGTTCATTCGCAACTGTCGAAGGTGAGGGTGAGTATGTGCGCATTCGTTGTCCGTCCCTGCGCGAGCGTCGTGGCGATGGCCGGGGCGCTGCTGGCGGCGTCGGCGCCACTTGCAGCCCAGGAGTCGGCCGGGACCGTTTTTTCCGCCGCGGGCCTGTACGACGAGGACGGGACCTATGCGCTGAGCGCGGGTCTAGATCACGCGTTCGGCGAGGCAACCTGGCTGCGGCTGACCGCGGGCCTGGCGGATGGCGCGACGGGTCCTGTCAGCCTCTCCACGTATCGCGCCGGGCTCGGACTCGATCACTGGTTCGATCCGGCGGGGCTCGCCGTCGATGTCGAGTATTGGGGCGACAGCGACACCATCGAGACGCTGACCTACAAGGGCGAGCTGTATTTTCGCGGCGAGCACGCGCGCTTCGGAGTGAACGCAGCGTTCCGCGACATCGACCTCAAGTACGAAGTCCCGGTGCTCGCACGCAACCTGGTCGACGACAGCCAGTCCTTTGTCGCCACCGGCTTCGGCGCGAGCTTTCGCTACACCTGGGATGCGGCGTCGCTCTATGCGACGGCGATGGCATGGGATTACGACGAGTCCATCGGTACCGTGGCGACCAATGTCGACCTGTCGCGAGTACCCGTGCCGCTCAGGCCGGCCGTGCAGCAACGCCTGGCCGCGGTCGTGGGGGCCGTGCGCTTTCTGAGCGCATCGTCGCTGACGCTGGCGAACAGCCTGCTCGCCCGCTCGGCCAGCCTGGGGGTCGACTACCGATTCGGCGAGAAGTCGCTGAACATCGAACTCGCGCACGATCGCGGCGAAGTCGACGACCTGGACGTGAACACGCTGAGCGCCGGCTGGTTGTTCCCCGCGGGGTCTGCCGCCGATGTCGAGATTCGCGTGGGCGTGTCCGATGCGGACACCTTCGGCACGACGGCCTTCGGCGGGATCAGCCTGTTCCTTTATCGCTGACGCCGGCCGCCTTCACCGCCTCGATGGCGGCGAGCCGGGCGCGTCGCACGCGTTCGCCGATCTCGGCGCCCGTGAGTCCCGCAAAGAGCGAGCGGTCGAGCGTGACAGCGGCCGCGGTGCTGCGTACCGAGCGCAGGTAGTCCGCCTGGGGATAGGGGCGCTGCTCGAATCCCGTGCGGCCGCGCATGTCGGCCATGCATGCCAGCAGGAAGGACTCGAATCGCTCGGGTCGCCTGAACGCATCGAGCGTCTCGAGCAGGTCGAGCAGCGTGCCCGCGCGCAACTGCTGCGCGCTGTGGACCACGCCGTGGTGCCGGGCGACATGCTTCGCCAGTTCGCGATACTCGTTCGGTACCTTCAGCCTGTCGCAGAGGGTATCGACGCACGCGACGCTGCGTACTTCATGGCCCACGTGCCGCGGCCACTGGTCGGCCGGCGTCTGGCCCTTGCCAAGGTCGTGGGTCAGCGCCGCGAAGCGCACCACCGGATCGGTGCTCAAGGCCGCCGCCTTTTCGAGCACCATGAGGACATGGACGCCCGTATCGATCTCGGGATGCCAGGCTGCGGGTTGCGGCACGCCGAACAACGCATCGATCTCCGGGAACACGACCGCCAGCGCCCCCGTGTCTCGCAGGACCTGGAAGTACCGCGCCGGCGCCTGCGTCGTGAGGGCTTTCAGCGTTTCCTGCCACACCCGCTCGGCGACCAGCGTTCCGAGTTCACCGCCGACCGACATCTGGCGCAGCAGCGCCGCGGTCTCGTCGGCCAGGCGAAAACCCAGCGAGTCGAATCGCGCCGCAAACCGGGCCACTCTCAGGACCCGCAGCGGGTCCTCGACGAATGCCGGCGACACATGCCTGAGGATGCGCGCTTCGAGGTCCTTCCGGCCGCCGTGAGGGTCGATGAGTTCGCCGCTGTCGGGGTCCTTCGCGATGGCGTTCAGCGTGAGGTCGCGCCGGCCCAGGTCCTCTTCGAGCGTGACATCGGGCGAGAAGCGCGTGCTGAAGCCGTGATAGCCAGGGCCCGTCTTGCGCTCGGTGCGGGCCAGCGCGTATTCCTCGGCGGTGTGCGGATGCAGGAACACGGGAAAGTCCTTGCCCACGGGCCGATAGCCCCGTGCGGTCATCTGCTCGGGCGTGGCGCCGACCACCACCCAATCGCGCTCGCGCACCGGAAGCCCCAGCAGTTCATCGCGGACGGCCCCGCCGACAAGATAGATTCGCATGGGCCGATTGTAGCGGAACGCTGTGCTGCTATCGGCTGCGTGTGCAGCACCCCATAATTGCAGTCGCGATCCGGGTCCATCGAGGCGGGAGCGGAAGTGTTCTTCAGTGTCGGCAACGTGGTTCGAGGCGGCGTGCTCGCAGGGTTGCTGCCAGTGCTGGGTGGCTGCTACCTGCTGCAGGCGGCGGGCGGGCAGATGGCCGTGATGGCGAAGCGCCAGCCTGTGGAGGAAGTGGTGCGCAATCCGCAAACGCCGCCGCAGCTGCGCGCCCGGCTGACGGAGGTCAGCGCTGCGCGCGATTTCGCGAGCCAGGTGTTGGGATTGCCCGACAACGGCAGCTACCGGCAGTACGCCGACATCGGCAGGAACTACGTGGTGTGGAACGTGTTTGCCACGCCGCCCTTTTCAGTGGAGCCGCGGCGGTGGTGCTTTCCGGTGGCCGGGTGCGTGGTGTACCGCGGCTACTTCGCGGAGCGCCGCGCGCAGGCCTACGCGGGTCGCATGCGACGCAGGGGCGACGACGTTGCAGTCGGCGGCGTCACGGCGTACTCGACCCTTGGCCATTTCGCCGACCCGATCCTGAGCTCGATGCTGCCCTACAGCGATGCGCAGCTGGCCGGCACGATCTTCCACGAGCTGGCGCACCAGCTCATCTACATCCAGGACGACTCCGCCTTCAATGAGGCCTTTGCGTCCACGGTGGAAGAAGTCGGTGTCATGCGGTGGCTCGCGCTTTCCGGTCGGCAGCGCGATCTCGATGCGTGGCAGCAGCAAAGGAGGCGGGCCGAGGACTTCTCCCGATTGCTGCTGGACGCACGGGAACGGCTTCGCGGTCTCTATGCGCAGTCGCTGCCGCCGATCGACATGAATCACCGCAAGCAGCAGATCCTCGGCCAGCTCAAGTTCGGCTACGAGCAGCAACGCAGCGAGTGGGGCGGATACGCGGGGTACGACAACTGGTTCGCACGAACGTTGACCAACGCGGATCTCGTGGCCACTGCGACGTATCGTCGCTGTATTCCCGGCTTCAAGCGGATCCTCGCGGCCTCGGGCGAGGATCTTGCGGAGTTCTATCGACGGGTCCGCGAGCTGGCACGGGAGACGCCGGCCGCCCGTCAGCGGCTGCTGTGCGGCGAGCCCGATTGACCGGGACACCTGAATGAAAAAGGCCCCGCTCGCGCGGGGCCTTTCACCTGCGATGCAGGACTGCGTGGTTAGCGCACGACCACGATGACGGTCGCCGAGCCACGGCGAACGGTCAGCGCGAAGGCACCGGCGTTGGCAATGGCCTTGCCCAGCTGGTCGAGGTTGGCGATCCTGGCCTGGCCCACGCCGATGATGAGGTCGTTGGCGCGCAGCCCGCTCTGCGCCGCCGGGCTGTTGGCTGCGACCGCGGTGATCCGCACGCCCGAGCCGCCTTCGGCATCGGCGAAGTCCGCTCCTTCGAGTCCCTTGTGCAGCGTCGCCGCGTTCTTGACGGCCCCGCTTTCCTGCGTACCGACGTTGGCAGTCACGCGGCGCGGCTTGCCTTCGCGCAGCAGCGTGATTTCCACCTTGTCGCCGACGCGCAGCAGGCCGATGGCGTTGCGCAGCTCCGCGCCGGTCCTGACGGTACGGTTGTTGACCGAGGTGATGACGTCGCCCGCGCGAATGCCGGCCTTCTCGGCGGCCGAACCCTCGACGACCTGCGAAACGAGCGCACCCTGCGCATCGGCAATGCCGAGGTTCTGCGCGACGTCCGGCGTCAGCGTCACGATGTTCACGCCGAGCACGCCGCGCTTCACTTCGCCGAACTGCACGATCTGGTCCATGATCGCCTTGACCATGTTCGAAGGGATCGCGAAGCCGATGCCGATGTTGCCGCCGCCGTTGCCCGACAGGATGGCGCTGTTGATGCCGACGAGTTCGCCCTTGAGGTTCACGAGCGCGCCGCCGGAATTGCCGGGATTGATCGATGCGTCGGTCTGGATGAAGTCTTCATAGCCGTCGCGGCTGATGCCGGAGCGGCCGAGGCCGCTGATGATCCCGGACGTCACGGTGTGCTGCAGCCCGAAGGGATTGCCGATCGCCACCACGAAGTCACCCACTTCGGCCCTCGAGGAATCCGCCACCGGCATCGCAGCCAGGTTGGCAGCCTTCACCTTGAGCAGCGCGACGTCGGAGCCCGCATCGGCGCCAACCACTTCGGCCTTGATCGCGCGGTTGTCGAGCAGCGTCACGGTGATCTCCGTGGCGTTCTCGATCACGTGCGCGTTCGTGATGATGTAGCCGTTGCGTGCATCGACGATGACGCCCGACCCCGCGCTCTGGAATTCGCGCTGCTGGGGCGCGAGTTCCGGCGCTTCGAAGAAGCGGCGGAAGAAGGGATCCTCGAGCAGCGGGTTGCCCTGTTGCGACCGGGCCTGCACGGTACCGCGCGTCGCGATGTTGACGACGGACGGCGAAACCTTCTTAAGCATCGGCGCCAGTGACGGGACTGGGGTGTCGCCTACCATTGCGGGCAACTGGGCGCTGGCCGCTCCGCACCAGAGGATGGCCGCAGCCGTCAGGGTTCGAAGGGCGGAGTGGCGCATTCGGGACGATCCTTTAAGCCAGAGGGATGCCGGGAGTCAGAAGCCTGGGCAGGGCCGCATTCTAGCGGACTTGCGTCTGTCCGCCCGACGGTTGCAACCATTGCAAGCCGGCACCGTGGGGCACGCAAGCGCCCCGGCGTCCGCACTGCATGCAGGCGCCCCGCCCGATTTCAAGGCGAATCCTGTGCATGGACGGTGGATAACCTGTGGGATAGACGCGTTTCTCCGAAGGACACCATATCTTGTGCCGCGGCAGGCCAAGGAAAGCTGCGCTGCAGCAGCGTGCTATTCTCCTGCAGAGATCCATAACACATTGTTTTTTAATGCCTAATCCGCGCCTCTTGGCCGGGATAAAATTCTTGACAGGCCTCGCTGCAGAGGAATACGTTAACGCCCCTGACACAACATATTGTGTACCGGGGCAAGGCGAGACTAAGCGTCTGCTCCGTCTGCACCGCCAGATAAGGCACGCTGACAACGTGTTACGTCAGAAGGGAGCCGGTTTTACGGATGGCAAAGCTGTCGCCGTACCGGGCGGGATTTATACAAGTAAAGAGCATCCGCGAACCCTTGTGTGGGCGCCGCGGGTTCCCCTTCGCAGGAGTCGCAAACCGGCATGAAGACCGCAATCAAGCTTGAACCCATGGACGTCAACAGCATTCCCTTTCAGGAAGCCTCTCTGGACATCTGGGACAAGAAGTACCGTCTCAGCTCCAAGGACGGCGCGCCCATCGACAAGTCCATGGACGACACGTACCGGCGCGTTGCACGGGCGCTCGCCGACGTCGAGAGCGAAGAGCTGCGCGAGACGTGGTACGAGCAGTTCGCCTGGGCGTTGCGCAAGGGCGCCATTCCTGCAGGCCGCGTGACCTCGAATGCCGGTGCGCAGGAACACAAGCCCGCCACGTCGACGATCAACTGCACCGTGTCCGGCACCATCTTCGACTCGATGGACGACATCCTCGCGAAGGTCCACGAAGCCGGCCTCACGCTGAAGGCCGGTTGCGGCATCGGTTACGAGTTCTCGACGTTGCGCCCGAAAGGCGCTTACGTGTCCGGCGCCGGGGCTTACACATCGGGCCCGCTGTCGTTCATGGATATCTACGACAAGATGTGCTTCACCGTGTCGTCGGCCGGCGGCCGGCGCGGCGCGCAGATGGGTACCTTCGATATCGGCCATCCCGATGCGATGGATTTCATCCGCGCCAAGCGCGAGGCAGGCCGGCTCCGCCAGTTCAACCTGTCGCTGCTCGTGACCGACGAGTTCATGCAGGCCGTGAAGCACGACCGCGAGTGGAAGCTGGCCTTCCCGCTGCCTGCGAAAGAAGTCGGCGACCAGGACCTCGCCGACGAGACGAAGTTCGTGTGGCGCGAATGGCCCACCACGCGCGGCTACGTCGCGAACGAAGCGGGCCTCGTCTGCTGCCGTATCTACAAGACGCTGCCGGCGCGCCGCATGTGGGACGTGATCATGACGTCCACGTACGACTTCGCCGAGCCCGGCTTCGTGCTCGTCGATCGCGTCAACGAGATGAACAACAACTGGTGGTGCGAGAACATCCGCGCCACGAACCCGTGTGGTGAACAGCCGCTGCCGCCGTATGGCTCTTGCCTGCTCGGTTCGCTGAACCTCACCCGGTTCGTGCTCGAACCGTTCACGGAGAACGCCCGCTTCGACTGGGAGGAGTTCCGCAAGGTCGTGAAGGTGTTCACGCGCATGCTCGACAACGTCGTCGAGATCAACGGCCTGCCGCTCGGCCAGCAGCGCGACGAGATCACGCGCAAGCGCCGCCACGGCATGGGCTTCCTCGGCCTCGGCTCGTCGATCACGATGCTTGGCATGCGCTACGGCTCGAAGAAGTCCGTGGCGTTCACGCAGAACGTGTCCCGCGAAATGGCGATCGCGGGCTGGGAAGCCGGCCTCGACCTCGCTCGCGAGAAGGGGCCTGCACCGATCATGCTCGAGGAGTTCGAGGTCACGGGCGAGATGCTGCGCAAGCGGCCCGAAATGGCTCGCGACGGCTGGCGCGTGGGTCAGAAGATCCCGGGGCGTATCCTGCATGCCCGCTACAGCCGCTACATGCAACGCGTTGCGGAGTCGGCTCCCGATCTCGTGGACGAACTCGCCGAAGTCGGCGCTCGCTTCACGCACCACAGCTCGATTGCGCCGACCGGCACGATCTCGCTGTCGCTCGCCAACAATGCCTCGAACGGCATCGAGCCTTCGTTCGCGCACCACTATTTCCGCAACGTGATTCGCGAGGGCAAGAAGTCGAAGGAAAAGATCGACGTCTTCTCGTTCGAGCTGCTGGCCTATCGCGAACTCGTGAATCCGCGCGCGATGCCGAACTCGACCAATCCGGCCGAGAAGCTGCCTGATTACTTCACGACCGCGGACGATGTGAAGCCGCGCGAGCATGTCGATATCCAGGCCGCCTCGCAGCTGTGGGTCGACTCGTCCATCTCCAAGACGGCGAACGTGCCCACGGACTTCAACTACGAGGAGTTCAAGGACATCTACATGTACGCCTACGAGCAGGGGCTCAAGGGGTGCACGACGTTCCGCTTCAATCCGGAAGCCTTCCAGGGCGTGCTGGTGAAGGAAGAAGACCTCAAGAACACGACGTACGTGTTCACGCTGGAAGACGGCTCGGAAGTGAAGGTCAAGGGCGACGAGGAGATCGAGTACGACGGCGAGAAGCACACCGCCGCCAATCTCTACGACGCGCTGAAAGAGGGGTATTACGGCAAGTTCTAGCGCGGGGCGCGGAACGAACGGCGGTGCGGCAGGCCGGCTGGCGGCGCGCCGCCCGTCCCCAGGTTCAAGCAGGCATTGCCGGGCAGTGCCACCAAAGATTCGGAATTCAACGCCATGAAAATCGATTCCAAGATCGTCAAGTACAAGGTCGAGAAGCCCGCAGACAAGGCTGCCGAGAAGGCCGCTGCTGCTGCTGCGAAGGAAGAAAGTGCGCGGCCGAAGGAAGCCAACGTCATCTGGATGCACGAGAAGCTCGAGCGTCCCGATGTGTTGATCGGCTCCACGTACAAGATCAAGACGCCCGTGTCGGATCACGCGATGTACGTGACCATCAACGACTACGTGCTCAACGAAGGCACGGTCCACGAGTCGCGCCGGCCGTTCGAGATCTTCATCAACTCGAAGAACCTCGATCACTTCCAGTGGATCGTCGCGCTGACGCGCATCATCTCGGCGGTCTTCCGCAAGGGCGGCGACGTGACGTTCCTCGTCGAGGAACTCAAGGCCGTGTTCGATCCCCGCGGCGGCTACTGGCAGACGGGCGGCAAGTTCATGCCCTCGATCATCGCCGAGCTCGGCTACGTCATCGAGAAGCACCTGCAGACCATCGGCATGCTCAAGCGCCCCGAGATGGACGAGCACCGCAAGAAGCTCATCGACGACAAGAAGAAGGAATTCGAGGCACAGACGAAGCAGCAGGATGCCTTCGCCAAGAGCCACTTCCCGGAAGGCGCCCAGCTGTGCCTCAAGTGCAGCACCGCGGCCGTCGTCATGATGGACGGCTGCATGACGTGCCTTTCCTGCGGCGACTCGAAGTGCGGGTGAGCTGAGCGGCGACGCCATTCCTGTCCCGTGGGGACAGGACAACGGGAGCGGCAGTACGGCCGCTCCTGATTCGCGACCCGCGGTGAGAGCTTCGTCACAATCGCGAGTTGACATATCTTGCCTCGCGCGGCCAGTCCGCATAGAAAGTCAGGCAGCTTTCCCCGGCCTGATCGAGTTCTCGCGATTCATGACCCTCCGACTTTCCCGCTGCCTGCTGCCGCTGGCCTTTGTGGCCGGCGAATGCCTGTTGCCGGTGATGCCGGCAGCGGCCGCAAGC
This sequence comes from uncultured Pseudomonadota bacterium, assembly GCA_903898785.1. GTDB lineage: Bacteria > Pseudomonadota > Gammaproteobacteria > Steroidobacterales > Steroidobacteraceae > CAIUGU01. The sequence goes on along the minus strand of CAIUGU010000046.1, from coordinate 8,122 downwards.
GCATTCGTGCGACCGGCGGAACTCGAGCATGACGTTGCCTTCTGGCGGCGCGTGTACACGGAGGTCTCGACCGACGGCGGGTTCGTCCACGACAACGAGCGCGTGGACATCGTCTACGAGGTCCTGGGTTTCCCCGCCGACTTGCCTCCGGCGCGTCGCTCGCAGCGTATCGACGAGGCCAAGGATCGCGTGGTCCGGACGCTGCGCAAGCTCGGCAGCCGCGACCCGGGCGCGTTGACCGCAGACGAGCAGCGCATTCGCGACCTGTGGCCTGCCAGGACATCCAAGGAGCAATTCACCGAGGCGGCGGAGCGGGTCCGCTACCAGCTCGGACAGTCGAACCGCTTTCGCGAAGGCCTGGTGCGCTCCGGCGCCTGGATGCCGAAGATCGCAGCCACGTTCGAGAAGAAGGGACTGCCGCGCGAGCTCGCGGCGCTGCCCCACGTCGAGTCCTCGTTCAATACTTACGCTTATTCGAAGGTCGGCGCTGCGGGCATGTGGCAGTTCATGCGCAGCACGGGACGCCGCTACCTGCGCATCGACAACGTCGTCGACGAGCGACTGGACCCCTACAAATCGACGGAGGCGGCGGCGCAGTTCCTGGAGCAGAACTACGCTGTGCTCGGGTCGTGGCCGCTGGCGTTGACCGCCTACAACCACGGTGCAGCCGGCATGCGTCGTGCTCGCGATGCGCTCGGCACGGACAATATCGCGACCATCGTCCGCAGCTACCGCAGCCGCACGTTCGGCTTTGCGTCGCGCAATTTCTACGTCGCGTTCCTCGCGGCGCTCGAGATCGATTCGAACCCGGAGCGTTTCTTCGGGCCGCTGGAACGCGATCCCGTCGATTCGAGCCAGATGGCCATCCTGCCTGAGTACATGTCGATGCGCAGCCTCGTCAGCACGCTGGGCCTCGACATGGAACAGATGAAGCGCATGAATCCCGCCTTGCTGCCGCCGGTCTGGAGCGGCACCCGGCACGTCCCGCGTGGCTACGAGCTGCGCGTGCCCGCTCACGTGGACTTGCGGGCCGGGCTCGCGCGAGTGCCCGGCAACCAGCGCTTCACGGGGCAGGTGGCCGAGACCCGGCACAAGGTGCAGAACGGCGAATCGCTGTCGGTGATCGCATCGCGCTACGGGCTGCCGCTCGCTACGCTCGCCGAACTCAACGGCATCGACAGGCCTTACCGCGTACGTGCCGGCCAGGTCCTGGTGCTGCCTGACAGGAAGAAGGGGCAGGCCGCCGAGGCGAAGGCTGTCCCGCCCGTTGCAGTCGCGGCGACCGCCAAGCCTCAGGCCGATGTGGAACGCTATGCGGTCCGCCGGGGCGACACGTTGTCGAAGATCGCGAGCCGTCACGGGCTGACGGAGGCGCGGCTCATGGAGCTGAACGGCATCCGCGAACGCAATTTCATTTACGAGGGTCAGGTCCTGTCCATCACACAAGCGGCCCGCGCTGCTGCCGCACCCACTTCGTCAGCTGTCGTGCAGGCGGCAGTGGAAGTGGCTTCGGCACCGCATGGGCCCACCGCCGCCACGGAAGCGGCCGAGCCCACGTCGGAAGGCGAGGCGGACGCTTTCGGGCCCACGCTGGTTCCGGGAGTCCAGGCGGCCGTTTCCGCGGATCCGAGCGACTACAGCGTGGCTGCGGATCGCTCCATTCGGGTGGAAGCGGCCGAGACGATCGGGCACTACGCAGACTGGCTGGGTGTGAAGGCGAGCGAGCTGCGCAGCCTCAATCGCATGAAGCCGGCGGCGCCGCTGGTCATCGGGCGACGGCTGAAGCTGGACTTCGCGAGGGTGACGGCGCGCGAGTTCGAGGAGAAGCGCGTCAACTACCACAAGCAGCTGCAAGAGACATTCTTCGCGCAATTCCGTATCGTCGGCAGCGAAGCGCACGTCGTCAGGTCGGGCGAATCCATCTGGGCGCTGGCGCAGGGCCGCTACAACGTGCCGATCTGGCTGCTGCGGCAGTACAACCCGGATGTGGACCTGGGCGATATCCGGCCCGGTACGCAGCTTGTCATTCCTCATCTCGACACCGTGCAGGGCGGGGCGACGACCACATGAAATCCAGCCACTTGCCTGTTGCCGGCCTCCTGCTGCTGCTTGGGGGTTGCATGACGCTCAAGGGATACGAAGGGCCGCGGCTGCCGTATGACGAACTGGCGCATGTCCAGGGCGATTACAAGATGCGCGCGGGCGCGCCGGTGTCGCTGCTGCTGCGGCAGGTGGATGGCATCACGGTCGATGTGCGGTTCAGCGCGGTCGACCTGCTGCCGGGCCAGCATTCGTTGCTGATCGACTGTTCGATTGCCGCTGCCGGCGGAGGGCGCCACCGGTTGCAGGTCGATCTCGTCGCCGGCCGCCGCTACGTCATCGTGGCCGAAACGGGGCCTGGCAACCGCGAATGCACCGATGTCAGGCTCCTTGTGGCGGGGCCGTAACATGCCGTCGCCGATTGGAGTCGCTCCGATGGACGTGGCTCGTGTTTATAATGTCGTCGATATGCGAAACACGAGATGCGGCATGAAGCTGCTTTCCTTCGTTGCGACGATGCTGGTGGCAGGCCTGGCCGGGATGCTGTTGGCCGGCGGCACTGCCAGCGCGATGGAAGCCGCGGTCGCCGACACGCCCGCCTACTCCGCGGCGCGGCTGCCCGCCATCACCGATTTCGGCTTGCCCGCCGTGGACACCATCCTGGTCCGCAAGCGCGAGCGCCGCATGTACCTGATGCGCCAGGGCGAGATCTTGAGGACCTATCGCATCTCCCTGGGCCTGAGTCCCGACGGGCACAAGATGCAGGAAGGCGATTTCCGTACGCCGGAAGGCAAGTATCGCCTGATCCGCCGCAATCCCCGCAGCGAGTACTTCCTGTCGATGGAGGTCTCGTATCCCAACGAGGAAGACGTTGCGCGGGCGCGCAAGATGGGCGTGCGCCCCGGGGGCGCCATCATGATCCACGGGCTGCCCAACACGCCGCGCAAGGGCATCGACTACTACCTCAAGAACGACTGGACGGACGGGTGCATCGCAGTCTCGAACTCCGACATGGTCGAGATCTGGATGATGACGCCGCCCAATACCCCCATCGAGATCATTCCGTGACCGAAGCTCGTCCGGGCCTCGCCACGGTTTCCTTCACCCAGGTCGATCCAGAAGATGTCGTCGACGCAAGGGTTTCGCCGCTAGGCAGCCTCGAGAACCTGTCCCAGCGCGAGGTGAACCAGCTGCTGTCCGCGGGGCAGGGGGGGATCTACCAGCTCTTCCGCCAATGCGCGCTCGCCGTACTGACGTCCGGCTCCGAAACCGACGATGCCAAGGCGCTGTTCGAGAAGTACCGCGACTTCGACATCCGCATCGGCCGGCAGGCCTGGGGCGTCAAGCTCGAGGTGCGCAATGCGCCGGCAGGTGCGTTCGTCGACGGCCAGATGATCCGCGGCATCAAGGAGCACCTGTTCGCCGTCCTGCGCGACATCATCTACATCCACGACGCCGTGCTCGGCAGCGGGCGCTTCGACCTCGATGACCCGGGCAGCATCACGAATGCCGTCTACCACATCCTCCGCAACGCCAGGATCCTCGACCAGAAGAGCGGTGCGAACCTCGTCGTGTGCTGGGGTGGCCATTCGATTTCCGCAGCCGAGTACGACTACACCAAGAAGGTCGGCTACGAACTCGGCCTGCGCGGCTTGAACATCTGCACCGGCTGCGGGCCGGGTGCCATGAAAGGCCCCATGAAAGGCGCCACGATCGGCCACGCCAAGCAACGCATCCGTGACGGCCGCTACATTGGCATGACCGAGCCCGGCATCATCGCTGCGGAGCCGCCCAACCCGATCGTCAACCAGCTCGTGATCATGCCGGACATCGAGAAGCGTCTCGAAGCCTTCGTCCGGACCGGCCACGGCATCGTTGTGTTTCCAGGCGGTGCCGGTACGGCCGAGGAAATCCTGTACCTGCTCGGCATCCTGCTCGACCCGGAGAATGCCGACCAGCCGCTGCCCGTCGTATTCACGGGCCCCGAGTCGGCCGCGGACTACTTCCGCCAGATCGATGCGTTCATCGGTGCCACGCTCGGCCAGAAAGCGCGGGATCGCTATTCCATCGTCATCGGCGATCCGGCGCAGGCCGCGCGGCTCATGGTCCACGGACTCGAGTCCGTGCGTCATTCGCGGCGCTCGCGCAGCGATGCCTACAACTTCAACTGGCTGCTGAATCCCTTCCGAGTTCCAGCATCCGTTCGAGGTAACACACGCCGCCATGGCCAAGCTGGAGTTGCGCCGCGACATGGAGCCGCACCTGCTCGCGGCCAACCTGCGGCGTGCGTTCTCCGGCATCGTGGCCGGCAACGTCAAGGAAGGCGGCATCCGTGCGATCGAGGAGCATGGTCCGTTCGAGCTGCACGGTGACCGCGACATGGTCGGGCTGCTCGACCAGCTCCTCGCCGCTTTCGTCGCGCAACGCCGCATGAAGCTCGCGGGCGAATACCGGCCCTGTTATCGCCTCAAGTCGTGAGTACCGTCCCGGTCCGTTACCGCTTCGAGCTTCCCGACGGCCAGACCCACCTGTTCGCGCTGGTGCTCGACAGGGATACGGCTGCGCTGGCGCCGCCCGCGACGGCCAATCCGCCCGAGTGGACCCGTCTCGGCTTCAACCAGTGCCACGGGTGTCCGCTGCAGGCCACCACGACCCCGCATTGCCCTGCGGCCTTGCAGCTTGCCGAGGTCATCGACCGCTTCACGAACCTGGTGTCGTACGACCAGCTGCGCGTCGTGGTCGAGACCGAGGAGCGGGCGGTGAGCGCCAACCTGTCGGCGCAACAGGGACTGGCGTCGCTGATCGGCCTGATCATGGCCTCGAGCGGCTGTCCGCGGACGGCCGTCTTCCGCCCGATGGCTCGCTTCCACCTGCCGTTCTCGAGCGAAACGGAGACGGCCTACCGCGTGGCGGCGATGTACCTCATGGCGCGTCATTTCGCGGCCGAGGAGGGCGCCCAGCCGGAGCCGGGCCTTGGCGGGCTCGCTCGCGTCTACGAAGGCCTGCACCAGGTCAACAAGGGGATGGCGCAGCGCCTGCGAGCCGCGAGCCGCCAGGACGCCATCGTGCTGCTCGACGTACTCGTGACGCTGGTGCCTGCAGCCATCGAGGAATTGCTGGGCGAGATCAAGCCGGCCTTCGCCGCGCTACTACGCGAGACGTCGATTTAACCCGTAATCGGCGACCCCCGTCGCAGTCCGGCGTCATCACGGGGCGGGTGTGACCCAGTTCCTCACCCGCGATGACCGCCAGTGCGTAGCTTGCCCTCGACCTCCCACCACTTCGCATCGCACGGGCGACACGCAACCGAGTAGCAGCACATGGTCGATCGCAAGGCAGATGATCCTGCCGGTCCCGCAGGTTCACGGGTCTGGATGGGAGATGACGCTGGCGCCAAGCCACAGGCCGTCGCGCCGCGAGAGCGCTGGGACGGCCAGCGCAACTGGTTGAACCGGGCCCCGCCCTCCAATGCCAGGCACGCAGCGATCACCGGCTCGCTGCAGAGCTGGAGCAGCTACAAGAGCTGGGCGGATCGGGTCAAGAACAGCTGGGACAAGGACAAGTAGCAGGGCGCCCGAGCGCGGCCCCGGGCGGTTTTCAGGGAACGGATGCCCGTTGAGCGACCGCTGCCGCGCGTACCAGCGAATTTCCTCCGTCAGCCGTCGCCTGCCGACGTCCAAGCCATTCTATCAACGAGGCCCATTCCGCGACGTCCTCATCGGCCTGCGCCGATTTCATCTCGAAGATGCCGAGTCCCGACTCGGCGGCGCGGATGTACGACTGGGAATCCCGCAGCGTCGCGACAACCGGGATCCTGAGCGTCTCCAGGAACCGCATCAGCGAACCATAGACCAGCGTATTCCGCTTGACCCGGTTGGCAATGACGCCGATGCGCTGTTCCGAACGCGAGATCTTCGCCACCAGCAGCAGATTGGAAATGCACTGGGTGGCGGCGTGGATGTCGATGTCCGAAGGCAGCACAGGCACGAGGATCGCCGTGGCCTGGCGCGTCAGGTCGGGCATGGACTGGGCCACCAGCGCCGCGGGCGTGTCCACTACCACCCGCTGGCAATCCGGAGGAATGCGCAGCGCGAACGACCGGGTGACGCGCGAATTGCGCTCGAACGCGGCGATACCATGGATTGGCGGTGCGTCTTCGCCGCGCTTGCGGACCCATCGCCAGCTGGACCCCTGGGGATCGAAGTCCATCAGCGTCGGCTTCAGCCCCTGCACGGCGTAGTGGCTCGCGAGGTTGGTCGCAATCGTCGTCTTGCCGGAACCGCCCTTGGGGTTCAGCACGACGATACGGCTCGGCGCCTCGTCGGGCCGGCTCTGCAACGGGGTGGCTTCAAGTGTCACGGGTGTTTCGAGCGTACGCAGCGGGCGACCTGCATGCAAGCATCGGCCGGCCATGGGATCTTCCCAGCCGCTCTGCCCTGAGTCAGCCGTCGCAGGCAACAGACGCCGGGGCGATCCCGCCTTCGTGGCGTTGGCGTGTCGTGAGGCGGCTCACATCGGCCCGCAGGCGGGCTCCGTTAGATTCCCATGCGAACCCCGCCGAGTGGAACCGCCATGGAAGTCTTCCTGTTGTGGATGGACGAGTTGGATGACGCTGCCGTCGCCCTGTGGACGCTGCTGCCGCGGGTGCTTGGCTTCCTGGCGGCCCTGGCCGTGCTCATGGCGACGGGATTTGCGTGCTTGCGACTGCCGGCCCTCGCTGCGCCCTCCGCGCTGCTGTTGCTCGCCTCCTCGCTGCTCTACCGGGCGCGCCGCCCGGTGTCCCGGAGCGGATTCCTCCCCAGCGCCTGATCGTCCGCCGTTGGCGTGACTGCGTCGCCCATCGCGGGGTGGCTACGGCCTGTCGCATCTGTTTGAATTGCCGCCCTTGAAGCGACGGACCCCAGTCCCCACTTCGTGCCCTTCCCGTTGATCTGCGCCGCTGGAGGCCCTGACGATGACTGCGAACGAAGCCCAGGCCGCACCGCCCCACAAGGAAACGATGGGGTTCCAGGCCGAGGTCAAGCAGCTGCTCAAGCTGATGATCCATTCCCTGTACAGCCACAAGGAGATCTTTCTCCGCGAACTCATTTCCAACGCATCGGATGCCTGTGACAAGCTTCGCTTCGAGAGCCTGGCGAATCCGGCCCTGCTCGAGGGCGAGCCGGAGCTCACGGTCACGCTCGAGGCCGACGAGGCCGCGGGCACCATCACGCTGACCGACAACGGCATCGGCATGAGCCGCCAGGAAGCGATCGAGCACCTCGGCACGATCGCGCGTTCCGGCACGGCGGAATTCCTCGGCCGCATGACGGGCGACCAGAAGAAGGACGCCCAGCTCATCGGCCAGTTCGGCGTGGGCTTCTATTCGTCCTTCATCGTGGCCGATCACGTCGAGGTGTTCTCGCGCCGCGCAGGGCAGCCCGCCAGCGAAGGCGTGCGCTGGGAGTCCCGCGGCGAAGGCGAATTCGTCGTCGAGACCATCGACCGGCCCACCCGCGGCACGACGATCGTGCTGCACCTCAAGGAGGCGGAGAAGGATTTCTCGAACGACTACCGGCTGCGGTCGCTCGTCCGTCGGTACTCTGATCACATCGCATTCCCGGTGCGCATGCGGGCGGCCGCCGCGGCGGATGGGACGGAGAAGGGTGCGTTCGAGACGGTCAATCATGCGCAGGCACTGTGGACCCGGCCGCGCAACGACATCAAGGACGACGACTACCGCGAGTTCTATCGCCACATCACCCACGACTTCTCGGATCCCCTCGCGTGGGCGCACAACCGCGTGGAAGGTGCGAAGGAGTATACGAGCCTGCTTTACGTTCCGGGGCGAGCTCCGTTCGACCTGTGGCACCGCGATGCCGCCCGGGGCCTCAAGCTGTACGTGCGCCGCGTCTTCATCCTGGACGATGCCGAGCAGTTCCTGCCGTCGTACCTGCGCTTCGTGAAGGGGGTCATCGACTCGGCCGACCTGCCGCTCAACGTGTCGCGCGAGATGCTGCAGGACGACGAAGCGATTGAAAGCATCCGGGGCGCCATCTCCCGACGCGTGCTCGACCTGCTGGCCAGGCTGGCCAAGGACGAG
>CAIUGU010000045.1 GCA_903898785.1 uncultured Pseudomonadota bacterium | reverse complement strand
GGTGGCGATCGGCGAGCTGGCCGACGGCACGCCGGTCCATCAGCACAACAACACCGGCGGGTTCGCCGAGCTGATGATCACCTACGACTGGTACTGCGTTCCCGCGGACACCGCGGCACCTGCAGCGGAGCTCGCCGTGCTCGGCTGCGTCGGCGCGACGGGGCTGGGTGCCGTCACGACATTCGTGCCTGTCGCGTTTGGCGAGAGCGTCGTCGTCATGGGCGCAGGACCGATCGGGTTGAGTGCTGTGCAGGGCGCGCGGATCATGGGTGCGAACCCGATCATCTGCGTCGAGCCGATTGCAGAGCGTCGCGAGCTGGCCCGGAAGATGGGCGCCACGGTCGTACTCGATCCGAATGTCGAAGGCGATGGGCTCGTGGCAAAGATTCGTGGCCTGTTGTCAGGTCCGCCGCGGCGCAAGCTGATGGGCGGGAGGGACACCACCCCGAACTCCGACAGCCACGGCGCCGACTATGTCGTGGCCACGGTCGGCGCGGACATCGTGCCGCCCACCGTCGAGCGCGGTCCGGATCCGACTGCGATTCAGCCGACAGTGCAGGCCTGGGAAATGACGCGTGCGGGTGGCAACCTCATCACGCTCGGCCTGCCGCGCGGGAACATCAGCCTGCCTGCCGGAGCCTGGTCGAACCGTGGGCGGCATCATCATGCAGGCCAGTATGGCGGCGTCAATGCCAAGGCCGATGTGCCGCGCTTCATCAAGCTGGTCGACACCGGTGCCTTCGACGCCCGGTCCCTCGTCACCGCAACCTACACGCTCGACCAGACGCGTGAGGCGTTCAAGGCGGTGGGTGACCGGACTACCGTCTGCGCGGTGGTCACGTTTACGTAGCGTACGTAGCGATCGCCCGCGGGCGATCAGGTAGCCGACTCAGGCAGAGGCTTCGAACGCGACAAAAACCTGGGTGCATCCCTCGACGCGACGGCGGTTCAACGTGGCGGGCACCCACTTGGCCGCGCGGGCCCACGACAGGGCTGCCTCATCCAGCAGCTTCGACCCGCTGCTCAGGACGATCTCGGGCGTGCCGGCGAGGGCACCGGCGTCGTCGGCGCATACCTTGAGGTTCACGTTGCCGTGTTCCTTGTGCTTTACGGCTTCGGGCGGATAGAACTTTGCTGGGGGAGGCGACGCAGTCAGGTTGGCAAACAGGGGCGTCCGTTCCTCCGGCTTGCCCGAATCCTCCGGCTTTTCCGCTGGCTTCTCGGTCTGGCTGGCCGTCTTGCGTGCGTCCTTCTCTTTCTCTTTGCTCTTTCCCTTGGGCGGTTCAGCTGCGGGCTTGGAGGCTGCCGGGGACTTCCCGGCTTCCGCATGCGCATCGGCCGACATCGCGCCCGCGGTGCTTTCCGGCATTGCGGACGAGTGATGGTGCAGGATCTTCCAGCCGCCATCGCGATACTGGTAGATGAACGTGTAACGCGCTGCCACTTCGCTCGTCACGCCCTTGTCGTCCATCAGCGAGAAGGTATACGTGCCCATGTCCATCGCCATGTTGCAGCCGGTCTGGACGGTGCGAGTGTCGATGCGGCCGCGCGGGCGCTTGGCCAGGAAGTGTTCGAAGTAGTCGCCGATCATTGCCGCATTGGTGCGCGGCGTGTTCGAGACCGTGGGCAGAAGCACTGCATTGGGCCAGTAGCGCTGCGTCACCTGGCCGGCATCGAGGGAAGACAGCGCGAAGTTCCAGTCGTCGAACAGGGCGGCGACGGCCTTCGAATCCAGGCTGACGCACGACTCCGCTGCGGCCAGCGGCGTACTTGCCGCGAGCATCATTGCCGCCGCTACCAGTCTGCGCATGTCCCCTGCCTCCGAAGTGCGATTGCCCGCACTTCGTATCGGCAGGGATACGAGCAACCTTGAGTGCAGTTCGGGTATTTGAATGCCACGCGGATCCATTCCAAGGCCAGCTCATTTGACGGGATGGCAGCCGTTGGCTAACTTCACGGCAGCCTCGCAGAGCTCCACTCAAGAAGGGTTCAATCATGGAAAGCCAAGTCTCGCGCCGGACGTTCCTCGGCGCCTCCGGTCTCGTTCTGACGGGGGCTGCCTTCGGCAAGTATTCGCTGGCCGCGGAAGGGCAGCTCTACGCGTACGTGGGCCGATCGACACCCGGATTCGCAGGCGCGTCCACTGGCGGTGGCATTGACGTCTTCCGCGTCAATGCGGCCGATGGCTCGATGCAGCCCGTCGGCACCACCGGACCGGAAGTCCAGGATCTCAACAGCGACGGCATGTGCACGTCGGCGGACGGACGATTCCTCTACTGCGTGAACCGCACGACCGGGCTGGGTGGGGTGCCCGGAATGGGCGGTGGTGTCGTCGCCTTCGCCATCAATCGCGCGGATGGGACCCTGAAGTACCTCAACACCCAGCCCTCGATGGGCGCCATGCCGGTCGGTGTCATCATCGACAAGACGAACTCGCGGGTCATCGTCGGCAATCACGGCGCGGTGAGCCGGGCCGTTCGTATCGAGAAGCGCAATGGCAAGCCTGTGATCGAGCGGCCCACCGACGATGCCACGGTGGCGATCTATCCGGTCGGGCCGGACGGCTCGCTGGGCGCGCCTCTCGACGTCGCGGTCCTCGATCGCGAGCCTGCGAAGGACTACAAGAATCCGAGGCCAGTGGCGCTGGGTCCCACGGCCGGCAATCAGATCGGTGCCGCCGTTCACCAGGTGACATTCGACCAGACGCAGCGCTGGATCATTGCGACGGACAACGGCTATGACCGCATCTACGTCTATCCGTTCTCGCCGACATCAAGGACGCTGAAGGGCAAGTGGTTCCCGGTGGCACCGGGTTCGGCGCCGCGGCATTTCGCGATTCACCCGAGCGCGCCTTACTTCTTCATCACCAATGAGCGCGAGGCGAGCGCGTCGGCGTTCCATTTCGATGCGAAGACGGGCGAAGTGCGACACCTGCAGACGATTGCGACAGTGGTGGACGGCCAGCCTGCACCGCCGCCCGCAGCAGACGGCACCCCACGGCGCATTTCGCCCTCCGATATCCGTATCCATCCGACGGGACGGTTCGTCTACAGCTCCAACCGCGTGCCGGGCGGACCGGACACCATCGCCGTCTTCGCGGTCGATGCGGGCTCGGGCAGGTTGACCCGCGTCGAAGTCGTAGAAACCGGCGGTGCCGGGCAGCGTGAGATCAATGTCGATCCGTCCGGCCGGTTCCTTTTTTCGTGCAATACGGGTTCGAACGACGTCACCGTTCTCGCCATCGATGCCGCGACCGGCAAACTGACGCGGACTGCCAAGGCGACCGTGCAGCGGCCGATGGTGATCGATTTCGCGGTGTTGTAACCGGACGACGCATGAGAAGCGGGGACGGAATCGTCCCCGCGATGGCTGTCACTAGACGGTGCGCGATTCCGCTGCGATCTGCCGCAGCGCCTGCTCGAACACGGCCGCCGGCTGCCCGCCGGAGATCAGGTGTTTGCGGTTGATGACGACGGCGGGAACACCGGTGATGCCGGCTTCCTGCCAGAAGCGCTCGGCCTCGCGCACCTGCGTGGCGAACTCGCCGCTCTCCAGTACCTCACGCGCACGCTCTGCAGGCAGCCCTGCCGCGACAGCCAGTTCAACGAGAACCTCGCGATCGCTGATGTTGCGGCCCTCGCCGTGGTAAGCGGCGAGCAATGCGCGCTTCAACGCGAGCTGCGAGCCGGGCGCGCCCTCGGCGCCGGCCCAGAACAGCAGCCGATGGGCATCGAAGGTATTCCAGACGTGCGTGCGAGCGCCGAACGCGAAGCCTTCGGAGGCGCCGCGCTCGACGATCCGCGACCGATTCACGGCAATCTGCTCGGGTCCGATCCCGTACTTGGCGCTCAGGTACTGCGTGGCATCCGCGCCTTCGGGCGGCATCGCGGGATTCAGTTCGAACGGCTGCATCTGCACGTCGATCGGGCCGAGATCGTCACCAATGCTGGCCAGCGCACGATCCAGGGCACTGACCCCGATCGCACACCATGGACACGCGACATCCGAAACCACTTCGATCTGCATCACGACACCCCGCCCTGGTAATGGCAACCGCCGCAATCATGCCATGGCCGACCAGCTCCGGGGCCTTGGTGTCCGGTCTGGAAGCGAACGGAGATCCGGTTTGCCGGGCGCCGCACGAAGAATTGGCGACAGAACTGCAGCGGGTCCTTGCCCACGCCTCAATTCGTGCTCGCGATGGCTTTTGCCTGCATCGAGTCCGGAGTGAGCTCGGCAAGTTCCACGCGTCCCATGTACGGATCCGTGATGTTTGCGAGGATCGCCCCCGTGTTGCCACTCTTGTTGGCATCGGTCACCGTTACACCGCGCGCTCGAAACGTGGAGACCGCTGCGGCGGCGTTGTCGACCACGAGGCCGTAGTGGGTGAAACCGGCGGGGCGCTCGGCGCTGGCCTGTTGCAGCTCGAGAAACGTGTTCTTGCTGATGTACATGTACACCAGCGTCGGCGCGCCATCGGCCCCAGTGATGCGAAACGCCTCGCGGTAGCCCATCCTGTCCGTGTAGTACCTGATCGCTTCAGGGATGTTGGGCACGTTGATGCCAACGTGGTTCATCGTCGATACGCCGGAACCGGCGTTCTGCGCCACGCCGACGCTGACAGCAAGACCGGTGAACAGTCCGGCGACGAATATCGCTGCAGCACGCATAAGCACTCCTTTGGGGTCTCTTCAGTGACTGAGGAAAGGTTGAGCGAGCGCTGACTTTTCGATGGAGCCCATGGAGCAGCTGCGTTGTCACAAATCGGCTTCCTGGGTGGCGACGGGGGCAGTGAACCCCCGTCGAACCCCTCGGCGCATCGCCTAGCGTGCCGGTGTCGCAACCTCGGCTGCCCTCGCTGCCGACACACAGAGGTACTGCTCCGGCGTCTCGGTGCCCTGTGCGATCGTCATGGCGACCATCGGGTACGCACACACGGTGCGCACGCCGAAGGGCGGCTGGAACACGACGCCGGCCGGGCGCTGCACTTGCGTATTGGGCGCTGGAGTGTGTTCGACCAGTACGACGTTCGGCGCACGACCGCGCTGGACCCACTCCTCGAGCGCAGCCACCCAGCTGCCCGTGAACGTGTCGCCAGCCTGGCCGTTGGGCGCGAGGAACAGCCGGTAGAAGTCCCGGGTCTGCTCGACGCCGCCGGCGCGTGCGGCCACGGCGTCATAGCCGCGGGCGGCAGTCTCGGCCGGCACCGGACGACCGGCGCCGCCGTGGTACTCGATGATCTTGCCGCCACGGGCCACGAAGGCCGCGATGTCCGGCGTACTGCCGACGGCAGTCGGCGCGCCGTCTTGTGCACCCAGCACGAGGCCGTCGAAGTCACCGGGATTGGCATTCACGGCGGCCAGCGTCGGTGCGACGTCTGCGGTGCGGCCTTCCAGGTAGGAGTAGCGCGGCGACACACCGTAGTACGCGGCAACGACCGCCTTCGCAGCGACGGCAACGTCATGGACCGGACTGCCTGCGTCAGCCGACGCCACTGCATATCCCTTCGACAGCGCCTCGCTCGCCGACGTCGCATCGGCAGGACCGCCACCCAGCACGAGCAGGTTCGCATTCCAGCCGGTGTTGGGGAGCCACAGCTGCACGTTGCCTGCGGGCCGACCCGTGCGCCGGAGCGTGACCTCGCAGCGTGCGGGCACGGGCTCCTCGGTCGCTCGCCGGTCATAGGCGAACGAAGCCGGCACGGAGCGCGTGCTGGCAGCCGAATCCTTCGCGCCGGTGATGCGTCCTTGAGGTAGCGTCGCCGTCGTGAGCTGCGTGCAGGCGACGGCGGGTGCCTGGTCAGGTCGCGCCATCTGCGCGGTGAGGGTGCCGACCGGCATTGCGGCACCCGCAGTGGCGGTGGCAACCGGCGGCGCTGTGCGCGTCGTGCGCTTGTCGACCACGATCTTGCCGGCCTTGAGCACGACGGTGGCGTTGAGCAGGTCGTGGAAGTCGTCGAACGGATTGCCCTGCACCAGCACGAGATCGGCCCGTTTTCCGGGCGTGACCGTGCCGATCTCGTTCTGCAGGCCGAGGTAAGTGGCCGTGTTGATCGTGAGGATGCGGACGATGTCCTGCATCGTGAACATCACCATCAGCGATTTGAGTTCATGTTCGAGCACGTCGCGCACGGGATAGTTCTGGTCGCTGCCGTACCCGATGGCCCTGCCGCCGGAAGCGTCCCACAGGCGACGCGCGTTGATCAGCGTGTAGGCACCCTCGGTGCCGGTCGCGCGGCCTTGGGCGTCGCGGTTGGCGCCGGCGATCGACTCGGGCCACATGAGGCCGGTGCGGAAGCGGGGCAGGTTGTCCTTCTGGTACACGTCGATGATCGGCGCGCCGAAGCTGATCAGGTCGAGCACGATCGTGCCGGTGTTCGCGATGGATGCCGCATCGTCGAAGCTCATGAAGTCCTTGTTCGGCAGGTGCACCTGGTGGCGTACGCCCGCACGCGTGGAACCGACCATGGCAGGCGTGGACACCGAGTGCACGTTGACCTGGACACCCACCTTCTTGCCTTCGTCGACCACGGCACGGAGGATCTCGATCTCCCGCTGCGTGGGGCCCGGCTCTGGCGTCGTTCCCATTTCGCCGGTATGGCGGATGCCCTGTGCGGCGAGGGCGCGGATGCGCTCGCGGGCCTGCTCGGGTGTCTGGTTGAAGCCGCCGGCCGCGCCGGAGGGAATGACGTTCGGGCCGTTGATCAGGCCGGACTCGATATGCTGGACGAGCGTGAGGTTGCCCTCGGCCGGGCCGCCGCCGGAGAGCACGGTGGTGAAGCCGTTCTCGATGAGGTCCGCCATCTGCTCTTTTTCGAGCCTGCCCGTGTTGATGTGCTTGTGGCCGTCGACGAGGCCGGGCAGGGCCGTCATGCCGGTGCCGTCGATGACGGTGCCCGAGACCTGGGCCGGGCGACCGGGCCCGACCGCGACGATGCGCCCGTTCTGCACGACGATGTGGCCGTTCTGGATCACCGGGCCGTCGCCGATGGCGATGCGGACCCCCACGATAGTGGCATCCTGTGCCCAGGCAGCCTGAGCCGTTGCCAGCGCGAGGCCAGCCAGCAGTACCAATCTGAATCGCTTCATTGCAACCGTTCCCCCACGCTGATCCGGCGCCGCTGCGCCCAAAATGTGGCCGTGCCACAGACCGCGGGAAACATACTCGAACGCCCGGATGAGGGCCAGCCGTGAACGTCTCTGCCGCACTGCGGGGCCGGTCGGACTGGCCAGCGCCTTGGAACCGGTAGTGGCTCCGCTTACGACAGCAGGGCGACGATCCGCTCGCGGGATCGGTGCAGTCCCTTGTACGTCGCGACCGCCTCCGGCATCGATTGCAGCGCTTGCACCACGATCGCGCGTTGCTCGCCGGTCAGCTCGGACACCGGATGCTGGTGGATGCGGATCAGGAAGGCGCAGGTTCGCGGGTCGATGGGGACGATGACCTGCCGCTCGACGCGCAGGAACGCGCGGTCGGCCGTCGCCCAGTCCGACACCACGGCAGGCGCATGGGGTGGTTCGCAATGGCAACTGCGGCGATCGAGCCGGTCGTCGGGCGTGACGGTCCATACATAGCGCACACGGATACCCTCGCCGAACAGCGCGTTCGCGTACTGGGGGCGGGCAATGGGGCCGAACTGGCCCGTCGTCGGCACGGGTTCGTGCAGAGAGAGGAAATCACGGCCGACGGCACAGTCAGGGCACCAGCCGCTCGGGAAGCAGACGTCGACGTAAGCGGCGTGTGCCGATGCAGCGTGGGTCCCGGTGTCGCGAGTGAGGATCACGAGGTCTTCCTGCAGTCCAGAGAGCAGGTCTGCGAGCGATGCGGGCCCGGAAACGGGTGCGCGTTGCATCCCGGGAATCGCCTCTGCCGCCTGCGCTGCGAGCCACGTCGCCACGGAACGCTCGGCAGATGCCGACAGCTCGGCGGTTCGCAGCGGTCCCCGTCCTTGAGTCCGCTGCGCGAGCTTCTCGGCCCGATACCGCGGCCAGGTGTCATCGGCTTCGATGCAGTGCGTTCCGGCCTCGGGCTGGCCTAGCGAGTAGACCGGGCCGGGAACCTGGTAGCGCGGGGTGACCGGGAAGTAGGGAACCATGCTGCAGGATAGAACGAGGCCATGGCGTCGACCATGGCCTGCCTTCGAATCACGTTCCGCGAGCGGCTACTTGCGCGGGGTGAGCTTGAGGAGCCAGCCATTGCCGCCGCGACCCGGGCGACCGTCTTCGAGCGCCCACAAGGTGCCGTCCGGTGCCTGCTCGAGCGCGCGGATGCGCCGGCCCATCGGGATCCGTTCGGCTTCGCGGGCCTTCTCGCCGTCGAACTCGATCCGCACGATGGCTTGCGAGGACAGGCCCGTGATGAACGCGTCCCCTTGCCACTCCGGGAACTGGGTGCCGCGATAGAACATCAGGCTCGACGGGGAGATGACGGGATTCCACCACACCGCCGGTGCTGCGAACTCAGGGCGCGTATCGTGATCGGGGATCGGCTTGCCGTCGATCAGCTCGGGCGTGAAGGAAGCTCTCCTGACTTGTGCAATGCCTTCGTCCGCAAGCGCGCCCGCCAGCATGCATGCAAGCCCGAACGCAACGATCCTTGAAGTGTTCATGCGGGTTACCCTGCTGAAAGCCTGGGACGCCGGTTAGTACTCCTGAAGCACGCAGGAACTTGTTCTGCGGCGGTGCGACAAATGCGATGCACAAATAGATACACATCGCGTGCGAGCTCAGCGCAAGTGACCAAAAAAGGATGGACACCTGAAGCCGACTGCTGCTATCAAGAGGCACGTTGCCAAAGATGCAACGAGTTGGATATCGCGCGACGGGAAGGTTGCGTGCGCACATGAAGGGGGAATCAACGATGGAATCAACTGTCCGCAGGCACGGTGCGCCACTCGCGCGCGGGTCCTCAGTACTGGCGGCCCTTCTGGGTGCCGTCATGGTGTTTGCTCCAGCCAGGGAAGCGCCGGCTGCCGGCAAGACGCCCGACATATTCGGAATATGGCTGGCGATAGACCGGAACAGTCCGAATTTCGCCCGCTGGAAGAACAAGCCCAATACGCCCGCCCCCGAGTTCACTGCGTGGGGTGCCGAGCAGTCCCGCGAGCAGGGACGGCTGGGCGTGGAACTGCCCACGCCGGGTGCGTGCGAGCCGGTCAACCCCGTGCAGTTCGTGGGCGGAGGGCTGTTCCCGAACCAGATCCTGCAGGGTCACAACCAGATCGTGCTGATGAACGAGTGGGTGGCGGTGCCGCGCCGCATTTACACGGACGGGCGCGGTCATCCTCCTGCTGAAGATCTCCTGCCCAGCTGGGAAGGCCACTCGATCGGCCGGTGGGAGGGCGACACGCTCGTCGTCGACACCATCGGCTTGAACGGCCGGACGCGTCCGATCAACGGTTATTTCGCGAATGCCGTGAGTGCGACCCCTGAGAGCCTGAAGGTGCCGCGCTTGCCCACGAGCGACCAGATGCACTTGGCCGAGCGATTCAGGCTGGTGGGAGACGGCAACGTCCTCGAGGTCACGAGAACCATCACCGACCCGAAGGCGTATGTGCGTCCTTTCACGAACACCGTCTACATGGAGCGCCGCCCTGACCTCGACGTCCAGGAGTATTACTGCGCGGACAACGAGCGCAGGAAAGACGAAGGCCATTGAGCGCATTGCGGACTTTTAGGGGGAATTGAAAATGAAAGTTGTATCCACATTTGGCATCACCGCGGCGCTGGCTCTGTCGTGCTCCGCGGCAGTCGCGCACCATTCGTTCGCGATGTTCGATCTCGGCAAGGACCTCACCGTCGAAGCCGTGGTCAAGGAAGTGCAGTTCACGAACCCGCATGTGTGGCTGCAGATCATGGTCACCGACGCCAAGGGCGTCGCGACGGAGTGGAGCATCGAGTCGGGTGCGCCGGGCATGATGCTGCGCAACGGCTGGAAGCCTTCGACGCTGAAGCCCGGCGACAAGGTCACGTTGACCATGCATCCGCTCAAGAACGGCAGCCCGGGCGGCAGCCTTGTCAGCGTGAAGGTCCCTGACGGACGGGTGCTTGGGCCCGGTGCGACCAACTGACCGGACGAACACCGGTTCACTGATTCATCGACAGCAGACAGAAGGGTGACGATTCCGTAGCAATTCGGCAGTCACCATAAGGACTCCGGTCCAACAATCATAAGGGGAGGGGGACATGATTCATCGTCGCAGGATTGCGGGCCTCGGCTTGGGCGCGATCAGCATTGCCGTATCTGCTCAGCTTGCTGCCCAGACCGCTGGATTGGATGAGGTTGTCGTCACCGCGCAGAAGCGCGCGGAGTCGGCGCAGGACACCCCGATCGCCATCGACGTGGTCAGTGCCGATGCCCTGATCCGCGAAGGCATTCGCGACATGATCGACATTACAAAGACTTCCACGGTGCTGGAAGCGAACACCCGTAACGGCGGGCAGAACGTGACGATCGGCATGCGCGGCATGCAGCAGCTGACCTCTGCGCCCACCAGCGACGGCCTCGTCGCAGTCCATCTCGATGGCGTCTATCTCGCCAGCATGAGCGGCTTGAGCGGCATGATGTTCGACCTCGAGCGCGTGGAAGTGGTCGCGGGTCCCCAGGGCACCCTGTATGGTCGCAATGCTACTGCGGGCGCCGTCAACGTCATCACCAAGCGCCCCGGCAATGAGTTTGGCGGCAACGCGTCGGTAGAGTTCGGTGACTACGACGCGTTCCGCATCCAGGGTGGCGTGGACCTGCCGCTGAGCGACACCTTCTCCGTCAGGCTCGCCGGCCAACGCAACCAGCGTGATGCGCTGTATACCGCTGGCGGCGGCGCTCAGCACCAGTCGGGCGGGCGAGCTTCCCTGCTGTGGAAGCCGACCGACCGGGATGAACTGTTCGTGTCCTATGACTACAACGAATACAGGTCGACGGAGGGTTCTCCCGTGCTGCTCGGCCTGTTTGAACCGGCCACGGTGACCACGCCCGGGGTGCTGCAGCCCACGCTCTCCAATCCCGGTGGCATCTACAGCGTCTCGAGCGATCCCTACAACAACCTGGACTATCAGCAGGACCGTGCCTTCCAGACGGTGACCGCCTCTCCGGCCGGATACTTCCTCACGGCGCCATTGACCACCGATCAGCGTCGTAACGGCATCCTCTACATGGGCGATCGCACCCAGCAGCACCAATGGGGCGCCAAGCTGGAGTACACGCGGAGCCTCGACAACTTCGATGTCAGCCTGCTGTACGGACACCGCGCCCTTGACGGCCGTGCGAGCGGCGTCGAGAAGGCCATCACCAGCTGGAGCGAGAACCTGACGCCGAATACGGTATCCAGCGATTCCGCCGAGCTGCGCTTTGTCTCGACGGGGAGCGGCCAGTTCGAGTGGGTCGGCGGCCTGTTCCTCTTCCAGAGTGACTCGAAGGCCTTCAATGCGGTCCCGATCGGGCCCTACGGCGGGCGGGCCAACCAGGAAAGCCTGCAGGCTTTCGGCCCCGTGGTGCAGGGCGCGGCGGGTGGCCCGCTCATGCCGGTGGGGCTGCCTGTCGATCAGTGCCCGTGTCAGGGCGGAACGTTCGATCCGAATAGCGGCACTGCGAAATCGTATGCTGCGTATGGACAGACCACCTGGACGCCACAGGGTCTGGACCAGTGGCATTTCACGCTGGGGCTGCGCTTCAGCCATGACAAGAAGACGGGTGACCTCGGTACGCCCACAGGCAAGCCCACCGTGGATGAAGACGGCGCCGGGCCGTTGCCCCCGGGATACTATTTCCGCTTCAACAATCTGCGCGGCAGCTGGAACGGGGTCCAGTACAAGCTGGGCGCCGAGTACGAAGTCACGGACAGGTCGAGGGTGTACGGGTCTGTATCGACCGGATACAAGTCAGGCGCCTTCGTCTTCGGACCGACGGGCGGCATTGAACCCGAGAACGTACTCGCGTTTGAAGTCGGCACCAAGAACCGCTTCCTGGACAACACGCTGCAGTTCAACGTCGCTGCGTGGCTGTACAACTACACGGACCTCGAATCCAACTATAACTTCCCGTTCTCGCCGCCCTTCCCGCTGAATGCGACTGGGCAACCGATCTTCTCGGTCAACACCGTCACCAACGTCAAGGAGGCCCGGATGGCGGGCACCACGATTGACGCCGACTGGTTGTTTACGGAGGCCGATCAGCTGGGCCTGTCGTTTACCTACGTGTACAGCAAGATCGTGGATGGCAAGTCCGCCAAGACCGGCGAGCAGATCCTCACGGATGGGGCGCGCTTCCAGGATTCGCCGAAGTTCTCGCTCATCGGACGCTACGGCCACACGTTCACGCTGCCGGGTGGGACCACGATCCTTCCCCAGGCCAAGTATCAGTGGCAGAGCGAGAAGTACAACGGCTCCACCATCCTGAAGACGATCATCGGGCCGGGTGTCGTGTATGAAAGGTCGTTCGATCCGCGCTATACGACGATTCCCTCGCAGGGCATCCTGGACCTGTCTTTGAAGTTCGCCCCTGCCAGCGATGCGTGGGATATCACTGCTTACTTGAACAACGCGACCGACGAGCTCGACATCAAGGCGCTGACGTTCAATGACAACAGAAACACGGCGGCGAACTCCACGTCCGGTCACCAGACCGGGCAGCTGGGCGATCCCCGGATGTGGGGCCTAGTCTTCAATCTCCGGTTCTGAGTGCCGGGTGTCGGGCGACGGTGCGCGACTGCGCGCACCATCGCCCGATCGCAGTTCACGTTGCGCCGACGAACCCGTCGTAGTCGGCGATGAAGCGCTCCGGCTCCTCGAAGTACGCCAACGCGCCCGTCTGCAAGAAGTACGGCATCAAGGCCGCGTGGTATCCGCACGACAAGGACCAGGATCCCAACGAGGTGGCCAGCGCCGCGAGCATGGAGCAGCTGCTCGCGATGTCGCCTGATTTCGCCATCAACCTCGACATCGGGCATTTCGTCGCCGGCAACGGCGATGCGGTCGGCTTCCTCAAGAAGCATCACGCCCGCATCTCGCACCTGCATATCAAGGATCGACGTCGCGACCATGGTCCCCGCGTGCTGCTCGGGACCGGCGATACGCCGATCACCGAGTGCGTGAAGCTCGTGCGTGACAACAAGTGGCCGATCATGGTGATCGTCGAGCGCGAGTTTGCAGATCCCTCGCGCACCTCCCTCGAGCAGACGCGCTGGGAGCTGAATTACCTGCGGGGCATCCTCGCCTAGAGCCGGCGACCTTGGTCCGGCTTGTTCTTCGATGGTCACGCGAGCGGGGTGGTCTCGGCTCCGCCTGCGATACGAGGGCAGCGACAATCAAGCAGTGCATGTGTGGTGTGACGGCATGCCGTGATCCGTGCTGACTGTCGAATCAGATTCGTGCTGATGCGTCGCTGGTGAGTCTCGAAGCCAAACGCGGTGCGTCAATCTGCGCTGCAGCAATTCTCTGCCGTTGCCGTTCGCGTTCAACGCGCTGATGGAATTCCCACCATCGCCGAGTCGGCGCCTCCACAAAAGCCTAGACATCAAAAGCCCACTGCTGCTATTTTTTGAAGCGCGTTGTCAATCAGGCAACGACTTGTACAAAGCGCAACGCCAACGTTGCGAACGAAGACGCAGGGGGAGCAATGACGAGATCGACTGTGCTTGGGAAGGTTGCCGGTTGCGCGCGCAGGTCTTCGGTCATCGCCGCCCTTCTTGGGTTCACCCTGCTGCTGCCAGCACAAGGTGCATCTGCGGCCGCCAAGACGCCCGACATCTTCGGAATCTGGATAGCGATCGACAGCAAGAGCCCGAACTACAGTCCGCAGTGGAGGAACAAGCCCAACACGCCAGCGCCCGAGTTCACCGCCTGGGGTGCGGAGCAGTCACGGGAGCAGGGACGACTGGGCGTAGAACTGCCCACGCCTGGCGCCTGCGAGCCCATCAACCCGGCAGGGTACCTGGGCGGAGGCTTGTTCCCGAACCAGATCCTGCAGGGCCACAACCAGATCGTGCTCATGAACGAGTGGGTTGCAGTGCCGCGCCGAATCTATACGGATGGACGCCCTCATCCTCCTGCGGAAGACATGCTGCCCAGTTGGCAAGGCCACTCGATCGGCCGCTGGGAAGGCGACACGCTCATTGTCGACACCATCGGCCTGAACGGACGCACGCGTCCGCTCAACGGCTATTTCGCGAATGCCGTGAGTGCGACGCCCGAGAGCCTGAAAGTGCCGCGCTTGCCCTCAAGCGACCAGATGCATCTCGTGGAGAGAATCCGTCTGGTGGGCAACGGCAACATCCTCGAGGTCACGAGGACCATCACCGACCCGAAGGCGTATGTGCGTCCTTTCTCGAACACGGTCTACATGGAGCGCCGCCCGGACATCGACGTCCAGGAGTACTACTGCGCGGACAACGAACGCAGGACAGACGAAGGCCATTGAGAGCTTTGCTGATCTAGGGGGAACGAAAATGAAAGTTGTATCCACGTTTGGCATCACCGCGGCGCTGGCTCTGTCGTGCTCCGCGGCAGTCGCGC
>CAIUGU010000044.1 GCA_903898785.1 uncultured Pseudomonadota bacterium | reverse complement strand
GTCCATGTTGTTCGCGGTGTAGATGTACAGCGCGACCTCGCACCGGCCCTGGAACACCATCTCAGCCGCAAAGCCGAGGCCCGCGCCGATCGCCGGGACGTTGTCCGGGGCGTACTTGATGTTCTTGTTCGCGTTCAGCTCTGGCCAGTTGGCCAGCAGCCAGTTGTTCGTGACGATCGACAGCCCGTCCTCGCTGTCGTACGGCGGGTCGAAGTAGGGACGCGTGGGGCCCCACTGCGAGGAGGGGCCGCTGTTCGCGCCGGCCATGTTGTCGGGGCACATGAAGAGCCCGTCGACGTCCTTCTCCTCGATCCCGGCATCCGCGAGGGCGGCACGCGCCGCTACCTTGCTGAACTCGCCCAGCGTGCGGTCAAAGGACACACCGTCCCAGCGGCGGTCGACGGGCGACATGCCCCAGCCGACAAACGCGGTCTTGCCGCGACCGGGCCAGACGCCCAGACCCTCGCGGTTTCGCTGCCACCCATCAGGCTCAACGGCCATTACAGTAAGTCCCTTCGTATGCAGTACGCGGACGTAGCCTCGCGGCTGCTAGATCTTCTTCCACTCGTGGATGAGCGAGCCGTCCGGGGCCTCCACGAAGGTGACCTCCACGGCGTCGCCGACCTTGACCTGGCGTACCGGCGTGCCGGGCAGGTTGGAGTAGAAGTTGATGTTGGGATCCTCGTCCAGCGTGACGACGGCGAGGTTCAGCGGCTGGTCCGCAGCCCGCACGGGCAGGTGGCTGTCCTCAAGGACGCCCCACGTCAGCACGTGGCCCTTCCCGCTGGTCTCAACCCAGGTCATCTGATCGGAGTTGCAGTCCTGACACGCCGCGCGCGGCGGGTACTGCAGTGTGTTGCAGGCCGTGCACTGCTGCACGATGAGACGACGCTCCTGCACAGCGTCCCAGAACGGCTGGCTCACCTCATCAGGTACCGGGATGATATATGGCACTCGTGCTCCCCCATTCCTGTAGCCCTCTCAGTGGGCTCAGCGGGCGGAGTCTAGCGCAGACGGGCAACGCTGTGTGCAGCGCTGTGTGCCCTTCGCGATCAGCGGCTGTAGGTGGAGAGCTCCACGATCTCGGCATGCTTCAGTCCGGGGCTCAGCTCCAGGATCGCGACCGACCCAAGCTTGCGGATCTGCCTGGGCAGCGTGGGGCTGCCGGGGTTCAGGAAGAGGATGTCGTCGCGCGACTCCGCGACGGCAAAGTGCGAGTCCCCGAAGACGACGATGTTGATGCGAGCGTGGAAGATGCGCTCCAGGTCGTCGGCGAGCACCCGGTCATCCGGATAGCGATCGAGCGTCCCCGGCCGCACCTCGGTCAGGCCGCCCGGTGCGGCGAAGTCGTGCATCATCCCGATCGTGTGGCCTTCGAGCTCGAAGACCCGGGACCACTCCACTCGGGGGTCCTCTAGGATCGGGTGCGGGCCCTTTTCCACGGCCACCACGGGCGCGATGCGCTCCAGCCAGTCGAGGCACTCCACCGTGAAGATGTCCCCGGCGTGCAGAATCAGGTCGACACCCTCGAACGCGACCGCCACCTCCTCCGGTGGCACCCGGCCCATCTGTGGGGTGTGCGTATCTGAGATGACGCCGATGCGCACGGTATCCCCCGTCGAGCAGGCAACGCGCCGGCCCGCATTGTACAGGCGTGCGCTCCGCTGAAGCGTTCCGCGCGCGACTCCTGCAGGCCCAGGTCGACCGACGGCGGTCCCTCGGCAGGCCGCGCGCTCTAGGCGGTATCGACGACGCCCTGCGGATGCTCAAACCCACGCGAGAGCGAGATCGGCCGCAGCTTCAGCGCGATCCCCAGCACGAGGACCGCAGCAACCGCCGAGACGGTGAACATGCCTTCCGTTGCCGATGCGACGGAGCCCCGCTGTGCGTCGCGCAGATCTCGAAGCACCGCGCGCCCTTCGGGCTGCGCCTCGACGGCCGAGCTGACGCGGTCGAATCGCGTCGAGTCGAGCGCCAGCGTGGGATCCTTGAACTGCGTATAGGCCTCGGGTGGCATCTGCGCCTCTAGCTGCGTCGTGGCCTGCACGAACCCGGTGAGATACCAGCTCGCGAGCAGCAGTCCGAAGATCCCCACGCCGAACGACTGTGCGATCTGCATTGTGAACTGCCTGGTGCTCGCCGCGACGCCTTGCTGCGCCTGCGAAACGGCGGCCTGCACGATCACCTGCGACATCGGGAACACCATTCCCTCGCCGAGGCCCATCAGTCCCATCGTCCCCGCCAGCAGCCACAGCGAGTTTCCCTGATGCAGGCTTCGCAGCAGCACGGTTGCCACGACGATCAGCGCGGCACCCAACACCATCACCGGCTTGTAGCGCCCCGTACGAGCAACGAGTTGCCCGGAGATGATGCTCGTCCCCAGCAGCCCGAGGGCACGCGGGACGACGATGAGTCCGGACTGCGTCGCAGTACCGCCCAGCGAGGTTTGCACGAACGTCGGCAGGTACGGAATGGCGCCGAAGATGCATGACGCCGCGAGGACGGTCATGCCGACGGACTGCACGAACGGAACGTTGCGGAAGAGGCCCAACGGGATGATCGCGTGGGAGTGACGTCGCTCCTGCAGGACGAAGAGCACGCCGCCGATGAGCGCTGCAGCAAGCAGCGCCAGCGTCTCCGGTGCGCTCCAGCCTCGTTCGGGTCCCGCCCACGTGATGCCGAGGAGTCCGGAAACGGTCGCGATCGCGAGCAGTGCGGATCCCACGAAGTCGATGTCCGCGATGCGTCCCCCGCTGCCGTCGCCCGCCGGCAGTCGCCACGTGATCAGCAGCAGCGGAATCAGCAGCAGCG
>CAIUGU010000043.1 GCA_903898785.1 uncultured Pseudomonadota bacterium | reverse complement strand
TCGGTCGCACCTGCCCTGGATGTTCGCGAGCTGAGCGTCGTCCACAGCAATCGCCAGAACCGGGCGCTCACCGTGGTCGCGGTCGATCGCGTATCGTTGACGGTCGGGCGGGGCGAAGTGGTTGGCGTGGTCGGCGAATCCGGTTCAGGCAAGACGTCGCTGGCCATGACGGTCGCGGGACTCGGGACGATTTCGGACGGTTCGATTTCCATACGCGGACAGCTCCTTCACCGGCAACTCACCCCGCAGGAGCGTGCGGAGATCCAGGTCGTGCTCCAGGATCCGCACGGGTCGCTCGACCCGCGCCAGTCGGTGCGCGGAGGGCTGCGCGAGCTTCGCCAGATCCATCCCACGCGAACGTCCTGGATCACGGACGAGCAACTGCTTGCGAAGGTGGGACTCGGACCCGAGATCCTCGACCGCCTGCCGCATGCGATCAGCGGTGGCCAGGCGCAGCGCGTCGCGATCGCCCGGGCGCTGCTGCTGCGGCCCAGTGTGCTCATCGCCGACGAACCGACCTCGGCGCTGGATGTGTCGGTGCAGGCCCAGATCCTGTCGCTGCTGCTCGAGCTGAGGAACTCGGAGGGTCTCTCGATCCTCTTCATCAGTCATGACCTTGGAGTCGTGCGATCAATCTGCGACCGGGTCCACGTGATGTTGAACGGGCGCGTGGTCGAGAGCGGGCCGGTCGAGCAGGTTTTCGAGCACCCCACCCATTCCTACACCCGTCGCCTGATCGATGCCATTCCGGGGCGCGGACGCGCGCAAGCGGCCGGCGAAGCATCCGACGCGGCGGCCCGCACCGACACGGCCGGCATCGCGCCGGAGCGCAGCAGCCTGTCCAAACTGGCGCGTTTCTCGCTTCGCGTCGTCGGGCATGCTGTGACCACCCTGCTCATTGCGGTCACCATTGCATTCCTGCTCGCGCGCGCAAGCGGCGATCCGGTCCACGAGGTGCTCGGTGATATGGCCTCCGAGGAGCAGATTGCGCAGCTGAGGCAGCGCCTCGGCCTCGACAGGTCGCTGCCGGCCCAGTACATCGATTTCCTCGGGCATCTTGCCAGGGGCGATCTGGGGACTTCGCTGCGCTACGACACGAGCAACCTCGAGCTGATCCTCTCCCGGCTGCCTTCGTCGATCATTCTCGCCGCGGCCGCGATTTCGCTGGGCATCCTGTTCGGCATCCCGCTCGGGATCGTGGCTTCGCTCAACGAAGGGCGCGCGGCCGACCGTGTGGCCTCGGGCCTCGCGCTGATCGGCGAGTCGATACCGCTGTTCTGGCTCGGACTGATGCTGATCCTGGTTTTCGCCGTCCAGCTGAAATGGCTGCCGGCGGGACAGGCGGGCAGCGCGAGCTCGCTCATCCTGCCTGCGCTGACGCTGTCCACCCTACCGATGGCACAAATCGCGCGTTTGACGCGCTCGAGCATGACCGAAGTCCTCGGTGAAACGTTCATCTCGGCCGCGCGGGCGCGCGGCATCAGCACCTTCCGGACGGTTTTCGTGCACGCGTTCCGCAACGCCTCGCTGCCCGTGCTGACGATCATCGGCCTGCAGACGGGCGCGCTGCTCTCCGGCGCCGTGACTGTCGAGTACGTGTTTGCTTGGCCAGGCCTTGGCACGCTGGCGACGCAGGCCGTGGCCAATCGTGACTTTGCTCTCATCCAGTCGCTGGTCGTATTCGGCGCGAGTATCTTCGTGATCGTCAATGTCATTGTCGACATCCTCTACGGCCTGCTTGATCCACGCATCCGGGAGGGCGAGCGATGAGCGTGCCGGCAGCGGCAGCGATCCAACCCGCCACGAGGCAACGCGCCCGCGGCCTGGACGGCGTCCTGATGTTCGCCATCCCGCTGGGGATCGTTGCGCTGCTCTGCATCGGTGCGGGAGCCCTGCCGTTACCGAGTCCGACGGCCCAGGATCTCGAAAATGCGCTCATTCCTCCGGTCTGGATGGAAGGCGGCAGCGCCGCGCACCTGCTCGGCACGGACCACCTCGGGCGCGATCTGCTCGCGCGGATCCTGCACGGCGGCAAGGTGACCTTCCTGGTGGCCATCTCGGCAATGCTCTCGTCGGCCATCCTGGGGACGCTGGTCGGGCTCGTCAGCGGTTTCTACCGCGGCTGGGTGGACAGGATAGTGTCGCGACTGGTGGAGGCGCAGCTCGCTCTGCCGTTCATCCTGCTGGCGATAGGTATCATCTCCGCGCGCGGCCGTTCGCTGGAGGTCCTCGTCGCCGTGCTGGCGCTGATCGG
>CAIUGU010000042.1 GCA_903898785.1 uncultured Pseudomonadota bacterium | reverse complement strand
TCTGCATGCCCGGTTTGAAGCCGCCGCTCTTGAATTCCGTCAGCCATTTGGCGAACAGCGGTCCCGGCGTCTCGCATGCCAGATACGGTGCGAGCTCGGTGGCCATCTGCTCCGGGTACTGGAAGGGATACTGCTCGGCCCAGGCCTCGACGAAGAAGTCGAAGGGGTTGATCACCGTCATGTCGGCGACCACGTCGACCACGATCTCCAGTTCGTTGGCGGGTTCGGGGAACACCAGCCGGGCGATGTAATTGCCGTAGGCGTCCTGCTGCCAGTTGATGAAGTGCCCGGCGGGCTTCACCTGCAGCGAATAGCTGTGGATGGGCGTACGGCAATGCGGCGCCGGGCGCAGCCGCACTTCATGAGGCGAAAGGGCAACTTTGCGGTCGAAGCTGTAACGCGTCAGGTGGTGGAGGGCGACACGGATGGTCATGGCATGGCCCGGTGGATTGAGACGTGGGCTTTGACGCGAGCTGCGAGGGCGGCAATGCTTCCAGCCGGACAGCTCGCGGCTACTTGAATATCTGGCTCTGGAACTGCTGCGGGGCGCTGCCGTCCTCGTTCCATTGCGGGTCGGGCAGCTGCGAGAACACGCGGCGCAGGCCCTCGCCCCATTGCGTGTGGATCATGGCGAAATAGGGGTCGGACTCGGTGATGCGGCGCTGCAGGCTGAATTTCAGCTGCTCGTTTTCGTAGAGCGCCATGTCGATGGGCAGGCCGACCGAGACATTGGAGCGCATCGTCGAGTCGAAGGACACCAGCACGCACTTGGCAGCCTCCATCAGCGTGGAGCCGGGCTTGATCACGCGGTCGATGATGGGGCGGCCGTACTTGGTCTCGCCAATCTGGAAGAACGGCGTCTCCGGCGTGGCCTCGATGAAGTTGCCCTCGGAGTAGAGCAGGAACAGGCGCATGCGCTCGCCCTTGATCTGCCCGCCGATGATGAACGAGGCGCTGGCATCGATGTTGTTCTGCCGCAGGTACTCGCCGTCGCGCTTCCTGACTTCGCGCAGGTTCTCCCCGAGCAGCGTCGCCACGTCGAACAGCGACTCGGCCGCCCAGATGTTGCCGCGCGGGTCGTCGCGGCGGGTGTGCAGTTCGAGCAGGTTGAGGGCGTTCTGGGTGACCGACAGGTTGCCCGAGGTCATGATGGCGATGGCGCGGTCGCCGGGGCGCTCGAAGACCTTCATCTTGCGGAAGGTGGAGACGTGATCGACGCCGGCGTTGGTGCGGGAGTCGGAGGCGAACACCATGCCCGATTCCAGGAGAATGCCGACGCAATAAGTCATCTGGCGAAATGCCCTCAACGAGTAGGTCGCAGCATAGAGGAATCGCCCGGGAACGGCAAATGCGGGCCGGCGCCGGACGAAGCGTGCCGACCGTGCGCGCGGGCGGCGGTGACGACAGGCGGCGAGTCAACTGTAGTCCGGCACGAGGAAATGCTTGTTGATCTCGGCGTTGAGGGCTTCGATCTTGTCGAGGAAGTCCATGAGGTACTGGTGCAGGCCATGCTCGAAGATCTGCGTCGGCCGCCCGTAATGCAGTTGCGCGTGGATCTCGCCGGCAAGGCGCTCGGGTTCGCGGCGTTCGGCGTCCCCGTCCTTGCCGCCGATGCCCTGCAGGATCTCGTAGATGTCGTTCATGCAGGCGTGCAGGCTGCGCGGCACGTCCTCGCGCAGGATCAGCAGCTCGCCGATCCTGAAGGGCGTGATGACATCGCGGTAGATCTTGCGGTAGGACTCGAAGGTGCCCAGCGACCGCAGCAGCGAGCCCCACTGGTAGTAATCCACCGCGCCGCCGACATCGTGGATGGAGGGCAGCAGGGTGTGGTACTTCACGTCGAGGATGCGCGCGGTGTTGTCCGCGCGCTCGAGGAAGGTGCCCAGGCGGAGGAAGCCGAAGGCCTCGTCGCGCAGCATGGTGCCGAAGGTGACGCCCCGAAAGAGGTGCGAGCGGTTCTTCACCCAGTCGAAAAAATTGCTGATGCCGCGGGCATCGATGCGCCCGTAGTTGAGTTCGCGCATCTCGAGCCATGTCGAATTGAGGTTCTCCCACATCTCCGAGGTGGTGGCGCCGCGCTGGCCGCGCGCGTTCTCGCGCGCCAGCTGCAGCGATGAATAGATGGACGAGGGATTGCCCTGGTCGAACAC
>CAIUGU010000041.1 GCA_903898785.1 uncultured Pseudomonadota bacterium | reverse complement strand
GATCGAGGTGTTCAAGGCGATGGGTTTTGAGCCGGTGCTGGGGGAGTGGACCAGGGACCAGGCCCAGGCCCGTGTTGCCGGTGTTGCCGGGAGTACACGGATTCGTCGTGCGACTGCGCTGGTTCCGGGAACTTCCTTCGAAGTGACGATGACCGAGTTCGAGGGGCAGGACAAGAATCGCTTCCAGAGCCGCGTGCGCGATCCGGGCACGAGCATGTTGCGTCTGCGAGTGCGCGACATGGATTCGATCCTCGCGCGCGCGGCGGCGGCGGGGCTCACTGTTGCATCGAAGGATGGCCAACCCGTCACGGTGATGGGGGCCAACGGCGGGCAGCGCATCGCCATCGCAAACGGACCCGACAATCTCAAGCTCCAGTTCGTGCAGGCGATACCGAAGCCGAACTGAGCGCGCGAGCGGCGGTGCATGCTGCAATGCGAACATGCACTGGCCTGCTTTTCACGCGTGCGACTACGTAGTCTGCCCACTTTACCGGACCGCTCTCATCCAGTATCAAGAACTGCCGGTTCGATATCACAACTACAAGACAGACAAGGCATGGGGGGCGATTCCATGGTGACCCTTGCGACTGATCGTGGCGAGACGGAAACACCGCTTCCGTTCGCAGCCCCCTGCAGGGCGTTATCTCCGTCCGCACCGCTAAGGTGGATTCGCCTCGGCTGGGCCGATCTCGTGCGCGCACCGCGGCAGAGTCTTTCGTATGGCCTTGTGCTGAGCCTGTTGAGCGTGTGTATCGCGGTACTCAGCTGGCTCTATGGAACCCTGGCGCTGTACCTGGGTCTGGCGACGGGCTTCATGTTCGTGGGACCGGTCGTGGCGCTTGCGGTCTATTCGATCAGTTGGCAGCTGGAAGCCGGCCGCAAGCCTGCGCTCGGTTACTGCCTGCGCGACGGCTGGATGCATGTGCGTGACATCCTGCTGTTCGGGCTCGTGCTCATGGTCGTGCTGCTTGTCTGGGCGCGCGCCGCCACGATGCTCCACGTATTCTTTCCCAACAGCGGCACGCCCACGTGGCGCAGCCTCCTCCCGTTCCTGGGGATCGGGTCGGCGGTGGGTGCGGTGTTCTCGGCCATCGTGTTCGCGGCGAGTGCGTTTTCGCTGCCGATGATGCTCGATCGCAAGGCCGACGCCGTCACGGCGGTCGTGACCAGCGTGAATGCAGTGCTGCGCAACAAGCCTGCGATGCTGGTGTGGGCAATGATCATCGTGGCTGCCGTGCTGGTCGGCTTTGCCACCGGGATGCTGGCCTTCGTGGTGCTGCTGCCGTTGATCGGTCACGCGACGTGGCACGGCTATCGCGAGACCATCGATGCGTCGGCGTGGCCGGCCTGGCAGCGCGAAGGCCAAGGCACTGCCTCGCAAGGCGAGTAGCCCGTCCGAGGTCTGCCGGATCGCCAGGCTTTGCTCGATCAGGCGACCATCTGTTCCAGCGGAGCGATCCGCTGCAGGGGCTTGCGGGTCGGCAACGATGCCCGGCTTTGCCCGCTCGCTTCGTAGACGACGTCGTCGAACTCAAGCAGCAGTGCGCCGAGACGCTCGATGCCAGGACGACATGGCGCTGCACTGAAGCTTGCGACCAGGTCGTGCAGTTCCTGTGCCAGTTCCCCGATTTCGTCGAAGCCGAAGACCGGTGCGTCGAGCGCGATCCGTCGCGTGGCCTCGAAGACTTCATTGAGGCAGCTGAAGTCCTGGCGGCTGATGCGTGCGGCGTAGCGATGCAACGCATCCTGCTGGCGCAGGACCCGGGAGAAATAGCCCGGTGCCAACGCGGCGACATAGTCCTGTGTGAAGTGCATGGGAGCTTTCCTTGGCAAGGGATCCGTTTCGTCCGAGCTGCCCTGCCCGGCAGCCATCGTTAGGATCCCTATCGTCCCGATTCGTCATAAGTGGAGGGTGGGGCGCGGGCTTTGCGGCCGGCTTCGCGCGGATTCGGGGGCCAGTTCGCGGATTGGCCGCCGATCGCCGCACTCCTGCGCGCCTTGCGGTCGGGAAGGGAGGCAGGGGATGTGCGTGCCGTCACGAATGGACGGCTGATGGCGCGCGACGATCCGGCAACCAGGCTGCTGGCGGGGAAGCCGCAGCAGTCGGCACGAAAGACAGGCCGAGTCCCGTCGCCAGCACCTGAGCCGGCGCCGGGGTCTGCTAGCCGCGGCGACGACCTCCCGGACGGGGGTCCGCGGAGTGGTCGACATACGCCTTCGCGAATTCCTCGGAGAAGACCGTCGGCAGGCCAGCCTCATCGCGCTGGTTCAGGACCTGGTAGAACTCTGCGTAGAGGTCCCAGTACTTGATCTTGTTCGCAGCGCCAAGCAGCGAGCCTCTCTTGAGGCCGCGGTCGAACCTTTCCTGCAGGTCCGTGGGTTCCAGGCGGTCGAGCAGCGAATCCACCGCAGCCTGCATCGCTGCATTCAACGACGCCTGATGGGTCTTGAGATCGTTGAACGATTCGCGGATCGCTTCGATCGGTCCGAGGTAACGGGTGTTGTGGCCATCGAGCAGCTTGCGCACGGCTTCATCCACGCTGGTCGAGAACTTGAAGGGATTGTTCTCGCCCGGCTGGATCGTCGTCTGGCCGAGGTTCATCCGGTTCTTGAGGTCGGAGCGGGTCTGCAG
Source organism: uncultured Pseudomonadota bacterium (assembly GCA_903898785.1). Classification (GTDB taxonomy): domain Bacteria; phylum Pseudomonadota; class Gammaproteobacteria; order Steroidobacterales; family Steroidobacteraceae; genus CAIUGU01. Next base: position 41,658 of record CAIUGU010000041.1, on the reverse strand, counting down.
CGCGTCCATCAGCGACACAGCCACTTCTCGCAGCATCTGTCCGGCCATGGTCAGCATGGCCGCGTGAGTTTCGACCGGGAGCGACGCCGGGTCGATGCCGATGCCGCGACAGAACGCCTCAAGGCCTGCATCCAGTTCGCGCGAACCCTGTCCGATGCGCGGCGCAGAGTCGGTTTCCCGCCTTGAAGCGCTTTGCAGTGCCGCGACCTGCTTGCGGTCGAGGGGGCGGGTCGCCAGGTGCCAATCCGGCGTGGCCTTGCCGGCAAGCGTGCGCTGCGGGCCCTGGTCGGCAAGGGTGCCCACCAGGGAACCGGCCGGCGATTCGCGCTCCGGAGGCGGCGCGGACGGCGTCAGCGGGATCTCGATACCGTAGGCGTTGGACAGCTCAAAGGGTTCTTCCTTGAGCGATCGCGGGACCTGTTCGGGGGCGCCGCCCATCAGCAGCGCGGAGATATCCAGGTCTTCGCCCAGGTCTTCACCGAAGGGGCTGCTGGCGCGTGCAAGCGAAGGCGTGGGCATTTGCCCGCTCGCGTCGGGCGGGAAGTCGTTGCGCTCGTCGATGCTGACCAGCAACTCGTAGTCGCCGAGGCGCAAGCGGTCGCCGTCCAGCAGTTTGTGGAAGCCGTCTTCGGAGAGCGGCGTCTCGGAGCCGTTGACGAAGACGCCATTCGTGCTGGTGTCCTCGAGGATCCAGGCGCCTGCACGGAACGAGACCTTCGCGTGATGGCTCGAGATATAGCGGTCCGGATCCGGCAGGATCCAGTCGTTGTCGGGGGAACGGCCAATGCGACCACCGGACACGCCGAACAGCCGCGAGCTGCGCTTGCCCAATTGCCGGTATTGGTCGCTGATGACCCGAAGTTTTAACGCCACCTTAACTTCCCCTGGCCACTTCCACCTTGGCCTGAGAAACCCGCCAGTCCCTTACCCGTGTCGGCCTGCCGAGGGCCCGACGATCCTTGAGAAATGCGCTGCTCGAATCCTGGCCTGTCGGAGAAGTCCGGCGACGGGTCTGCCCCGTTGCGGCTGGCGCTTCACGCAGGCCTATGTAATATGCGTGCAGCGTAGCAACGAAGCCCCGGGGCGATATGGCAGCCAGTCACATTTTCAAGGTCGTTTTCGCCAACCAGGGGAAGGTGTACGAGATCTATGCACGCAAGGTGAGCCACGGCTCGCTGTTCGGTTTCATCGAGGTCGAAGAGCTGATCTTCGGCGAACGTTCCACCGTCGTCATCGACCCGGCGGAGGAGCGGATCCAGGCCGAGTTCGCGGGGGTCAAGCGTACCTACCTGCCCCTGCATTCGATCCTGAGGATCGACGAAGTGCCAAAGCAGGGTGTGAGCAAGGTCAGCCTGGTCGAGGGATCCAATGTCACGCCGTTCCCGGTGCCGATCTACACGCCCGGCGACTCCGCTCCCGGCAAGTAGCGGCTGGTGAGCCGCACCGCCGTTCGGTATCATTCCGCCCCCTTCCGCGGCAACGGCTCTGGTCCTCGCGGGCCAGTCTAAGTATCTCAAAATGCTGATTATTTCCGGTGCGCCGGCGCTTTCAGGATTCCGCCTCGAAAAACTGCTGGCCGCCGTTTCGGCGCGGCATCCGCAGGTCACCGGACTGGGCGCGCGGTTCGTCCACTTTGCCCAGGTCGGGCAGGCGCTCGATCCTGCCGAGCTGCGGGTCCTCGAGGCGCTGCTGACCTACGGTCCGCGTTTGGGGAACACCACCGATCCAGGTAGCCCGTCCGGCCAGGGTCTGATCCTCGTCGTTCCGCGGCCAGGCACGATTTCACCCTGGTCCAGCAAGTCCACCGACATCGCCCACGTGTGCGGCCTCGGCAAGGTCGAACGCCTCGAACGGGGCATTGCCTACCACGTGGAAGGCGTGACGGACCTCGCTGTCCTGCGTTCGCTGGCACCGCTGCTGCATGACCGGATGACCGAGGCGGCCTTATTTGCGCTGGCGGAGGCGGAATGCCTGTTCGCAGCCACCGAACCTGCGCGCCTGCAGCGGGTTCCCGTGTTGTCGCGAGGCCGGATCGCGCTGGTCGAGGCAAATGCCACGTTGGGGCTCGCGCTCTCGCCCGATGAAATCGACTACCTGACGGACAGTTTCGGTCGTCTCGGCCGCGATCCGACGGATGTGGAGCTGATGATGTTCGCGCAGGCGAACTCGGAGCACTGCCGGCACAAGATCTTCAATGCGGACTGGGTGATCGACGGCGAACGGCAGCCCAAGTCGCTGTTTTCGATGATCCGCAACACGCACGAGAAGAACAGTCGCGGCGTCCTCTCCGCCTATCGCGACAACGCTGCCGTCATCGAAGGCGCCACCGGTCGCCGCTGGTTCCCGGATCCGGTCACGGCCGAATACGGGTATCACGACGAACCGATCGATATCCTGATCAAGGTCGAGACGCACAACCATCCCACGGCGATTTCGCCGTTTCCCGGTGCTGCAACGGGCTCGGGTGGCGAGATCCGTGACGAGGGGGCGACGGGTCGCGGCGGCAAGCCGAAGGCGGGCCTTGCAGGCTTCTCGGTCTCCAATCTTCGCATCCCCGGCTTTGAACAGCCGTGGGAGCAGGACAACGGCAAGCCGGGCCGCATCGCGTCCGCACTCGACATCATGATCGACGGTCCGCTGGGCGCGGCTGCATTCAACAACGAGTTCGGCCGTCCGAACATCCTGGGCTATTTCCGCACGTACGAGAATCGCGTGCCCGTGGCGGGCCGCGCCGAACTCAAGGGCTATCACAAGCCGATCATGATTGCGGGCGGGCTCGGCAACATCCGCCGCCCGCACGTCGAGAAGTCCGAGGTCACGCCCGGTTCGAAGCTCGTGGTGCTCGGCGGCCCGGCCATGTTGATTGGCTTGGGCGGCGGGGCAGCTTCGTCGGTGGGCAGCGGTGCAAGTACCGAGCATCTCGACTTCGCTTCCGTGCAGCGCGGGAACCCTGAAATCCAGCGTCGTGCGCAGGAAGTGATCGACCGCTGCTGGGCCCTGGGCGATGCCAATCCCATCCAGCTGGTGCATGACGTGGGCGCAGGCGGATTGTCGAACGCCTTGCCGGAGTCGATTGCCCACAGTCATCGCGGTGGCCGGATCGACCTGCGGACCATTCCGTCTGTCGAACCGGGCATGTCGCCGCTCGAGATCTGGTGCAACGAGGCACAGGAGCGCTACGTGCTCGTGATCCCCGCGAATCGCATCGACGAGTTCGGGGCGCTCTGCGCCCGCGAGCGCTGCCCGTACGCCGTGGTCGGCGACGTCACCGATGATGGCTGGCTCAAGGTGGACGATCCGTTGCTGGTCGAGCCTCCGGTGGATGTGCCGCTCGACGTCATCCTCGGCAAGCCGCCCAAGATGCTGCGTGACGTCCAGCGCGTCGCGACGCGGGGCGACGGGTTCTCCACGGAAGGCATCGACCTGCGCGATGCCGTGTCGCGCCTGCTCAAACTGCCTGCGGTCGCGGACAAGACCTTCCTGATCACGATCGGCGATCGCAGCGTCGGCGGCATGATCAATCGCGACCAGATGGTGGGTCCGTGGCAGGTCCCCGTGGCGGATGTCGCGGTGACGGTCAGCGACTACGTCTCCGTGACGGGCGAAGCGATGTCGATGGGTGAGCGTTCGCCGCTCGCGGTCCTCGACGGACCCGCGTCGGGTCGCATGGCCGTCGGTGAGGCCATCACCAACATCGCTGCAGCCGACATCGCTTCGCTCGACCAGGTCCGCCTGTCTGCGAACTGGATGGCGGCTTGCGGCGAGCCCGGCGAGGATGCTGACCTGCATGCCACGGTGAAGGCCGTGGGCGAGGAGTTCTGCCCGGCCCTCGGAATCACGATTCCGGTTGGCAAGGATTCGCTGTCGATGAAGACGGTGTGGGAGCAGGGCGGCAAGTCGCAGCGGATGCTGGCGCCCCTGTCGCTCGTGATCTCGGCGTTCGCGCCGGTGCGCGACGTGCGCCGCACGCTGACGCCGCAGCTGCGGACCGATCATGGCCCGACCGCGCTGGTCCTGATCGATCTCGGCATGGGCCGCAATCGCATCGGCGGTTCCTGCCTTGCCCAGGTGTACGGCCGCGTGGGCGACGTCGTGCCGGATTGCGAGGACCCCGCGGTCCTCGCCGGGTTCTTCGCCGCGATGGTCGAGATCAAGGACAGGGGGCTCGCCCTCGCCTATCACGACCGCTCGGACGGCGGCCTTGTCGTCACGTTGCTCGAAATGGCGTTTGCCGGTCACTGCGGACTCGACGTGGATCTCCTGAACCTCGGTGATGACCGTGCGGCCGTGCTGTGCAGCGAAGAGCTCGGAGCGGTGCTGCAGGTTCGCGTGGCAGACATCAAGCAGGTGATGCAGCTGCTGGCGCGGCACGGCCTGCGCCGTGCGGGCCATGTCATCGGCCAGGTCACCGAGGACGACCGCGTGCGCATTGCCGTTGCAAACACAGTCGCGCTGGATGCACCGCGCAGCGAATACCACCGGACCTGGTCAGAGACGAGCTACCGCCTGCAGGCGTTGCGTGACAATCCGGACTGTGCGCGGGAACAGTTCGAGACGGCTGTCGACGCCAGCGATCCGGGCCTGTCGGTGCGACTCACGTTTGATGCCGCAGCGGACGTCGCGGCGCCGTTCACTGCCGGCGGCGGCAGGCCGCAAATCGCGATCCTGCGTGAGCAGGGCGTCAACAGCCAGTCGGAGATGGCCGCGGCATTCGATCGCGCCGGCTTCACGGCGGTGGACGTGCACATGACGGACCTGCTGTCCGGCAGGGTGGCGCTCTCGGGTTTCAAGGGCCTCGTCGCCTGCGGTGGCTTCTCTTACGGCGACGTCCTGGGAGCGGGCGAGGGGTGGGCCAAGTCCATCCTGTTCCATGCGGCGACGCGCACCGAGTTCGAACGCTTCTTTGCGCGCCCCGACACGTTCGCGCTCGGCGTCTGCAATGGCTGCCAGATGTTTGCGGCGCTCAAGGACATCATTCCGGGCGCAGGACACTGGCCGCGTTTTGTCCGCAACCGGTCGGAGCAGTTCGAGGGACGGTTCAGTCTCGTCGAGGTGCTCGACTCGCCGTCCCTCTTCTTCCGCGGCATGGCAGGCTCGCGGCTGCCGATCGCCGTGGCCCATGGCGAAGGCTATGCCGAGTTCGGTGACGGCGACATGGCCCGGTGCCTCGACGACAAGCTGGTGGCGATGCGCTTCGTCGACAATTCGGGACGCGCCACCGAACGCTATCCGGCGAACCCGAACGGTTCACCGGCAGGCATCACGTCGTTGACGACGGCCGACGGGCGGTTTACCGCGTTGATGCCCCATCCGGAGCGCGTGTTCCGCACCGTGCAGAACTCGTGGCATCCGGACGACTGGCGGGAAGATGGCGGCTGGATGCGGATGTTCCGCAACGCCCGCGCCTGGGTCGGCTGATCAGGAAGACGCCTTCAGGAACGGCGTGACGCGCGAGGACTGGCTTTCCTCGGCGAAGAAGCGCCTGACCATCATTGCCTGCTGCAGCTTGCCGCGACGGATGTAGGACTGGTACAGCAGGTCCTTCATGACTTCGAGCAGGATCCCCGCGTGCTCGCCCGTCAGCACGGGCAGGCTCGGATATGCATCCGCATCGTTGTCGAACAGGATCTTCTTCAGCAGGCTGTACGTTTCGTTGTCGAGCTCGGCCATCCCGCGGATGTCGGCCACCATGTCGAAGATGCGCAGCTTGCCGTTCTCTCCCAGGTCGCGGAACACGGACTGCGCGGTACGCCGGCACATCGAGGCGAAGGCATTGAACGCGCCGTGCGCGTAGCAGCTGAGCGCCTCCTTGAAGAGCAGCTCGCTTTCCTCGGGCAGGTACGTGTACGTGAACTTCTCGCGCGGCCGCTCGAGTTCCAGGTAATTCGGGGCGAGTTCGACGCGCGTGGCCGCGTAGATCTTCACCGGGAACTTGAGGAAGACAGGCGCGTTGCAGGAGTCGCAGCGGTAGACGATGCCGACGTGATTGGGCTTGTGCGCCGAGAGCTGGGCGAACTGCGGGATGGACACCGCCGTCATGTGCGAGAGCACCTGGCAGTGCGGGCAGACGAGCGCAAAGCTCGCTTCCTGGTCGTGGTGCAACCGGCTGTTCGAATCGATGTGGATCGACATGGGCAGAATTCCTTGACCTGCAACTGTCCATGCAAGGGCTGCGACTGCGTGCGATCACAGTCTAGCGAATCGCTGCCACACTGCACAGATATTCCTGACCCTACAGGGGCTTACCGTCCGTGCGGGCCTTGTCGGACGTAAGACGGGATGCCGGCGGGTCAGTCGATCCGGACCGGTCCTGCGTCAGGGGGTCGTCCAGCCGGCGACCGCCTGGGACGCGGCATCGTTGATCGGCCTCGCCAGCAGCCCGGATTGGCTCAACGTGACCTGGAAACGGGCGCCATTGGCCATCGGCAGGTAGGTGGCGCTGCCATACACCGCATCGACAAACGGCACCCAGCGCGAACCGTTTGCCGCGAGGGTCCAGATGTCGACGCCCGGATTGTCCGCGAGCGGATAGACACTGCGCGGTGCGGACCGTTCCTGCTCGATGTCGCGGTAGCGGCCGCTGAACCGTTCCAGGCGGTACTGCGCGTTGAGGCCGAGCACGTTCGCCCAGCTCCGCCATTTGAGGATGCGCGCGTCCATCTGCCATTCGTCGCCATTGACCTGCAGGATCTGCAGGCTGCCCGAAGGGATTTGAGTGACGATCGCCTGGAAGTTCTGCGGCCCCCGCGCTTCGAAGACCAGTTCGGCCACCGGCTGCTCGTACGTGAGCCGGCTGTAGGTCCTCAGGTTCAGCGCAACGATGAAGAACCCGCCTGCCACCGCCAGGAACAGCAGCCCGAACAGCGCCGTGCTGCCGGCCGCCAGGTAGCGTGCCCGGCGCAGCCGTTGCACTGCCAGGATGAGCAGGATGAGACCGAAGCCCGCGAGCGTGATCGCTATGGCATCGGTATCCATTTTCTCGCCCTGCCTTAAGCGTTCAGCTTGCGGTACTTGATGCGATGGGGCCGGTCGGCGTCGTCACCCTTGCGACGCTTGAAGTCCTCGACGTAATCCGCGTGGTTACCCTCGAACCACACCACTTCGCTGTTGCCCTCGAAGGCGAGGATGTGAGTCGCGATGCGGTCGAGGAACCACCGATCGTGCGAGATCACGACGGCGCAACCGGGGAACGCGAGCAGCGCATCTTCGAGCGCACGCAGCGTTTCCACGTCGAGGTCGTTCGTCGGTTCGTCGAGCAGGAGCACGTTGCCGCCGCTCTTCAGTACCTTCGCGAGGTGTACGCGATTGCGCTCACCGCCCGACAGCTCGCCGATGAGCTGGCTCTGCTGCGTGCCGCGGAAGTTGAAGTGGCCGACGTAGGCGCGCGACGGAATCTCGTAGTTGCCCACCTTGATGATGTCCTGGCTGTTCGAGATTTCCTGCCAGACGGTCTTCTTGTCGTCGAGCGACTGCCGTGACTGGTCGACGTACGCGAGCTGGACGGTCGGTCCCATGCGCAACTCGCCGGAATCCTGCTTTTCCTGGCCCGTGAGCATGCGGAACAGCGTCGTCTTGCCGGCGCCGTTCGGGCCGATCACGCCCACGATGCCGCCGGCCGGCAGGTTGAAACTCAGGTTATCGAACAACAGGCGGTCGCCGAAGCCCTTCTTGAGCCCTGTGGCCTCGATGACCAGTTCGCCGAGGCGCGGCCCAGGCGGAATGTAGATCTCGTTCGTCTCGTTCCGCTTCTGGAATTCCTGAGAAGCGAGTTCCTCGTAGCGCTGCAGGCGGGCCTTGCTCTTGGCCTGGCGGGCTTTCGGGTTCGAACGCACCCACTCGAGTTCGCGTGCCAGCATCTTGCGCAAGCCTTCCTGCTGCTTTTCTTCCGTGGCGAGTCGCTTCTCTTTCTGCTCGAGCCACGAGGAGTAGTTGCCTTCCCACGGAATGCCGTGGCCGCGGTCGAGTTCGAGGATCCAGCCGGCGACGTTGTCGAGGAAGTAGCGGTCGTGGGTGACCGCGACGACGGTGCCCGGATAGTTCTCGAGGAACCTTTCAAGCCACGCGACCGATTCCGCATCGAGGTGGTTCGTCGGTTCGTCGAGCAGCAGCATGTCCGGTTCCGACAGCAGCAGGCGGCATAGCGCCACGCGGCGGCGCTCGCCACCCGAGATCTTGGTGACGTCCGCATCCCATGGCGGCAGCCGCAGCGCGTCGCCTGCGACATCCAGCTTGCGCTCCAGCTCCCAGCCGCCCTTGGCGTCGATGGCGTCCTGCAGCTTGGCCTGCTCCTCCATCAGCTTGTTCATGGCGTCGTCGGTCAGGTCCGGGTCCGCAAACTTGTCGCTGACCGCATTGAAGCGGTCGATGAGCGACTGGATCTCCGCCACGCCTTCGAGCACGTTGCCGCGCACGTCCTTCGCGGGATCGAGGGCGGGTTCCTGGGACAGATAGCCGATGCGGATGCCGGGCTGCGGGCGGGCTTCGCCTTCGATCTCCTTGTCGATGCCCGCCATGATGCGCAGCAGGGTCGACTTGCCCGACCCGTTGAGGCCGAGGACGCCGATCTTCGCGCCCGGGAAGAACGACAGCGAGATGTCGCGCAGGATGGTCCGCTTGGGCGGCACTACCTTGCCAACCCGGTTCATGGTGAAGATGAATTGAGCCATGTCGCGACCTTGAAAGCTGTCAAAAAGGGGACCGATGATACATCAGGAGCCGCAGCCCCAAGGGGTGGCTTCCGGCGCCCCGATGGGCCTGTGCTACGCTCCCCGTCACCTGAGTTTCCGGATGCCCGATTGTCCACGACACCGATTCCGAACGTCCTGGTGGTGGCTGGCGAGCAGATCGCCCGCTACGGCTTTCCCGAGGGACATCCCTTCGGGCCCGACCGCCACGGCGTGTTCATCAGGGAAATGCGCAATGCCGGCATGCACGAGCGGGTCCGCTGGGCGGATCCCCGCAGCGCGACGACCGGGGAACTGACGGCCTTTCACGATGCGGCGTTCGTCGAGTTCGTGCGGCAACAGACGGCCACCGGTTCGGGTTTTCTCGACGGCGGCGACACGCCTGCCTGGGCGGGCCTGTTCGAGGCGGCAAGTCATGTGGTTGGCGCCACCCTCGTCGCCCTGGACGAGGTCATGGCGGGCAGGGCGAGGCGGGCTTTCGTGCCGATCGCGGGCCTGCACCACGCAGCGCGCGGCAAGGCGGCGGGTTTCTGCGTCTTCAACGACTGCGGTGTCGCCATCGAGTTGCTGCGGCGGCAGTACGGCCTCGGCAAGATAGCCTACGTCGACATCGACGCCCACCATGGTGACGGCGTGTTCTACGGCTTCGAGTCCGATCCCTGGCTGCTGTTTGCCGATACCCACGAGGACGGCCGCTACCTTTACCCCGGAACCGGTTCCGCCCAGGAGACGGGCAAGGGTGACGCGAAGGGCACCAAGCTCAACATCCCGTTGCCGCCGGGTGCAGGAGATGCGGAGTTCCTCGGTGCCTGGGAACAGATCGAGGCGTACCTCCGGGCGGGCGAACCCGAGTTCATCCTGTTCCAGTGTGGTGCCGACAGTATCGAGGGCGACCCCCTGACGCACTTGCGCCTGAGTCCGGCCGCCCATGCTCACGCTGCCGGGCGGTTGTGTGCGCTGGCGGACGAGTTCGGACACGGCCGGGTCGTCGCCACCGGAGGCGGTGGGTACAACCGCGACAACGTGGGCCGGACCTGGACCGCCGTCGTCAAGGCGCTGGTGGCCGCGACCTGACAAAACCCGTTGATTTCAATTGGGTATGTGGCCTCGTCGACAGGCGGCGGCTGCAACCCCGTTGGCCTGGTCCGGCCGGCGCTTGTCGGCGCCGACCTGCCCCCCCTTTCCTGTAGAATCCGCGCTCCTCTTTTCGGAGACTTCCCCGCATGTTCGCAGCAGATATGCAGATCGCCGGTTTCGACCCAGAGCTCAAGGCGGCGCTCGATGCCGAATACCGCCGCCAGGAAGAGCACATCGAGCTGATCGCGTCCGAAAACTACGCGAGTCCGAGGGTGCTCGAGGCGCAGGGGTCGGTCCTGACGAACAAGTACGCGGAGGGATATCCGGGCAAACGCTACTACGGCGGTTGCGAGCACGTGGACGTTGCGGAGGCGCTGGCAATCGACCGCGCCAAGAAGCTGTTCGGCGCTGCCTATGCGAACGTGCAGCCGCATTCCGGCTCGCAGGCCAATGCTGCGGCGTACCTCGCCCTGATCAATCCGGGCGATGCGATCCTCGGCATGAGCCTCGATCACGGCGGGCATCTCACCCACGGTGCCAAGGTCAACTTCTCGGGCCGCATCTTCAAGGCCCAGCAGTACGGGCTGGATGCCGCAACCGGTCAGATCGACTACGCGCAGGTCGAGCGGCTGGCACGCGAGTACCGCCCGCGGCTCATCATTGCCGGCTTCTCGGCGTATTCCCGCGTCATTGACTGGGAGCGTTTCCGACGCATCGCCGACAGCGTCGATGCCTATTTCCTGGTGGACATGGCTCATGTCGCCGGACTTGTCGCCGCGGGTGTCTATCCGAACCCGGTGCCGTGGGCCGACGTCGTGACGTCGACGACGCACAAGACGCTGCGTGGACCGCGCGGCGGCCTGATCCTCGCGAAGTCCAATGAGGACATCGAGAAGAAGCTGAACTCCCTCGTGTTCCCCGGAACCCAGGGTGGACCGCTGATGCACGTCATCGCCGGCAAGGCGGTGGCTTTCCTCGAGGCGCTGCAGCCCGAGTTCAAGGCCTACCAGGAGCTGATCGTGCAGAAAGCCCGCACGATGGCGAAGACGTTGCAGTCTCGCGGCTACAAGATCGTCTCCGGCGGCACGGACAACCACCTGTTCCTCGTCGACCTGATCGGACGCGAGCTGACGGGCAAGGAGGCCGATGCGGCGCTGGGGCGGGCGAACATCACCGTCAACAAGAACTCCGTACCCAACGATCCGCGGTCGCCGTTCGTCACGAGCGGCCTGCGTCTTGGCACGCCGGCCGTCACCACGCGCGGGATGCGCGAGCGTGAAGTGACCGACCTTGCCAACTGGATCGCCGACGTGCTCGACAAGCCCGAGGAGGCCGTCATTGCTCGCGTCAAGGCGCAGGTGCTCGAGCTTTGCGCCCGCTTCCCGGTTTACGGAAAGAAGCCGTAACCCAAGACCCGCAACCGGCCCTGTCTTTTTATGTACTGCCCTTTCTGTGGTCATGAAGAGACGAAGGTGACCGACTCCCGGCTCGCGGGAGAAGGGCAGCAGATCCGTCGCCGTCGGGAATGCCTCGCCTGCGGCGAACGATTCACGACTTTCGAGACCGCGGAACTCGTCATGCCGCGGATCGTCAAGAGCGATTCGACCCGCGAACCGTTCGACGAGAACAAGCTGCGGCATGGCATGTCGAAGGCGCTCGAGAAGCGGCCGGTGTCGAGCGAAGCCATCGATGCGGCAGTGGTGCATATTTGCCATCGCTTGCGGACCCTGGGTGAGCGTGAAGTCCCTTCGCGGCTGATCGGCGAGTTCGTCATGGAGGAGTTGCGACACCTGGACGAGGTGGCGTTCGTGCGCTTTGCGTCGGTGTACCGCAGTTTCCAGGACGTCGATGCCTTCCGCGAAGAGATCGAGAAGCTGCGCCTGCAGCCCGGGCGGGCGGGCGAGAACCAGTTGCCGCTCTGGACCGGCGGCGATCGCAAGAAGTAGCGATGGCCACCGAATTCGACCAGCGGATGATGGCCCGCGCGCTGCAACTGGCCGAGCGCGGTCTCTACACGACCGATCCGAATCCCCGCGTGGGCTGCGTGATCACGGCGGGCGAGAGGATTGTCGGCGAGGGCTGGACGGATCCCGTCGGCGGTCCGCATGCCGAGGTCAATGCGTTGCGTGCTGCCGGTGCCTTGAGCCGAGGTGCAACGGCCTACGTGTCGCTCGAGCCTTGCTCCCATCATGGTCGTACTCCGCCGTGCACTGACGCGTTGATTGCCGCCGGGGTGCGTCGCGTGGTGTGCGCGGTCGGCGACCCGAACCCGCTGGTCGATGGCGGGGGGATCAACCAGCTGCGCGCAGCCGGCATCGAAGTCGAGAGCGGCCTGCTTGCCCGGCAGGCAGAGCGGCTCAATATCGGGTTCTTCAAGCGGATGGTTCGCGGCCTGCCGCATGTCACGGTCAAGGTCGCTGCGAGCCTGGACGGCAAGGTGGCGCTCAGGAACGGCGCGAGCAAGTGGATTACGGGTGAACCGGCGCGTCGCGATGTGCAGCGGCTGCGGGCACGCAGTTCCGCGGTGTTGACGGGCATCGGCACGGTGCTGGCTGACGATCCACAGCTCAATGTCCGTGACCAGACGATCGAGATGCGGGGTCGCCAGCCGCTCAGGGTGGTCTGTGATTCAAGGCTGCGCATGCCTGCCACTGCTCGCATGCTGCGCGAGCCGGGAGCGACGCTGGTTTATACGACGATGACGGCCGGCGCAGGGGCGCTGGAAGAGGCGGGCGCCCGCGTGCACACCGTCGGTGCCGACATGCGCGGGGCAGTCGATCTCGTTGCCGTGCTGCACGATCTTGCGAGTCGTCACTGCAATGAAGTGCTCGTCGAAGCGGGGCCGGTGCTGTCCGGGCGTTTCCTCGAGCTGGGCCTTGCCGATGCATTGATCACATACATGAGCCCGATCGTGCTGGGCAGCGAGGCGCAGTCAATGCTGGCGCTGCCTGCCATTGATGACATGCAGCGGCGGCTCGAGCTGGACCTGGTCGAGCAGCGGCAACTGGGCAAGGACATCCGGTTCACGTGGAAGCCGCGTGGCCCCAATCAAGCCAGTCAAGGTTGAGAAGAGAATGTTCACAGGCATTGTCCAGACCATCGGTACCGTGACGCGGTGCGTCCCCAAAGCGGGCGACGTCGAAATTGCGATCGCCGCACCTGCCGGCTACCTGGAGGGGACTGCGCTCGGTGACAGCATCGCGTGCAACGGCTGCTGTCTTACGGTAACGCAACTCGTCGATGGAGCCTTCACTGCCGACGTGTCTCGCGAAACCCTGTCGTTGACGACGCTCGGTGGCTGGGAGGCAGGGTCACGGGTGAATCTCGAGAAGGCACTGCGGGCCGGTGACGCGCTCGGCGGCCACTATGTCACGGGGCATGTGGATGGCATTGCGACGGTCGTCGCGGTGACAGACGACGCGAGGTCCCGGCGCGTCGAGTTCGCGGTGCCGGTGAAGCTGGCCCGTTACATCGCTCGCAAGGGGTCTGTGACGGTGGATGGCGTGAGCCTCACGGTGAATGGCGTCACGGACCTCGCTGCGGGGACACCTGATGCGCACTTCGACGTGAATCTGGTACCCCATACGCTGGACGTGACGATTCTGGGAGGCTGCGTGCCGGGCAAGCGGGTCAATATCGAGGTCGACATCATCGCCCGTTACCTTGAACGCATGATGGGCGCGTCATGACCCTGCATTCGATCGAGGAGATCCTGGCGGACCTGCGTGCGGGGCGCATGGTCGTGATCATGGACGACGAGGACCGCGAGAACGAAGGCGACTTGCTGATGGCCGCCGAGTTCGTTCGCGCCGAGGACATCAACTTCATGGCGCGCTACGGCCGCGGCCTGATCTGCCTGACGCTCACGCAGGAGCGATGCAAGCAGTTGCGCCTGCCCCTGATGGTCAGCGATACGCACCTCGAGCACGCTACCAATTTCACCGTGTCGATCGAGGCCGCTGAAGGCGTGACGACCGGAATCTCGGCCCATGACCGTGCCCATACGGTCCTGACCGCCGTCCATCCCAAGGCCGTCCCCGGAGACCTGCGGCAGCCCGGGCATATCTTTCCGCTCATGGCGCAGCCGGGTGGCGTGCTGACGCGCGCGGGCCATACCGAGGCAGGCTGCGACCTGGCGCGGCTCGCCGGCTGTCAGCCTGCGGCAGTGATCGTCGAGATCCTCAACGACGACGGCACGATGGCGCGCAGGCCGGACCTCGAGAAGTTCGCCGGGCACCATGGACTCAAGATCGGCACGATCGCAGACCTGATCCGCTACCGCCTGGAGAAGGAGCGGTCGGTCGAGCGCATCGCTGAGCGCCAGATCGCCACCGAGTTCGGGCCTTTCCGGATGGTCGCCTATGAAGACCACGTGAACCAGACCGTTCACCTCGCACTGGTGCGTGGCGACATCGCTGCAGTGGCGGCACCGCTCGTGCGCGTGCATCTGCGGGACACCGTACGCGACCTGGTGGGCGTCCAGCTGGAATCGCTCGGGCGGCCGTTGCGGTCGGCGATGCAGAGGATTGCAGCAGAAGGCTGTGGTGTCGTCGTGCTGTTGCGCCCGACGGAGACCCCGCGGGACCTCATGGACGCCGTCGGAGGCCTGGCATCGGCAGAGGCCGCCAACGCTGCCCAGTCGACCGGCATGAAGGTGCTCAGGACCTACGGTATCGGCGCGCAGATCCTCAAGGATCTCGGCATCAATCGCATGCGGGTGCTGTCGGCGCCGAAGCAGATGCTTGGAATCTCTGGGTTCGACCTCGAGGTCGTCGAGTACGTCGAGAGTTAGGGCCGCTACCGTAACCCCGGTATACTGCCAGTCTGCTTCCCTGGATCCAGAGTCATGGACAACGTGAAAATCATCGAGGGCGACCTGCAGGTCCGCGACCTGCGCTTCGCCATTGCCGCCACGCGCTTCAACCAGTTCGTGGTCGATCAGCTGGTCCTGGGTGCCGTCGACATCCTCAAGCGCCACGGCGCCAGCGACAAACAGCTGGAGATCATCAAGGTGCCCGGTGCCTACGATTTGCCGCTGGTCGTGCGGAAGCTCGCGGCGAGTCGCCGATACGATGCGATCGTCGCGCTCGGGGCCGTCATTCGCGGCGATACCGCCCATTTCGATTACGTCGCGGGCGAGTGTGCCGGCGGCCTCGCGCGGGTGTCGCACGATACGGGTGTGCCTGTGGCCTTTGGCGTGCTGACGACTGAAACGGTAGAGCAGGCCATCGATCGTGCCGGCACCAAGTCCGGCAACAAGGGTGCCGACGCGGCCCTGTGCGCACTGGAACTCGCCAACCTGCTCAGGCGGCTCGAATCTTGAGCCAACCCGCACGCAAGACAGGGCGGGGCAGTCGCGCACGTAGCGTCGCGCGAAAGCTCGCCATGCAGGCCATGTACCAGTGGCAGCTCACGGGGCAGGATGCGGGCGCTGCGGCAGAGTTGGGGCTGCAGTACGCCACCAGCGAGGATTATGCGGGGGCCGATGCGGAGTACTTCACCGATCTCGTGCAGAACTGCATCGCCCGCAACGCCGAGCTCGATGCCGTACTCGGGAGCTATGCCGATCGTCCTGTCGCCCAGATCGATCCCGTGGAGCGCGCGATCCTGTGGCTCGGCCTGTATGAGCTGGTTGCCCGGCCCGACGTGCCGCACCGCGTCGTCATCAACGAGGCCGTCGAGCTGTCCAAGAAATTCGGTGCCACGGACGGACACAAATACATCAATGCGCTGCTCGACAAGGCTGCTCGCGAACGCCGCGCTGAAGTGGCTCCGGGTGCAGCGGGTTCGGTTCCCTGACGACCAAGCCGCAAGCCAATCGGGCTCTGCCGCAACATGACTTCGGCTGTTCCTCCCGGCGAGTTCGAGATCATCTCCCGCTACTTCGCGAGGCGGAGCGCCCGCAGCGATGTCCTGCTGGGCATCGGCGATGACGCGGCGCTGCTGCAAGTCCCTGCGGACCGTCGTCTCGTTGCGGCCATGGATACGATCGTCGAAGGGGTCCACTTTCCTGCCGGTACTGCGGCCCGCTTCATCGGCCATCGCGCACTTGCCGTCAACCTGAGCGATCTGGCTGCGATGGGAGCCGAGCCCGCGTGGGCGTTGCTGTCGTTGTCACTCCCCGAATCCAATCCCGACTGGTTGCAGGAGTTCTCGAGCGGCTTTCATGACCTGGCGCAGCGATACAACGTCGCGCTGGTCGGCGGCGATACCGTCAAAGGTCCGCTCGTCATCACGGTGCAGGTATTGGGCTTCATCGAAGCAGACCATGCACTGACTCGCGGAGGAGCGCGTCCCGGGGATTTCATCTACGTATCAGGCATCCCGGGAGAATCGGCGGCTGGGCTCGCCGTGATCCAGCGACAGCTTCAAGGCGGCACAGCGGGTGACGTCCTGCAGCATCGTTTCAATTCGCCGGAGCCCAGGGTGGCGTTGGGGCGGACGCTGCGCACACTGGCGTCTGCCGCGATGGATGTCTCGGACGGATTGCTTGGCGATCTCGGCAAGTTATGCGACGCGAGTGGCTGCGCTGCGCAGCTAGAGATGGATCGCCTGCCGGTGTCACCTTCTATGCCCGCATTGTTCGATGCCGCCGCTGTCGAGCGCTTTGCGCTCTCGGGCGGCGATGACTACGAATTGTTGTTTACCATCGCTGCGGAGCGGGTCCCTGAGTTCGAGGCACTCTGTGGCAACCTGGAACCGGCTTGCACTCGCATAGGGCGCATCACGCAGCGAGATCCTGGCCAGTCTGTCGTGCAGTGCCTGCGCGGCGGGCGGGCAGTGACTGTTGCGACGTCAGGCTATGACCACTTTGCTGGAGCCTGATGACATGGAGCCCATCCACACCGACCGCGGTCCAGATGGAATGCATTCCCGATGAGGTGGAGTGCCAGCCCCCGCATCCTTCGAGATCCTGTGCACCTGGTGGCCTTCGGGTTCGGCGCTGGCCTGAGTCCCTATGCCCCCGGGACCTTCGGGACGATTGTCGGGATTCCCTTCGTCCTGCTCATGGCTCCCTTGGGGCTCATGGTGCAGCTGGCGCTGGTACTCGCCGGCTTCCTCGTCGGGGTCTACGTGTGTGGCGAAAGCGCGCGCCGCCTCGGTGTCCATGACCATGGCGGCATCGTCTGGGACGAGGTGGTCGGCTACGCGATCACGATGCTGGCGGCGCCTGCGGAGCCCCTGTGGCTGCTGGCCGGGTTCGGGTTGTTCCGCTTCTTCGACATCGTGAAGCCCTGGCCGATCCGGGAGGCCGATCACAGTCTCAAGGGAGGTCTCGGAATTATGCTCGATGACGTTCTCGCAGGCATTTTTGCGGGAGCGATCCTGTATCTGGTCCACCTCCTGCTCTAGAGCCACTGCGCACTTAAAGATGCCTTCCGAACCCGTCAAAGCATTGGTCAACGTGGCGGGGGGCCGGGATCCGGGCATTCCCGAGCGCATAGGCAAGTATACGATCGTCAAGGAAGTCGGTCGGGGCAGCACGGGCATCGTCTATCTTTCGCACGATCCCTACTACCGTCGCGATGTGGCCATCAAGGTCTACAACATCGAGACCACCGACGAGGATCGCGCGCGCGTCACCCGCAAGATGTTCCTGTCCGAGGCACACATGGTCGGCATGCTGCAGCATCCGAACATCCTGCCGATCTTCGATGCCGGCGAGGAGCAGGGTCGCTATTACATCGTTACCGAGCATGTACACGGCGCACGCACGCTCGCTGCCTACTGCAAGCCCGACAACCTGCTGCCCATCGACGACGTCGTCGAGATCATCTACAAGTGCGCCAAGGCGCTCCACTACGCGCACCGCCGCGGGGTCATCCACCGCGACATCAAGCCGTCCAACATCATGCTGACGCAGTCGAACGACGTGCGCATCATCGATTTCGGCATCGCGCTGGTCGCTGACTCCGACATCTCCCGCATCGAAGGCATCGCCGGCAGCCCGTCCTACATGTCACCCGAGCAGATCCAGTCTGCCGACATCACGAACCGCTCTGACATCTATGCGCTCGGCGCCGTGATGTACGAGATGCTGACCGGCTTCCGGCCGTTCCGCGGCGGCAACCTGTCGAAGCTCCTGCACCAGATCGTCTATGCCACGGCACAGCCGATCCACACGCTGCGCTCGGGCGTTCCCGAGGAACTCGAGGACGTCGTCGTCAAGGCGTTGCAGAAGGATCCCGACAATCGCTTCCAGAACGGCCAGGACCTTGCGGGCGCGCTGACGCGAGTCCACCAGAGGCTGCGCGAAAGCTATGCCAAGCTTGACCGCCAGGAGCAGTTCTCGATCCTGAGGACACTGAAGTTCTTCCATGATTTCTCGCAGTCCGAGATCATGGAAGTGCTGCGCGCCAGCCACTGGCAAGACTATGACGTGAACGACGAGATCGTGCGCGAGGGCGAGATGGACGATCGCTTCTACGTCATCGTCTCGGGCAAGGTCGCCGTGGCGCGCAATGGGCGCACGGTGGGCGAGCTCGACATGGGCGACTGCTTCGGAGAGACGAGCTACCTGAGGGGCGCCAAGCGGCTTGCGACCATCAAGGCGCTCTCCGACGTCACGCTGATGAAGGTCAGTTCAACACTGCTGGAGCAGGCTTCCGCCGCCTGCCAGCTGCGCTTCAACAAGGTCTTCCTCAGCAACCTGATCGGGCGGTTGCAAAGCGGCGAACGCGCCGGCACCTGATGCCCGGTCCGGCCTGGTTCTCAGGTTTTCTTCCTGTCCTTGTCCGCTTCGATAAGCGCATACGCCGAGTGGTTGTGGATCGACTCGAAATTCTCTGACTCGACGACATAAGCCCGCACCCTGGGCTCGTTGTTGAGGCGGACCGCCACGTCGCGGACGATGTCCTCCACGAACTTGGGGTTGTCGTACGCCCGCTCCGTCACGTACTTCTCGTCCGGGCGCTTCAGGATCCCGTAGACCTCGCAGGACGCTTCCTTCTCGGCGATATCAATCAGTTCCTCGAGCCACATGTGGTCGGCGATGCGCGCCTTGATCGTGATGTGCGAGCGCTGGTTGTGCGCGCCGTAGTCCGAGATGTCCTTCGAGCAGGGGCACAGGCTCGTGACCGACACGACGACCTTGATCCACAGTTCCGCCTGGCCGCCGTGGAAGTCCCCGATCAGTGCCGCCTTGTAGTCCATGAGGCTTGCCACGCCGGTGACCGGCGCCTTCTTCATCACGAAGTAGGGGAAGCTCATCTCGATGTGGCCGGATTCGGCGTCAAGCCGCTTCGTCATGTCGGCCAGCATGCCGCGGAATGACTCCACCGAGATTTCGCGCTCGTTGCGGTTGAGGATCTCGACGAAGCGCGACATGTGCGTGCCCTTGAAGTTGTGGGGCAGCGCGACGTACATGTTGAAGTTCGCGACCGTGTGCTGCTCGCCGCCCTGGCGGTCCTTGACCCGCACGGGGTGGTAGATGTCCTTGATGCCCACCTTGTTGATGGGGAGCTGGCGCGTATCGGCACGGCTCTGGACGTCTTCGATCCCTGGCAGGGCGGGACGATCGGCGGTGGTAGCCATGGCATTCACTCCTCAGGGGTCGGTTCGCCAGCAACGGTTCGTTGCCGCGGGTCGGACGGATTCGAAATCGGCGCTTTCCGGTGCTGATCGGGGGGGAAGGTGTCGGTCGCCGAAAGGCCTGTCAATGCGGACAGCCGCAGTATAAATCAAGCCCCGGGCTTCCTGCCCCTGCGGGGTTCGTCAGCGAGAGCGGGCCGCGGCGGGCCGCTTGGTGACGCGCCACCACTGGGAAATGGTGGTTTCGAGGCTGGCCGCATCGAGTCCCGCAGCTGCGAGGCACTCTTCGCGGGAGCCATGTTCGATGAACTGGTCGGGAATGCCCAGATTGAGGACCGGCAGCGCCGTACCATGCGCCACCAGCAGCTCGTCGATGGCGCTGCCACCCCCTCCGGCCACGACGTTTTCCTCCACCGTCACGATGGCCTCGTGACGTCCCGCCACGTCGAGCACCAGCGCCTCGTCGAGCGGCTTGACGAAGCGCATGTTGACCAGCGTGGCATCGAGCCGGTCTGCGAGCGCGGCACACGCGGGCACCAGCGCACCGAATGCCAGGATGGCGAGGCCGCTGCGGCCTTCCCGCCGTACTTCGGCCTTGCCGAGGGGCAGGGCACGCATCTGTGCCTCGATCGGTGCACCGGGTCCGGTGCCGCGCGGATACCGCACGACAGCCGGGCATTTCAGCGTGACGCCCGTGTAGAGCATTTGCCTGCACTCGTTTTCATCGGCCGGGGCCATCACGACGAGACCGGGAATGCACCGCAGGAACGACAGGTCGAAGCTGCCCTGATGCGTGGCGCCATCGCCGCCCACCAGTCCGGCGCGATCGACCGCAAACACGACAGGCAGGTCCTGCAATGCCACGTCGTGGACAAGCTGGTCGTAGCCGCGTTGCAGGAATGTCGAGTAGATCGCGACGACGGGGACGGTGCCTTCGCAGGCGAGGCCGGCAGCGAACGTGACTGCATGCTGCTCAGCGATGGCGACGTCGAAATAACGATCCGGAAAGCGGCGCGAGAACTCGACCAGCCCGGAGCCTTCCCTCATGGCCGGCGTGATGCCCACGATCCGCGAGTCGGCTTCCGCCATGTCGCATAGCCACTGCCCGAAGACCTGGGAATAGGACGGGCCCGATGCTTTTTCCTTGAAGATCACGCCGCTCTTGGCGTCGAACGGACCGGGGCCGTGCCATTTGATGGGGTCGGCTTCGGCGGGGGCGTAGCCTTTACCCTTGCGCGTGACGATATGCAGGAACTGCGGGCCTTTGGCATCGCGCAGGTTCCTGAGCGTCGACACCAGTGCGCCGAGATCATGACCGTCGATCGGTCCGATGTAGTTGAGGCCCAGTTCCTCGAAGATCGTGCCCGGCAGGATCATGCCCTTCATGTGCTCTTCCGAGCGGCGGGCAAGTTCCCAGACGGTGGGCATGCGCTTCAGTACTTTCTTGCTGCCTTCGCGCAGCGTGGCGTACAGCTTGCCGGAAAGGACGCGGGCGAAGTAGTTGGAGAAGGCGCCGACGTTCTCCGAAATCGACATGTCGTTGTCGTTCAGGATGACGAGCAGGTCGACGTCCGTGCTGCCTGCGTGGTTCAGGGCCTCGAAGGCCATGCCCGCGCTCATGGCGCCATCACCGATGATGGCGACTACCCGCCGTCGTTCACCGGCGCGCGCGGCACCGATCGCCATGCCGAGCGCGGCACTGATCGAGGTGCTGGAATGTCCCACGCCGAAGGTGTCGTACTCGCTTTCCTTGCGGGTCGGGAAAGGCGCGAGGCCGTCCTTGTGCTTGATGGTCTGCAGGCGGTCGCGCCGGCCGGTCAGGACCTTGTGGGGGTACGCCTGGTGCCCGACATCCCACACCAGCCGGTCGCGGGGCGTATCGAACACGTAGTGCAGCGCGACCGTACGTTCAACCGTGCCGAGGCCTGCGGCGAAATGGCCGCCCATCTGGCTGACAGTCTCGATGAGATAGCGGCGCAATTCTGCCGCAAGCGGTTCGAGCTGCGTGGCGGGCAGCCGGCGCAGGTCTGCCGGGAGGTCGATGCCGGACAGCAACGGATAGGAATCGCTCGATTTCATCTAGCCTGAGTTTACACCGTACTGCCGGCCCGCATGGCGACGACTAGGATCGTCGCGCAACCAGCCAGTTGGACAGCGCGACCAGCGGGGCGGCGGCAGCACCCAGCGGTGCCAGGGCGGCGAGGGCTTCATCGTGGAGCTCAAGCAGCTTGGCCCTTGCCGCAGGCACGCCTACCGTGGCCGGGTACGTCGGCTTTTTATGTTCCTTGTCCGCGCCGACGGCCTTGCCGATCACCTTGGGGTCACCCTCGATATCCAGCAGGTCGTCCTGGATCTGGAAGGCGAGGCCGATCTTCGCAGCGAAGAAGTCAAGGCAGGCGCGCCTCGAATCCGGGACGGCGGCGCAGTGGCTTGCCATCGTCACGCTGGCCCGAATCAGGGCCCCCGTCTTGCGAGCATGCATTTCCTCGACTTCGGCGACGGTCAGTGTGCGGCCTTCCGCCGCGAGGTCGAGCGCTTGCCCGCCTGCCATGCCGGCGGTGCCGCTCGCGTCGGCGAGAATCTCGATCAACTTGAGCCGCCGGGCCGGATCGGCTGGCGCTGCCGGGTCGCGGGCCAGGATCTGGAAGGCCAGCACCTGCAGCGCATCCCCGGCCAGGATGGCAGTAGCCTCGTCGAACTGGATATGGCAGGTCGGACGGCCCCGGCGCAGGTCGTCGTCATCCATGGCTGGCAGGTCGTCGTGTACCAGCGAATACGCGTGGATGAGCTCGATGGCACAGGCCGCGGCGTCCAGCTGATTCTCGGGAATGCCGAGCGACTTGCCGGTGGCATAGACAAGCAACGGACGTACCCGCTTGCCTGGACCGAGCACGCTGTAGCGTTGGGCGGCATGCAATCGCTCCGGTGCGGTGTCGGCAGCGGGCAGGCGCAGGTCGAGTTCCCGTGCGACGCGCGCTTGCCACTCAGCAAACGGGTCCTGATGCGAATCGGCGTCGCCGCCCGCGGTCAGGTGTGCGGCGAGGGAGGCGTCCGTTGCCATCATCGCTCAATCCGCATCGGCGGCGCTGACGTCGTCATCGCCGACCGCGGCGAACGGTTCCGGCTGTCCCGTCTTGCGAAGCAGGATCTCAACTTTCTGTTCTGCCTGCTTGAGCGCCACCTGGCAATGCCGGGTGAGCTCGACGCCGCGCTCGAAGGCCTTCAGTGACTCATCAAGCGGCAGGTCTCCCTGTTCCAGCTTGTCGACGATGGACTCGAGGTCCGCGAGCGCCTTCTCGAAGTCGATGGGCGTGGCGTCTTCCGCGTGAGATGCGGGAGTGGTCCTGGCGGCGTTCGGTTCGCGCGGTTTGCGGATTGTCACGGTGGGGGTCTTCGAGCCTGGAAGGGGAATGACCGGCCGCGAATTCAGCCGCAGGCCTCAAGCTTGCACGGCAGGGTACGGCCGGTCAATCGCATCCCTTGAAGTCCACACGCTGCGACCGCCGACCGTGGCCGCCTGCGGCGCGGTTTCCCCGCGTTGACTTTGGGGGGAGCGGGCGAATAGAGTCTGGCGCCAGTTAGACTTAGTCTAATCAATCGGGTGGAACGGGTCTGGAGTGCCTCGGAATCGGGCGGATTCCGGCGCTGCACCAGTCGTCCATGCTGCCTGAGAACCGTGGTCCCGCGACATTCAAAAGGAGACTCGCAATGAAGAGCTTGAAGGGCACCGCGACCGAAAAGAACCTGAAGGACGCCTTCGCAGGCGAATCGCAGGCCAATCGTCGCTATCTCTATTTCGCAGCCAAGGCGGACGTCGAGGGGTTCAATGACGTGGCGGCCGTTTTCCGCTCGACCGCGGAAGGCGAAACCGGGCACGCGCACGGTCACCTCGAGTACCTCGAGCAGGTGGGCGACCCCGCGACAGGGCTGCCGATCGGCGGCACTGCGCTGAACCTCAAGGCTGCCATCGCTGGCGAGACCCACGAGTACACCGACATGTACCCCGGCATGGCGAAGTCTGCACGCACCGAAGGCTTCGACGAGATTGCCGACTGGTTCGAGACGCTGGCGAAGGCCGAGCGTTCGCATGCCAATCGTTTCCAGAAGGCCCTGGATACGCTGTAACGCGATCCGGCGGTACGACGTGTTGGGGGACCGGTCGCGGCTGCCGCGGCCGGTCCTCGAGTACCGCAGAAGTCGTCTTTGTCCCGCTTGCGTGAGCACGAGCTGATCGGGGGATCTGTGGCAGAGAGCACTTCATCTTCAGGCCCCCCGAAGGGGGCCGGGTCCCGCGAGGGCAGCCTCGAAGCCCCGACCCGTCATGCCATTCCATGGAAAGCCCCGGAGTTCCTGAACGAGACGGCCTTGTTCAAGGAACTGGAGCGGGTGTTCGACATCTGCCACGGCTGCCGGCGCTGCTTCAGCCTGTGCAACTCGTTCCCGACCCTGTTCGATGCGGTCGACAACTCGTCGACGGGGGAGGTCGATGGTGTCGACCGCAAGGTGTACTGGGACGTCGTGGATCACTGCTATCTGTGCGACATGTGCTACATGACGAAGTGTCCGTACGTGCCGCCGCATCCCTGGAATCTCGATTTCCCGCACCTGATGCTGCGTGCCAAGGCCTTCAAATTCGAGCAGGGCAACGTGCGGTTGCGCGACAAGATCCTGAGTGCCACCGACGTGGTGGGCAACATCGCCGGCATCCCCGTCGTGTCCGGCATCGTCAATGCCGTCAATCGCAGTAGCATCGGCCGCAAGGTGCTCGATGGCGTGCTGAGTGTTCACGTCGATGCCCCAGTGCCGGAATATCACAGCGATACCTATCGCAAGCGCCACAGGAACCAGGTCGACCCGGCTGCGGCCGAAGCAGCGCCCGGGACTACCGGAAAAGTCGTGCTGTTTGCAACGTGCTACGGCAACCGCAACGAACCCGGACTCGGGGAGGACCTGGCCGCGGTCTTTGCCCACAACGGCATTCCCGTGGTTCTCACGCGCGACGAGCGCTGCTGTGGCATGCCGAAGCTCGAACTCGGCGACCTCAAGGCCATCGAGGACCTCAAGAACTTCAACATTCCCCTGCTCGCCGCCAAGGTGGACGAGGGGTACGACATCGTCACGCCCATTCCGTCCTGCACGCTGATGTTCAAGCAGGAACTGCCTCTGCTTTTTCCGGACGATCCGTTGGTGCAGAAGGTCAAGGCCGCGACGTTCGATCCGTTCGAGTACCTCTGGTTGCGGCACAAGGCCGGCAAGTTCCGTACGGACTTCAAGCAGAAGCTGGGCAAGGTCAGCTATCACGTCCCCTGTCACCTGCGTGTCCAGAACATCGGCCTCAAGACCCGCGACGTCCTGATGCTCGTGCCCGACACGCAAGTCGAGCCCATCGAGCGTTGTTCGGGCCACAACGGCACCTATGGGGTGAAGAGCGAATACCGGGAGGTATCGATGAAAATCGGCAAGCCGGTGGTTCGCAAGGTGGCCGAGGGCGGAGCCGACCATTATTCAAGCGACTGCCCGATGGCCGGCCACCAGATCGAGTCCGGCCTCGAGACTCCCCAAGCACCGGAGCATCCTTTCAGGCTGCTGCGGATGGCCTACGGCCTCTGATTCGCCTTTTTCGGAGCAAGACCAGAGTGAAGCTGCAGCCTGCCGACCTTTTCAGCCTCGAACAGTACTCGAAGACCCGGAAGGACCTTCGGGCGCGGGTGATTGCCCACAAGAAGGTTCGCACGATTCCCGTCGGTCCGCACACGACCTGGTGCTTCGAGGATCGCCTGACTGTGCAGTACCAGGTGCAGGAAATGCTTCGCGTGGAGCGCATCTTCGAGGCGGAGGGCATCGAGGAGGAGCTGGCCGCCTACAATCCCCTGATCCCCGACGGCAGCAACTGGAAGGCCACGCTGCTCATCGAGTTTCCCGATGCGGAGGAACGCCGGCGAGAACTGGCAAGGCTCAAGGGCATTGAGGATCATTGCTGGGCGCAGGTGGCCGGGCATGCCCGCGTGTATGCGATCGCCGACGAGGACCTCGAGCGCGAGAACGATCACAAGACATCCTCCGTGCACTTCCTGCGCTTCGAGTTGACGCCTGCCATGGTGGCCAGTGCCAGGAGCGGCGCGGCCGTCAGTCTCGGCGTCGATCACGAGCACTACACGCATGCCGTCGACCTGCTTGGCACCGCACAGCGGGATGCGCTGGTGAAGGATCTCGACTGAGTCCACCCCCGCGCGGTGGCCGGCGCCCGCCGGTCCTTGGGCCCTGACCTTGTGTCTGTGCGGTTGCGGGCCGCCGGTCGATGCTAGAATCCCGCCCTTCGCTCCGGCCGCCGCCCGGCGCGCCCCGAATCGCATACCTGTCACACAGCAATGGCCCAGACCTATAACGCTTCCGATATTGAAGTCCTGAGCGGCCTTGATCCAGTCCGCCGACGGCCGGGCATGTACACGGACACGAGCCGGCCGAATCACCTGGCCCACGAGATCGTCGACAACTCCGTCGACGAGGCCCTCTCCGGCCACGCGAAACGCATCGATGTCACGGTCTACAAGGATGGATCGCTCGAGGTCGCCGATGACGGCCGCGGCATGCCGGTGGATATCCATCCGAAGGAGAAGGTCAGCGGTGTCGAACTGATCCTGACCCGCCTGCATGCGGGCGGCAAATTCTCGGACAAGAACTACCAGTTTGCGGGCGGCCTGCACGGCGTCGGCGTGTCGGTGGTCAATGCGCTGTCGAAGCATCTTGAATGCTGGGTGCGCCGCGGCGGCAAGGAATACAACATCAGCTTCAAGGGTGGCAGGACGCACACGAAGCTGGAAGTGGTCGGCGAGGTGGGCAAGGCGAATACCGGTACGACGGTGCGCTTCTGGCCGGACCCGCAGTATTTCGAGACGTCGACGTTCTCGCTGCCGAAGCTCAAGCACGTGCTCAGGGCCAAGGCAGTGCTCTGCCCGGGACTCAAGGTCACCCTCAAGGTCGAGCACACCGGCGAGCAGGAGGAATGGCAATACACGGGCGGCGTCAACCAGTACCTGCTGGAATCGCTCGGCAAGGGCGAGTGGCTGCCCCAGGAACCCTTCAGCGGCAGCATCCAGGGAGAGCAGGAGACGGCGGAGTGGTCCCTTGCGTGGCGCATCGATGACGGCGAGCGCATCGAGGAAAGTTACGTCAACCTGATCCCGACGCCCCAGGGCGGCACGCACGTGAACGGCTTGCGCCTGGGATTGGCCGAGGCGATCCGTGAGTTCTGCGAGTTCCGCAATCTCCTGCCGCGAGGACTGAAGCTGGCGCCCGAAGATGTCTGGGACGGCGTAAGTTACGTGCTGTCCACCAAGATGAAGGAGGCGCAGTTCGCCGGCCAGACCAAGGAGCGCCTGTCGTCGCGCGAAGCGGCCGCGTTCGTGTCCGGTGTCGTCAAGGACCAGTTGGCCCTCTGGCTGAACCAGCATCCGGACTCCGGCGAGAAGATCGCGCAATTGGCGATCGCGAGCGCCCAGGTCCGCCTCAAGGCGGCCAAGACCGTTGCGCGCAAGCGCGTGGTCAGCGGGCCGGCGCTGCCCGGCAAGCTGGCGGATTGCACGTTGCAGGAGCCCGAGCGCTGCGAGCTGTTCCTGGTGGAGGGTGACTCCGCAGGCGGCTCCGCGAAGCAGGCGCGCGACCGCGAATACCAGGCTGTCATGCCGCTGCGGGGCAAGATCCTCAATACCTGGGAAGTGGATGCCGCCGAGATCCTCAGGTCGCAGGAAGTGCATGACATTGCCGTTGCGCTGGGCGTCGATCCGGCGTCGGACAAGCTCGACGGCCTGCGTTATCACCGCATCTGCATCCTCGCGGACGCGGATTCCGACGGGCAGCATATCGCGACACTGCTTTGTGCCCTGTTCCTCAGGCACTTCCGCCCGCTCGTGCTGGCAGGCCACATCCACGTCGCCATGCCGCCGCTGTACCGTGTCGACGTGGGCAAACAGGTGTACTACGCGCTGGACGATGCCGAACGCCAGGGCATTCTGGACCGCGTCGCTGCCGAAAATCCGCGTGCGAAGCCGACGGTCATGCGGTTCAAGGGCCTCGGCGAGATGAACCCCCTGCAGTTGCGCGAGACCACGATGGCGCGCGAGACGCGGCGACTGGTGCAGCTGACCGTCGAGGCGACCGACAACGTCGACCAGCTGATGGACATGCTGCTCGCCAAGAAGCGCGCCGGCGACCGTCGCGACTGGCTGGAAGAAAAGGGCAACCTCGCGCAGATCTGACGCGCCGGTTGCAAGCAAACGAAAGAGACCCAGAGCCGTGCCCAACCAACCCACGCTGAACTTCGACGGCATCGAACGCCAGCCCCTCAAGACGTTCACGGAAAAGGCGTACCTCGACTATTCGATGTACGTCATCCTCGACCGTGCGTTGCCGCACGTCGGCGATGGGCTGAAGCCCGTGCAGCGCCGCATCGTCTACGCGATGAGCGAACTTGGCCTGTCGGCGTCGTCCAAGCCGAAGAAATCCGCGCGTACGATCGGCGATGTCATCGGCAAGTTCCATCCGCACGGCGATTCCGCGTGCTACGAAGCCATGGTGCTCATGGCGCAGCCTTTCTCGTACCGCTATCCGCTCGTCGACGGCCAGGGCAACTTCGGCTCGCCGGACGATCCCAAGTCGTTTGCCGCGATGCGTTACACCGAATCGAAGCTGACGAAATACGCCGCACTGCTGCTGTCCGAGCTCGGGCAGGGCACGGTGGAATGGTCGCCGAACTTCGACGGCACCATGGACGAGCCGGTGCTGCTGCCGGCACGCGTGCCGAACCTGCTGCTCAACGGCACGACGGGCATCGCCGTCGGCATGGCTACCGATATTCCGCCGCACAACCTGCGCGAAGTCGTAACGGCCTGCATTCGCCTGCTGGACGAGCCGGACGTTTCGGTGCGCGAGCTGTGCCGGCATGTGCAAGGGCCGGACCTGCCGACCGGCGCCGAGATCGTGACGCCCCGCAGCGAGCTCAAGCAGATGTACGAGACGGGCAACGGCAGTTACCGCGCGCGTGCTGTCTACGAGCAGGAGGACGGCGAGATCATCATTACGCAGCTGCCCTACCTCGTGTCCGGCGCGCGCATCCAGGAGCAGGTTGCAGCGCAGATCCACGCCAAGAAGCTTCCGTTGGTGGCCGATATCCGCGACGAATCCGACCACGAGTTCCCGACGCGGATCGTCATCACGCCGCGTTCCAATCGAGTCGATGTCGAGCAGCTGATGGCGCATCTCTTCGCGACCACCGATCTCGAGCGCAGCTATCGCGTGAACCTCAACGTCATCGGCCTCGATGGCCGGCCGCGGGTCATGGACTTGAAGTCGATGCTGGTGGAGTGGCTGACGTTCCGTACCGAGACCGTGACTCGCAGGCTCAACTGGCGGCTGGCCAAAGTCGAGGCGCGCCTGCATGTCCTCGACGGGTTGCTGATCGCGTACCTGAACCTCGACGAGGTCATCCGCATCATTCGCACCGAGGAGGAGCCCAAGCCCGCGCTCATTGCGCGATTCGGTCTTTCTGAGATCCAGGCTGAGGCGATTCTCGAGACCAAGCTGCGGCACCTGGCCAGGCTTGAGGAGATGAAGATCCGCGGAGAGCAGGGCGAACTCGCCGCCGAGCGGGACGAGTTGTCCGGCATCCTGCAGAGCAAAGCCAAGCTGAAGAAGCTGGTCAAGGACGAGCTGCAGGCGGCTGCCGAGGAGTTCGGCGACAAGCGGCGCACGAAGATCGTCGAGCGGAGCGCTGCACAGGCTATCGACGAGACGGAGTTGGTGACTGTAGAGCCCGTCACGGTGGTGTTGTCGGCGCGTGGCTGGGCGCGGGCGGCCAAGGGGCATGACATCGATCCAAGGACGCTCGGCTACAAGACCGGCGACGAGTTCCGTGCCAGCGCGCGAGGCCGCAGCACGCAGCAAGCCGTGTTCCTCGACAGCACGGGCAGGACCTATTGCGTGCAGGCCCACACGCTCCCCTCTGCCCGAGGACAGGGGGAGCCGTTGTCGGGGCGCATCGATCCGCCGGATGGGGCGACGTTTGCCGGTGTGATGATCGGCGACCCGTCAGACCGATGGGTGCTGGCGTCCGAGGCGGGTTACGGCTTCGTGGTCAAGCTGGAGGAGTTGTATTCGCGCAATCGCGCCGGCAAGGCGGTCCTCAATGTGCCGGAAGGCTCGGGGGTGTTGATCCCCGCGCCGGTGCCCGAGGCCGCGGGTGCGTTGCTGTGCGCGGTTAGCAATGAAGGCAAGATGCTCGCATTCCCGGTCGGGGACTTGCCCGAGCTGGCCAAGGGCAAGGGCAACAAGATCTTCGGCTTGCCTTCAGGCAAAGGCAGCGGCGAGATCCTGGCCGCGGTGGCAGTGGTTGCGCCCGGACAGAACCTCCTGGTCTGGTCCGCCGATCGCAAGATGACACTGAAGTTTGCGGAGCTGAAGGAGTACCGCGGCGAGCGCGCACAACGCGGCGCCGTGTTGCCGCGAGGTTGGCGCAAGGTGGAGAGGCTGGAGGCGGAGGCCCTGGTCGCAACGGCCCAGGGCTGAGGGTCTACCCGAGCACGACCTGCTCGGGTTCATTGACGAAGTAGCCCTGCAGGAACTCGATGCCGAGCTGCCACAGGACAGCCATCGTGTTGGCATCTTCGACCCGCTCGGCGATCGTCGCGATGTTCCGTGCCTTGGCGCCGTCTACCAGCGCCTTCACGCGCTGCTGCAATCCACGGTCCGTCGCCAGACCCTGCATGAGCATGCCGTCGATCTTGATGTAGTCGAGCGGCAGTTGCGCAAGCAGCTGCAGCGAGTCGCGGCCCGCGCCGAAGTGCTCGACTGCAAACTTGAACCCGGCCGCGCGCATGGCCTTGGCGAACTCCGCGGTCTCAAGAAGCTGGGTGGTGGCGACGGCCTCGCTGATCTGCAGGACGACCCGGTCCGGGTCGATGCGCGTGGCCTTGAGCTGGTTGGACAGCCACACCGGCAGCGAGCGGTCGATCACCGAGTCCCGCGACAGGCGCACGAACAGCCGTTCGATCGGGCGATTGGCGCAGAGTGACATCGACGCGCCGATGACCCAGCGATCGATGTTCTTCATGAGATCGTTGCGTTCTGCTGCCGCCATGAACTCCGAAGGCAGCACTTCCTGTCCGCCCTCGTCGATCATGCGGACGAGGATGTCGAACATCGACTTCTCCTCTCCCAGCAGGCTTGCGATCGGCTGCTGCATCAGCCGGAAGCGGTTCTCCATCAGCGCCGACTTGATCAGGCGCACCCAGATCTTGTCGCTGGCTTCCTGCTTGGTGTCGTCGTCCGTGTGGTCGATGACGTAGACGCGATCGCCGCCTTGCTCGAGCGCGCTTTGCCGTGCCTGGATCGCATCCTTGATCGGTGCGGCGGGATCGGTGATCCGTGCCCCCATCAGGCCGATGCCCACCGAGCAGGTGCAGCTGATCGATTTGCCGTTGATCCTGAATACATGTTCCTTGATCTTGCGCAGCACGCCGCCAGCCCAGGCTTCGACGTCGCGCGGCGTGCCCCGCTCGATCAGCGCGATGAAGCTGCCTTCGCCGAAGCGGCCCACGAGATCCTGCGGATGCATCTGCTCCCGCAGTACAGCGGCCAGTTGTGCCATGAATTCGTCTGCTGCCAGCGCGCCCAGGTCATCGATGATCTTCGCGTACCGGTCCGGTTCGAGGTACAGCATCTGCCTGACGCCGCCTTTGACCGGGCGGCTCAGGGTCGCATGGAGATGTTCCATGAAGTAGCGACGCTGGAGCATGCCGGTCGCTCCGTCGCGCTCGATGGCTTCCGTGAGCTGTTGGTCCAGTGCCTGGACGTCACGCTTGCGTGCCGGCACGCACACGCGCACGGCGGGATCGCCATCGAACTCGCCCCTGGACAGCTCCAGTTCGAGCGCCACGGACGAGCCGTCGCTCAGCAATCCGTTGGCCTTCAGGGAATGATCAGTCCACTTGCCTTGCAGGCAGGCGACCAGCGCCCCCTTCAATGCGCTCTGTGCAGCCTGGTCGAAGGTGTCCATCAGGGGCTGGCCGGTCATCGCCGCGGCGTCGGGATAGCCGAAGAGTTCGAGCCACGCGGGATTGACGTCGACGACAATGCCTTCCTGGACCTGCGCGATCGCATCCGCAGACCCGGCCATGAAGGCCTTCAGCTGCTCGCGAGATTCGTGCGCCGATGTCAGCGTCGAGTTCAGCGAGCGTTCCAGGCGGAAGGCACGGAGTTCGCGCGAAACAACGGCTTGCAGGCGTTGCCGGTGCGCCAGCGTGACCATGTCCCTAGCGCCGTGCTGCATGGCCCGAGCGATCGAGTCCTCGTCGACCTTCTCGCCGGCAATGATGACCGGGACATCCGGCGCGCACTGGTCCCGCACGTGCATGATCGCCGAGAGTTCGGCCGGGTCGTTGCCGATGACCGCGATGAGCATCTCGGCACTGATCTGCCCGAGAGCGTCCGCCAGGTCGTGCAGGTCGCGGATCCAGCTGCAATGCACCGCGTGGCCCGCGTTGCGAAGGGTGCTGTTGATGACTTCGACGTGGTCCTGCGACCGCGTCAGGACAATCATCGGGATCGCACTTTGCTCCGCCAATTTACCCTTCCTCGACGTTGGCTGCGGTCCGCCGCCTGCGGAACGCAGCTGATGTTACATGAGGACTTCAGGGTGACTTCGTGACCGGAGTCTTGGATGGCATCCCTGGGACCTCGCGCACCAGCTTCGGCACGAGATAGCCGGGCAGCCGTGCAGCGAGCTGGTCGATGAGGTCGCACGCTACACTTTCCTGCACGTCAAAGTGTGATGCGCCGCTCACCCGGTCGAGGACGTGCAGGTAATACGGCAACACTCCTGCGGCAATCAGGGCTTCGCTCAAGTCGCCGAGCGCCTCTGCCGTATCGTTGATGCCCGCAAGCAGCACGGACTGGTTCAGGAGCGTTGCTCCGGAAGCCGCGAGATCGCGACAGGCCTTGACGACCGTCCCATCTATTTCCCGCGCGTGGTTCGCGTGCAGCACGACGACCTTCTGCAGGGGCACGCCTGCCAGCCAGTCGAGCAGGCCGGCATCCACCCGCTCCGGCAGCACGATCGGCTGGCGGGTGTGGATCCGGAGTCGCTTGATGTGAGGTATCGCCTGCAGCGCAGTCGTCAATTGGGAGAGTCGCCGGTCGCTCAGGCTGAGCGGATCCCCGCCACTCAGGATCACTTCCTGCACGCTCGGGTCGGCGGCCAGTTGCTCAAGCGCCCCCTGCCACGAGCCGATGCTGGCCGTCTCCTCGTCATAGGGGAAGTGACGACGGAAGCAATAGCGGCAATGGACGGCACAGGCGCCGGTGGCAATGAGCAGCGACCGACCGGCGTACTTCTGGAGCAACCCGTCACCCCGACGGCTGTCGAGGTCGCCCACGGGGTCGGTGACGAATCCGGCTTGGAGCAGCAGTTCTGCCGCTGTCGGCAGGACCTGCAGCAGCAGGGGGTCAGACGGGTCGCCCCTGCGCATCCTCGCCACGAATCCCCGGGGGACGAGCATCGGGAAATCCCGGGCGGCCGCCTTCATCGCAGGCAGCGCGGACGCGTCCAATGCGAGCTCGGACAGCAGCTCTGCCGGGTCCGTGATGGCGTCGGCGAGGGCTTGCTGCCAGCGAGGCGGGTCCTGCGGCTGGTTTGGGAGAGATGTTGCGGCTATCATGTGCGGCCTTTGCCGGGACCTCCATTCGGTCCCACTGACTTCCGATCTTATATAACGGTGCCTAAATGGCCAGCTACAGCACGAACGAATTCAAGCCCGGCGTAAAGATTCTTCTCGAGAACGATCCCTATGCGATCCTCGAGAACGAGATGGTCAAGCCCGGCAAGGGCCAGGCGTTCAACCGGGTACGCATCCGCAACCTGAAGAGCGGCCGCGTCATCGAGCGCACGTTCAAGTCCGGCGACACGGTGGAAGCGGCGGACGTCGTGGAAACCGAGATGCAGTATCTCTACGCCGACGGCGAGTTCTGGCATTTCATGGTGCCGGATACGTTCGAGCAATTCACCGCCGACAAGGTCGCGATGGGCGATTCGGCCATCTGGCTGAAGGACGGAATGAACTGCACGGTGATGTTGTGGAATAGCGTGCCGCTCAACGTGACGGCGCCGGCCCATGTCGAACTCAAGATTGTGGAAACGGATCCCGGCCTTCGTGGCGACACCGCCACGGGCGGCGGCAAGCCCGCCAAGCTCGAAACCGGCGCAACCGTGCGTGTGCCGCTCTTCATCAACGAAGGCGAGATCATCCGCGTCGATACGCGCACCGGCGAGTACATCGCGCGCGCGAAGGGCTGACCGGGCCTTCAAGGTGCGATGACGCAGGCATCCTGCGTCCCCTGCCTTCTCAGCGCGATTCGAAGCGGAACGCCAGGGCCTCGTCGATGTGCGGCAGGCGCAGCGCGCACATCAGCAGCCGATCGAATCCGAGCGCTACCCCCGCACATTCCGGCAAGCCGTGTTCCAGCGCGGCAAGGAAAGGTTCATCCAGGACGCTGGTCGGCAGGCCACGCGCTGCGCGAGTGCGCATGTCCTGATTGAATCGCTCCCTTTGTTCGGGTGCGTGGGTCAGTTCATGGAAGCCGTTGGCGAGCTCGAGGCCGTCGAGGTACATCTCGAACCGTGATGCGACATCGCCACGGACGCGAGCCAGCGCCGCCTGCGACGCCGGATAGTCGTAAACGAACGTCAGCCTGCCCTGGCCCAGTCGCGGGCCCACCACGGTGCTCATCAGCAGGTCGAGGCATGCGTCGCGATCGGACGCGAGTCCAGCCGGTGCATCGACGTGGGCTGCTTGCAGCGTTGCGGTAATGTCATTCGCAGAAGCGGTGAACGCGTTCAGTCCGGCATGGCGCTCCAGCACCTCGGCATAGGAGAGCCTCTCGCTCGGCAGCAGGGTTCGCGTGCCCTCGAGCAGTGACACCGTGAGGGTTTCGATGTCGTGCATCAAGCCATGGTGGTCCAGTCCGAGCCGGTACCATTCGATCAGCGTGAACTCCGGGCAGTGGTGTCGCCCTGATTCCCCGTCCCGATAGACCCTCGCGGCCTGCCAGATATCGCCCATGCCTGCGGCCAGCAGGCGCTTCATCGCATATTCCGGCGACGTGTGCAGGAAGTAACGCCCGCCACAGACCGTGGCCGCCACGCTGGCGAGATGCACGTCGGTCACGCAGGCCCGGCTCAGGGACGGAGTCTCGACTTCGAGTGCGCCCGTGGCGTCAAAGTAGTCGCGCGCAACTGCCAGCAACCGGGCACGGTGCCGCAGCGTTTCGCGGGTTGCAGAAGGACGCCAGTCGATCATGGGCTGCGCGGGGTGGTCAGCCGGTGATCGTGCCGATGGGCTGGCCCATGCGAACGACGGCCCCTGGCACCATGGCCGGGTGGAAGCTGATCTTTCCAGGCTCGAACAGCATCACCACCGTCGACCCCATGTTGAAACGGCCAATCTCTGCGCCCTTGGGGAGTTCAAGGCCTGCTCCTGCCGGCAAAGACCGGACTGCCTTGCGGGGTCGCGGCGGGGGATTGATCTCGCCATTCCAGGCCGTTTCGATGCTGCCCACGAACAGCGCGCCGACCATCACGAACGCGTGATGACCTGCCTTCGTGGCGAACTCGCAGACGACACGTTCGTTGCGGGAGAACAGCCTCGGCACCGCGCGCGCAGTGGCCGCATTGACGCTGAACAGGTCGCCCGGGATGTACAGGGTCTGCAGGACCTTGCCCGCAACGGGCATGTGCATGCGGTGATAGTTGTACGGTGCGAGGTAGATGCAGGCGAACTGCCCGCCGCGGTAGCGGGCTGCTGCCGCGCTGTCGCCACCGAGCAGTTCCAGGACCGAGTAGTGCTGGCCCTTTGCCTGGATGATCGCGTCGCCGTCGATGGCGCCGCATTGGCTGACCGTACCGTCGACCGGACTGATGATGCCTTCTTCGCTGCCGTCGACGGGACGTGCTTCCCTGGCCAGGGCCCGCGTGAAGAAGGCATTGAAGCTCGGATAGGAGAGGGGGTTGGTCTCGGCCGCTTCCTGCATGTTGATCGTATAGCCGCGAAGAAACCCTGCGATCGTGAGGTTCTTCAGCCAGCGCATGCGGGTGCGCATGAAGTGGTAGATGAATCGCGACAGCAGGTGCTTCGGCAGCACGTATTGCAGCAACGCGAAACCGCGGTCTCCGGGATGCGCTGCCACGTGGAGTCCCTACCTTGCAGCCGCAGTACGGCCTACGACCTGGCGAAAGTCGGCTGCCAGCTTCGATGCGTCGTGGGGCGCCGAGAAGACTGCCCGCAACGCGCCATCGGGATCGACCAGGAACAGCGCACTGGAGTGATCCACCGTGTAGTTGCCATCCGGCAGGGCCGTTACGGCGTAGGGTACGTGAAGCGCGTCTGCAAAGGATGCAATGTCATCAGGGGCGCCGGTGATCCCCTTGATCGTCGGGCTGAAGAACTTCACATACGCATCGACCCGTTCGGGCGTGTCCCGCTGTGGATCCACCGAGACGAACACCACCTGCGGACGGTCGACCGCCGGCAAGTCCTGCAGGGACTTCTCGAAGCTCCCGAGCGTCGTCAGTGTGGTCGGGCAGATGTCCGGACAGCTGGTGAAGCCGAAGAAAAGCACGCTCCACTGCCCGCGCAGCCGCTCGTTGCCGAATGCGTTGCCGGCCTGGTCCACCAGCGTGAATCCAGGCAAGGGCCGCCCGGGTTCGAGCCAGGTGCCCACCGCAAGCGTGGGAGCCTGCGCGGCAGGCTTGACCAGCGAACGCGACAACAGCATGCCGGCCAGTGCGGCTACAATCGCGACCGCAGCGCCGACGACCACTTGAGAGGACTTGTTCATGACGATGCAATTATGGCACGGCAGTGGGGCGGGAAGCAGAACACCCGTTCCCGGGCGCTGACGTTCCGTGGCGTCCCCGATCGACAACGCCAGTACCGTCGAGCAGTACATCAGGGCTGGCGCCAGCCTGCTTGACGCGGCAGGCGTGGCTTACGGGCACGGCACCGACAACGCAGTGGACGACGCAGCCGAGCTGGTGTTCTTTGCGGCGGGCCTGCGTCACGAAGACGCCCCCCTCGTGTACTCGCTAGAGCTGTCCGAGTCGCAGCGGTCTGCCGTCCTGCAATTGTTCGAGCGCCGCATACGGGAGCGTGTTCCCACTGCGTATCTGACACAACGCATGTGGTTCGCGGGTCACGAGTTCCATGTCGACGAGCGCGTCCTGGTTCCTCGTTCGCCGATCGCCGAATTGATCGAGTCTGGATTCGAGCCCTGGATCGATGCCGACAAGATCAGGCGGCTCGCGGATATCGGCACCGGTTCCGGCTGCATAGCGATTGCTTCTGCGCTGGCGTTGCCCGCGGCCCGGGTGGATGCCGTCGACGTATCGGAGGCTGCGCTTGCCGTGACACGGATCAACATCGACAGGCATGGGGTCGCCGCCAGGGTCCGGGCCGTGCTTGCGGACGTCTATGACGGGCTGGGCGACGCCCGCTATGACGTCATCGTGTCCAATCCGCCCTATGTCAGTGTTGCGGAGATGACGGCACTGCCCGATGAGTACCGCAGGGAGCCCGACCTGGGCTTGAGGGCTGGCGACGACGGGCTCGATGTCGTGCGGCGCCTGCTCGCGGGCGCTGGCGAGCACCTGAGTCCCGACGGCATTCTCATCGTGGAAGTGGGCGATTCCGAAGCGGCACTGGTTGCCGCGTGTCCCGGTGTTCCCTTCACGTGGCTGGAGTTCGAGCGGGGAGGGGGCGGGGTGTTCCTGCTGACCGCGGCCCAGGTTCGCGAGCACCGGCGGGAATTGACGCGGCTCACGGAGGCGCGGTAGCCCGAGGCCTGGTGCAGGCAGGCCTTTGCTGTCCCGCTGCGAGAAGTGAGCGGGCGATACCAAGCGTGCGGCAACACCCTGTTAGACTAACGCCCCCGATCCCGCAACGTTCACCCTTACATGTCCGGCAATACCTTCGGCACGCTGTTCACGGTCACCACGTTTGGCGAAAGCCACGGTCCGGCGCTCGGCTGCATCGTCGACGGCTGTCCGCCCGGTCTCGAGCTGGCGGAGGCCGACATCCAGCAGGACGTCGAGCGGCGCCGCTCCGGCACGTCCAAGTTCACCAGTCAGCGGCGTGAGCCCGACCAGGTCAGGATCCTTTCCGGGGTGTTCGAGGGGCGGACGACGGGGTCGCCGATCGGCCTGCTGGTGCAGAACGAGGACCAGCGCTCGCGCGACTACGACAAGATCAAGGATCGCTTCCGCCCGGGGCACGCGGACTACACGTACCAGCAGAAATACGGCTTCCGCGACTATCGCGGTGGCGGGCGTTCCTCGGCCCGGGAGACCGTCATGCGCGTGGCTGCGGCCGCCATCGCGCGCAAGTACCTGGCAGAGCGACTCGGCATCGCGATCTATGGCTACCTCGCGCAGCTCGGGCCGCTGAAGCTCGATTTCAGGTCGCGGGAAGCCATCGACACCAATCCGTTCTTTTGCCCGGATCCGGGTCGCATCCCCGAACTCGAGCAGTACATGACCGACCTGCGGCGCGACGGCGATTCCGTCGGCGCCCGCGTCAACGTGGTGGCGACCGGCGTCCCTGCCGGCCTCGGGGAACCCGTGTTCGACCGCCTGGACGCTGATATCGCCCACGCCATGATGAGCATCAACGCCGTGAAGGCCGTGGAGATCGGTGACGGGTTTGCGACGGTGGAGCAGCGCGGCAGCCAGCATCGCGACGAAATGACACCGGCCGGGTTCCTGTCGAATCATGCGGGTGGCATTCTGGGGGGCATCTCGTCGGGGCAGGACATCCTCGTCAGCATGGCGCTGAAGCCCACCTCCAGCATCACGCTGCCAGGGCGCACTGTCGACCTCGCGGGACAGCCGATCGACGTGGTGACCACCGGACGGCACGACCCCTGTGTCGGGATCAGGGCGACCCCCATTGCGGAGGCGATGCTGGCGCTGGTCCTCATGGACCACTACCTGCGGCACCGAGCCCAGAATGCGGATGTGCGCTCGGCTACCCCCGTCATTCCGCCGCGGGTCCCCTAGGCCGGCACCCGGGTGCGGGCTTTACGTCTTTCTCTTGAAAACCGCCGGTTTGAACACTTATCTGCGCCTCCCCTTTGAGGTAGTGTTGGCGCAGTTGCAATTCACCTCAACCCATCGACAGGCAGTAGTGGAACGATGAGCAAGCGCTGGAACGTGGCAGTGGTCGGAGCGACGGGGCTGGTAGGCAGCACGATGCTGGCGATCCTCGAAGAGCGGAAATTCCCGGTCAATGAGCTGTACCCCCTGGCCAGTGCGCGTTCGGTCGGCAAAAGCATCAAGTTCGCCGGCCGTGACTACCCGGTGCTCGACATCGCGACCTTCGATTTCTCCAAGGCGCAGATCGGCTTGTTTTCGGCCGGGTCGACCGTATCTGCGGAATACGCTCCCAAGGCCGGCAAGGCGGGGTGCGTTGTCATCGACAACACCTCCCAGTTCCGTTACCAGGACGACATCCCGCTCGTGGTGACGGAAGTGAATCCGCACGCCCTCGCCGGCTACAAGCGCCACAACATCATCGCGAACCCGAACTGCTCGACGATGCAGATGCTGGTCGCACTCAAGCCGCTGCATGACGCCGCCGGCATCGAGCGCATCAATGTCGCGACGTACCAGTCGGTGTCGGGCGGTGGGCAGAAGGCCATGAACGAGTTGTCGGAGCAGACCGCGGGTCTTGCCGCCGGCCGGGCCGCCGTGCCCAAGGTCATCGCGAAGCAGATCGCCTACAACTGCGTGCCGCAGATCGACGTGTTCCTCGACAACGGCTACACGAAGGAAGAGATGAAGATGTTCTGGGAGACCCAGAAGATCCTCGAGGACAAGACGATCCGGGTGAATGCGACCGCAGTCCGGGTCCCCGTGTTCGTCGGACATTCCGAGGCCGTCCACATCGAGACCAAGCGGAAGCTCACGGCCGACGAGGCGCGAGCCCTGCTGTCCAAGGCGCCGGGGGTGGTCGTGGTCGATGACCGGAAGCCCGGGGGGTACCCCACGGCGGTGACCGAGGGGGCCGGCCGGGACCCGGTCTACGTCGGGCGCATCCGCGAAGACATCAGCCATGACCGGGGGCTGGACCTGTGGATCGTGTCCGACAACGTCCGCAAGGGGGCCGCGCTCAATAGTGTGCAGATAGCCGAACTTTTGGTTAAAGATTATTTGTAAGCTATAGTTGCACGCATTAAGTCAAGAACCACATGAGCCTCCAGAAGACCAAGGGAGCGGTCGCACGCAAGGCCGCTGACTGGCTGTATGCGAGGCCCATCTCCGCAAGTCCGTTGAGATTGCTGCAGTTCCGGGAGAGCTGATGAGAAGACACATCCCGCGCCTCCTGCTGATTGGCACCCTTTTGTCCCCTTCGGCCCCCTACGCCCTGGGGCTCGGCGATATCCGGCTGAATTCAGCCCTGAACCAGCCGTTCGATGCCGAGATCGACTTGCTGTCGGCCACGGCAGAGGAGCTGTCATCGCTGCAGGTCGGGCTCGCCAATGCGGAGACGTTCACCCGGTATGGGCTGGACCGTCCGGCCTACCTGTCGAACTTCGCCTTCCGGGTGACGCGGGCTGCCGACGGGCGCACCGTATTGCGGGTATCGTCGTCGCCGTCCGTCACGGAGCCGTTTGTCACGCTGCTGGTGGAAGCGAGCTGGTCGCGTGGCCGGTTGCTGCGCGAGTACACCGTGCTGCTCGATCCACCCGTCTTCACGCCTGGCTCGTCTGCGGCAGCTGCACCGGTGGCTGCTCCCCGCGCCGGGGCTCCTGCCGGCGGGGCGATAGAAAGAGCACCCGCTCCCGCACCTGATGCCCCCGCGCCGCAGCCTGCTGCTGCGGAGCAGCCGTCTCCCTCCGCTCCGGTCGGAGACAGCTACCGCGTGCAGCGCAACGACACGCTCTGGCAAATCGCCAGCCGCATTCGTCCTGGATCGATTCGCGTTGTCAACCAGACGATGATCGCCTTGTACCGGGCGAATCCAGAGGCGTTCGATTCCAATATCAATGAGTTACGTGCAGGCAGCCTGCTGCGGGTACCGTCTGCCGGCGAGATCGAAAGCATCGCCCAGACCCAGGCCGCAGCGGAAGTAGCGGAACAGTATCGGAACTGGCGCGGGGCGACTGCCGCTGCGTCCCAGGAAGGCGGTCGCTTGAGGCTCGTCACGCCCGGGGAATCGAGCGGTTCCCCCGCTGCCGGAACCCCGCCCGCCGCGAACACGGAAGGGTTGAGGCAGCAGGTCTCGACGCTGGAAGGACAGCTGGCTGAAGCCCAGCGCCTGCTTGATCTCAGGAACGCCGAACTGGCCGAGATGCAGCGGCGCCTTGGTCAGGGAGCTGCCCCGGCAGCCCCCGCGGCACCGGCACCCGCGGCACCAGAAGCACCCGCCCAGGCACCCGCACCGGAGTCCCCTGCGTCCGCGGCTGAGGCCGAGCCTGCAGTGGCGCCACCCGCCGCCGAGCCGCCTGCACAGCGTCCCGCACGCCCGGCGCGTCCAGCCACGGTCGAGCCTGAGCCCGAGCCGTCGATTCTCGACTTGCTGGCACAGTACTGGTGGGCGCTCGCCGGTCTCGGGGTCGCCCTGGTAGTAGGCCTGGCCCTGTTCTTCCGCAGCCGCCGTTCCGTCGATATCGACGAGGCGGTGGAGACCATGACGGCTTCCGACTTCGGCAGCCGGACATCCACGTCGCCCCAGTCCTTCAAGGCCCGCGACCGCGACGATGACTTCCTCGTCGAGGAAGGCCACGACGCCGACGACACCGCGGAGATCCAGACGGTTCGCAAGCCTGCGGCTTCCGGTTCTTCGCGGCTTGCCGACGCGGCGACTGCGGCAGTGGGCAAGACCGCCGATGACACGCTGAGCAGCGAGACCGCAGTCCATTTTGACCAGCAGGACGCACTGGCAGAGGCCGACTTCCACATGGCCTACGGTCTCTACGACCAGGCTGCGGACCTTGTGAAGATTGCGATCGAGCGCCAGCCGGATCGTCGCGACCTGCAGCTCAAGCTGCTCGAGATCTACTTCGTCTGGGGCAACAAGGAACTCTTCCTGGACAGTGCCCGGAACCTTTACGAGACCCGGGACGCAGCGGAGCCGGGCGAGTGGGACAAGATCCTGATCATGGGCCGGCAGATCAGCCCGGACGATCCCATGTTCCAGGGCGAAGCCGGGGTGTTACGTCCGACCGACGTGGTCGATCTCAACCTCGAGGGCGGCGAGAACCGCGTCGACGTCGATCTCTTCGGTCCCGACGCGGGCGAAGAGGGCAAGCTCGACATGGAGTT
>CAIUGU010000040.1 GCA_903898785.1 uncultured Pseudomonadota bacterium | reverse complement strand
TTGAGGTCGTCGGGCTCTTCGAGGATATCCTCGGGCACGGCGAAGTAGCTCATGCTGACTTCCTTGCCGCCTCCCTTGCCCATCGTCACCGTGAACGGCTTGCATCGCCGCGCTTCGTAGTCGGCGCGATTGGAGTCGTCCACCTTGAAGTAGACGGTGTCGTCGATGATCCCGAAGAAGAAGCCGTCGCAGTACAGCCCCACCCCGCCGAACATGCGGCGGGCGACGACGTGGCCGAAGGGCCGCAACTGATCGAGGACATAGTCGAGGTAATCGCTCGAAACGGGCATGGGGAAAGCCCCCTCGCTGCTGGCTCCGCGGGAGTTTACTTCGGCCTGTAGTTCTTGTTCCGTTCCTCGAACGCCTTCAGCTCGCGCTGCGCGTCGGCTCGATTGATCTCGTACGTTTCGCTGATCTTGAGCAGCAACTGTTCGCGCTGCCCGGCAATGCCTTCGAGATGCTCGTCGGACAACTTGCCCCATCGCGCCTTCACGGTCCCGCGAAACTGCTTCCAGTTCGCCGCTGCGATTTCCCAATTCATCATGATTCTCTCCTGATTGGACCCCTGCGGGCCCTTCCCGGACTATTCGGGCATGTAAACCACTCAGGGTGCGCTTTATTCGGGGAACAGTCCAATCTGCAGGTAATAGGCGCACGGCGGCCAGGCGAATGGAGTAGGCTGCATCCCCCGTTCCTGTGCCGCCCGCAGGAACATCGATCGACGATTGGGACGGTTCGGCGGCGCAATCCACAGCCGGATGACCGTTCCGCGAGATCCGAGGTCTCATGACTATGGCAATCATCGCCGGTCTCGCCGCCCTGCTGGTCTTCATCGGCTTGCGGTGGAGCATGTCGAGGTCCGAAAACGAGCAGCTGCGCCAGCAGATCGCCTCGCTGAAGCGCCAGCTCAAGAACCGCTGATCGCGTCCCTTCCCGGCTTGTCGGCATCGACTGGCGTCACGCTAGAATGGCGCCCTCCCACGCCGCGAGTTCCAGCCCGATGCGCACCCGTTTTATCGTCGCCACCCGCCACGACGAAGACGCCTTCTTTCGCGGGTCGCTGCTCGCGCAATCGCTTGAGCAGCTCGCCAGCCGCACCGGCCTGCTCCTTGAACCTGCTTTCCAGTCTGCAGCCGGCCTCGCTGCCGTCTACAACCCGGCCATCGAGCGGTCGCAACCGGGCGATCGCCTCGTCTTCGTTCACGACGACGTCTATATCGACGACTGGCATCTCGACGTGCGTCTGGGCGAAGCGCTCGGCGCCTTCGACGTCGTTGGCGTTGCGGGTGCGATCACCAGAAGCCCGCGCCAGCCGGCATGGTGGGCCATGGAAAAAAACGGGCAGCTGATCCCGACCGGGCCTGGCACGCAAAGTGGCACGATCAAGCACATCAAGCCGCGCAGACGCAGGGCTTTGGGCCGCTTCATCGAATCGGGACTCGCGCATCTGGCGCCGGGGCGCGGTGCGTGGCGCCGGCACTGGATCGTCAACAAAGACGGCAGCTACGCGCTCGGGCCTGTTGAACAGAAGGGAACGACAGCGCCGTCGGTGCGACATGCAGGCAGTGGCGCAGGCAAGCTGGACACTTTCGGTCCCTCCCCTGCGGCAGTGAAGCTGCTCGACGGCGTGTTCATCGCCGCGCGCGCGGACAGGCTGCTTGCATCGGGCGTACGCTTCGATCCGCGTTTCAAGTACCACTTCTACGACCTGGACTTCTGCCGCCAATGCGAAGCGGCGGGCCTCACGATGGGCACCTGGCCGATTTCGCTGACCCATGGCAGTTACGGCAGCTGGGGCGACGGCTGGCGCAAGGCGAAGAACATCTACCTCGACAAGTGGCGCGACTAGGGAACCTCTGCCCTATTGCGGCGAGAAGGCCGGGTCGGTCAGCTTCATCTCGGTGAGCGGCCCGTATTTGCGAATGCCGTCGCGGATCTTCGCCGCATCGCCGATGAAGACAATCACGAGATCGTCCGCCGACGGATACACCTCCGCCGTCACGCGGGCGGCGTCGGCGAGGGAAACCGCGGCCAGCGCGGGCCCGTATCCCTCGACGTAGTTCCGGTCCAGCCCGTAGAACTCGAGCTCGGCGAGTTGCCTTGCCCATTGCGGCGACGTTTCCAGCTGCGTCGGGAACTGCCCGAGCACATAGGTCTTGCCGGAATCGAGCGCCGTCGCATCGATCGCACTGCCCTGCTTGAACTTCGCAAAGGTCTCGAGCGCGAGGTCCGCAGCCTGCACCGTCGCATCGGTGCGTGTGAACGTCGCAATCTGCCACTGGCCCGGCTGCGTCGGTCGCACCAGTTGCGACCGGGCGCCGTAGGTCAGGCCCGACTTGATGCGCAGCTCCGAATTCAGCATCGACGTGAACCGGCCACCGAACAGGGTGTTCACGACATCGAGCGGCGCCCGGCTCGCGTACTTGCGATTGACGCCGACGTTGGCCATCAGGAAGTACGTCTGCGCCGCTCCCAGCGCGTCTACCAGCAGCACCTGCCGTCCCTTGACCTTCGCAGGCGCGGACGCCACCGGCACGGGCGCCTTCGCCTTCGCCCATCCGCCGAACGCATCGGTGAGCCGCTTCTTCATGTCGGCGCTCCTGAAGTCGCCCGTCATCGCGATGACCAGCCGGTCCGCACCGACCTGCTCTCGGTAGTACGCGGTGACATCGGCGTGGGTGAGCGTCGCAAGGCTCGTCTCGCTGCCCGACACGGGGCGCGCATACGGATGGTCCTTGAAGAGCGCAGCCGCGCCGTAGGTCGGCAGGATCGCAGACAGGTCACCGTCCTTCGCGGCCCGGATGAACTCGATCTGCCGCTCGCGCAGCTTCTCGAACTCGGCAGCGTCCAGCCTGGGCCGCTGCAGCATGTCCGCCAGCAGCTCGATCATGAGCGCCTGGTCCCGCGCGAGGAACTCGCCCGACACGGTGACGGCCTCAAGGCCGGCGTCAGCGCCGATCGTACCGCCGACCGCAGCACTGGCATCAGCGAACGCATACGCATCCCGCTTGCCGGCGCCCTTCTCGAGCAGCCCTGCCAGCAGGCTTGCTGTTCCCCACTTGCCGCCAGCATCGCCGAGCGCACCGCCGCGCAGGATCGCCTGGAAGCCGACGAGCGGGATGTCGTGGCGCTCCATCAACAGCAGCGTGGCGCCGTTGCCAAGCACGACGCGCTCGAACGCGGGGACGCGGACCCCGACCACAGGGGACTCGCCAGCTTGTACCGCGGACATCGCAACTCCTGCCACCACGCAACCCCAGAGCCACCGGGAGAGGGCCCGACTCATTCGCC
Source organism: uncultured Pseudomonadota bacterium (assembly GCA_903898785.1). Taxonomy (GTDB): domain Bacteria; phylum Pseudomonadota; class Gammaproteobacteria; order Steroidobacterales; family Steroidobacteraceae; genus CAIUGU01. The sequence goes on along the minus strand of CAIUGU010000040.1, from coordinate 8,281 downwards.
CTCTCCTTCTTCGCCCATGACGGGCACCAGCACGCCGACCGTGCGGTTATTGACGGTCAGCAGCCTGGCCGCCAGCGCCTTGATCTGTTCCGACGTGACCTTCTCGTACGTGGCAGGCGCATCGAACAGCTTGCGCTGGTCGCCATGGAACACGGCGTAGCTGCCGAGCTGCTGCGCCTTGCCGTTGATCGTCGCGAGGCTGCGCCAGAAGTCGGCGATCACGAGGCTCTTGGCCTTCGCAAGTTCGGCAGCGGTCACACCGGACTCGGCCACCTTGGCGATCTCGCGCGTGAACGCGGCTTCCGCCTTGGCCACCTCGCCCTCCGCGGGCAACGTCAGGAAGAACCACGCGAGGCCGGGATCGAAGCCCTCCTGCCAGTAGTTGTCGACTGCAATGGCGACCTTGTCCTGCTCGACCAGCGCACGGTGCAGGCGCGACGAGTCGCCCTGCCCGAGGATACGCATCATCAACTCGAGCGCCGGCATCTCCGGATCGGCGGCCGCAAGCGAGTGATAGGCGAACTGCAGCAGCGGCGTCTGCGCCTCGGCATGCACGACGACGCGACGCTCGCCGAGCTGTTCGGGCTCCTTCGTGCGGATCGGCAGGGGCGGCGTTTGGGCGGGAATGGGCTCGAGGTGTTCGCGGGCGAGCGCGAAGACTTCGTCCGGCTGCACGTCGCCGACGAGCACCAGCGTGCAGTTGTTCGGTGCGTAGTACGTCTTGAAGAACTGCTGCAGGTCCTCGATCCGCCACGACTGGATGTCAGAAGGCCAGCCGATCGTCGGGTTGCCGTACGGGTGTGCCACGAAGGCCGTCGCCTGCACCTGCTCCATCAGCTTGCCCTGGTTGTCGTCCTCCGTGCGCAGCCGGCGCTCCGAGTACACGACCTGGCGCTCGCTTTCGACCACCTTGGGCACGAACGCGAGGTTCTGCAGCCGATCGGCTTCGAGTTCGATGATGGTCCTGAGCGTCCTCTTCGGGAACCAGTTCTGGTACACCGTCAAGTCGTCGCTGGTGTAGGCGTTGTTGGATGCGCCCTGCGCTTCCATGATGCGGTCGAATTCGCCCGGCTCCCGCGTGGCTGTGCCGTTGAACATCATGTGTTCGAAGAAGTGCGCGAGGCCGGTGATGCCGGGACTCTCGTTGCGGCTGCCGACCTTCACGAAGTTGTACAGCGCAACGTTCGGGATGTCGTGCTTCGGCCAGACGATGACCGTCATGCCGTTCCTGAGCGTCACGGATTGCACGACCGACGGATCGAGGCCGTTCGCAGGCTTGGGGGGTGCGGCGGCCATGACACTTTGCATTGCGAGCAGTCCTGTCAGCAGTAACGCGGATTTCATGGGGCTCCACGAGGGTAAGCAACCGGCGGAATGCCTGATGGACCGCCGGCAACCGCGAGGGTTCCGGGCGGGACCTTGAGCCAGGCGCTGGCGATTATGGCAGCGGGGGCCGGGCGCGGCGAGGGGCGCGCCGGAAAGAAAGACGCCGGACTGGCTTCCCTTCCAGTCCGGCGTTGGGGGACGGCCCTCGTTACCGAGGGTGGGGGTCAGGGGCTTTCGAGCTGGGCTTCCACATTGGCCAGGAAGGTGGTGCCATTCCAGGTACCACGAACCTTGACCAGCCTGCCATTGGCTTGGGCGAAGAAATCTGCGCGGTTCATCGGAAGGTCGTTGATGTCCCGGAACTGGGCTCCAGTGGTATTGGCGGTAACACCCAGGATGACCAGGGTCGGGTCGGAAACATTGCTCGCGAAGCCCTGGAGCTCGTGCCGCGTGTCGTTGTCGTCCCGCTCCAGGATCACGCCCTGGATGGTATTCGCCACCGTGCCGGCGAAACCACGAATCTCGACGTAGTCGCCAGTCCGCAAGTCTGCGAAATCGAAGGAGGTGACACGTACCGACGACTTGTCTTCATAGCGTGTCACCAGACTCAACTGTACCGTCACGCCATTGACGGCAACGGTGCTCGCTGTCGCGTTCAAGGTCTGGATATTGCCAAGCAGACGAAGCTCGGTTTCGGGCTTGATCTCGACCTTCGTCGCGACCAGCACGCCGTTTGCGTTGAACGAGCCCTCCGCTTCCACCTTGATGTTGGCGCGCAGGCCACCCGCAAGACCGTTCGTGACGATCGTCGTCGATGCAGTCGTGTTGATCGTCTGGCCACCGATGTCGAAGTCGGATGCAGACCGGAAAACCGTGATGATGCCCTCGATTTCGCCGCGAGCGCCGCTGGTGGCGGCGAAGCCGCAGCTCTTGACCTCGACCGAAGTTGCGATAAGCAAGCCGGCCTGCGTGAAACTCGTGCCCTTCACTTCCGCGCACCCATCGTTCGCTAGCGTGCCGTCGGTCGGAACCACGCCTGCAAAAGACACCCCGAGGAACCCGATATTGAAGGTCGACCCGACGAGATTCGAGACCTTGCCAGTCACCTCGAACGGACTGGCGATCCCGCCAGTGCGGCGCTGGATCCGCGTGGCAACTATCTCGCCGACTCCACCGGCGGCTACGCTGTTGCGGAATCCGGTGACTTCGACGACATCACCATTGTTAAGCACCGCGAGGCCTCCCGCGAGCGAACTGTCGTCATAGGTTGTGGTTGCATTCACCCGCACTGTCTGGCCTAGGACAGTGAAGGTACCGAGTACCCGGTCCAGAGCGGACACAGGACCTTCCACGTCGTTATTGAAGGTAACCGCCGTGGCGGTGCCCGTCGTGCCGTTGCTGTTGATCGTTCCCTGCACGGTCACAACCTGCCCGACACGCAGGTCGGACTCGACGCCCGGGTTGTCGTCGATGCGGAACTGCGTACCGGACGTCGAGTACTCGACGCCGTTGACGAAGATGCTGCCGAACCCGGTGATGGTGCCTTTCGCAAAGGCGCTGGTCGGCGCAGCGGGCGCACCGCCCCCGTTGATGCCGGCTGAGGAAGCACCGCCGCCTCCACCGCCGCAGCCTGCAAGCAGGAACGCGCCGGCAAGGCACGCCCCGAGAAGTCGATTGAAGGTAGTCATGGGCCGTTGCCTCGTTCCTTGTCGTCCTGAATGTGGTAGACGCCCACTCCGAGCCGGATGGGCGCACGTGGAGATTCCTTGCCGGGATCCACCTGGTGCTCGGTGAGCCAGGCGTCGATGTTCTCGAGCAGCTTCATGCCCTGCTCGTCCAGGTATTTGCGGAATTCGTTGAGGTGGCGCGGATCGACCGCGTCGTTTTCCGCGCGGCGCTCGAAGCGCAGCGGCGAACCCGGTGGCGCGAGCAGGTCGTACACCACCGTGCGGCCCAGGTCCTCCATGACACTGCCGGCCCGCAGCGTCTTCGCAGGATCGGCCTGCGGCGGGATATAGGTGCAGCTCAGCACCTTGAGCGTGCCGTCGCTGCCTTCGCTGACGGACTCGGCGGCGTGCAGTTCCTTGAGCAGCGCCCGCATCGGAATGTCGCCGCCGTAGCGACGCCACAGCTCGACGAAGGACGCCCCGGCGCCTTCGACCGGGATATCGCGCGGGGAGCCGTCGGGACCGACGAACTCGGCATCCTGGAACCAGCCGGACAGCACGCGCTGCGCCGCGTTCATTGCCCGCGGTGCCGGCGGCGTGTCACTTTCCGCCAGCGCCCGATGTTTGCGAACATCGCGGCGATTGATGCCCGTAAGGATGGCGACTCGTGAGATATTCGTCGGGCGACCGCGCACGCCGAACTCGTCGGTCGCGACTTCGACATAGGCGGTCTTGGCCACCTCTTCGAATTCGCGCCAGGTCACGCCGCTCCTGAGCAGCAGGCGCACCAGGGGCCGCAGCGCGAGTCGGCAGGCTGTCAGGACGGGGAATTTCTTCTTGGAATCCATATGTGGGAGTAAAAGTACCAAATATGGATTCCAAGTCAACCCCTTCTTTGCCTCCCGGGCTCGATGACTCGGCCTTTTGTTGGTGGCCCTCGCCGGCAAGCCGCTGCGGCCATGCCAGCCGCGTTGGCGCTGGGCGATTGCCCCCTGGGGCGAGCTGGCCGCTGGGCGCAGGCGGGTGGCAGGTCAAGCGGCGGATCGCCCGCCGGTATGTTCAAAGCCATCGGGTGTGAGCGGGCATCGACAAGAAGAACATGAAGAAGCTGCTGTTCCTCGTAGTGCTTGCAGGCCTCATCGCGCTGTTCTTTGCGGCCGACCTCGACCGGAACTTCAGCCTGCAGGCGCTCCAGGAAAGCCAGGCCCGGTTTGCGTCGCTGCGGGCAACCTCGCCGTGGCTCGTCGGCGGCGCCTTCATGCTCGTGTACGTCGCGATGGCCGCGTTGTCGCTGCCCGGCGCCGCCATCATGACGCTGGCCGGCGGTGCGCTGTTCGGTCTGGTGACAGGCACTGTTCTCGTGTCGTTTGCTTCCTCCCTCGGCGCCACGCTGGCCTTCCTCGCGTCGCGCTACGTCCTGCGCGACTCGGTCCAGCGGCGCTTCGGCGATCGCCTGAAGGCCATCAACGATGGCATGGCCCGCGACGGCGCGTTCTACCTGTTCACGCTGCGCCTCGTGCCGGTCTTCCCCTTCTTCCTCGTGAACCTGCTCGTCGGCCTCACGCCGATCCGCACTGCCACGTACTACTGGGTCAGCCAGATCGGCATGCTGCCGGCCACGATCGTCTATGTGAATGCGGGCACGCAGATCGGCCAGCTCGACAGCCTCGCCGGCATCCTGTCACCGCCCCTGCTGCTGTCGTTCGCGCTGCTGGGGATCTTCCCGTGGATGGCTCGTGCCTTCGGCCGATTCCTGGCCCGCCGTCGCGTCTATGCGCGCTGGCGCCGGCCGCGCACGTTCGATCGCAACCTGGTCGTGATCGGCGCAGGCGCAGCGGGCCTCGTCTCCGCTTATATCGCCGCCGCCGTGAAGGCCAGGGTCACGCTGATCGAGGGGCACAAGATGGGCGGCGACTGCCTGAACTACGGCTGCGTGCCGAGCAAGGCGCTGATCCGCACGGCGAAACTGGCCCACCAGATCCGGCACGCCGACCATTACGGACTCGATGCCGCCACGCCCCGCTTCAGCTTCGCCACGGTGATGAACCGGGTGCGCGACGTCATCCGGGCCATCGAACCGCACGACAGCGTCGAGCGCTACACGAAGCTCGGCGTGGAAGTGCTGCAGGGTCATGCAACGCTCAAGGATCCCTGGACCGTCGAGCTCACGCTGCCCGACGGCAGCACTCGCACGTTGACGACACGCAGCATCGTGCTCGCCACGGGCGCGAGGCCCACGGTGCCCGCGCTGCCCGGCCTCGACACGGTGGACTACGTCACCAGCGACACGCTGTGGGACCGGCTGTCGCAGGCACCCGAGCTGCCGGCCCGCATCGCGGTGCTCGGCGGCGGGCCGATCGGCTGCGAACTGGCCCAGTGCCTTGCCCGACTGGGTGCCCGCGTCACCGTCGTGGAGGCCGCCCCGAGGTTGCTGGTTCGGGAGGACGAGGAGGTGTCGGACGTCGCGCGTGAGGCGCTGGAGCGCAATGGCGTCACCGTGCTGACACAGCACGAAGCCCTTCGCTGCGAACGGGCCGACGGCAGCCAGGCCCTGGTCACCCGGGGCGCGCAAGGCGAGTACCGGACCGCGTTCGACCTGCTGCTGTGCGCAGTCGGGCGGACACCGCGCATCGAGGGGTATGGCCTGGAGCAGCTCGGCATCCCGACCGCCCGCACCGTCGTCACCAACGACTATCTCGAGACCCTGTACCCGAACATCTTCGCCGCAGGCGATGTCGCGGGCCCCTACCAGTTCACGCACATGGCGGCGCACCAGGCCTGGTACGCCGCCGTGAATGCGCTGTTCGGCCGGTTCCGCCGGTTCAAGGTGGACTACTCGCTCGTGCCGGCAGCCACGTTCATCGATCCCGAGATCGCGCGTGTCGGCCTGAACGAAGCAGAGGCCCGCTCCCGCGGCATCGCCTACGAAACGACGCGTTACGGCATCGACGACCTCGACCGGGCGATCGCGGACGGTGCGGCCCAGGGGTTCATCAAGGTATTGACCGTGCCGGGCAAGGACCGGATCCTTGGCGTCACGATCGTCGGCGAGCACGCCGCCGACCTGTTGGCCGAGTATGTACTCGCGATGAAGCATAGACTCGGGCTCAACCGCATCCTCGGGACCGTACACGTGTACCCGACGCTGGCCGAGGCGAACAAGTACGTGGCGGGAGAATGGCGGCGTGCACATGCGCCGCAGAAGGTGCTGGCCTGGCTTGAGCGCTACCACGCATGGAACCGAGGCAGGTAGCGCCGGTGGCGGCGCCGGCTTGATACTCGAATCGACAACACTTTAAAGACGACACCTTGAGAGGGACTACCGATGGTCATTGAAAAAACGGCGCTGCCGTCGCAGAGGAAGCCCGCGGGCGGCGCGCTTCGCGGCCTCATCCAGCTCGGCAGCTGGCTCGGCATCGCTTCGCTGGTGGCGCTCTTGATGTCGGGCGCCGGCACGCGCCTCGGGCTGTGGGTGTTCGGCACCGGCTTCTCGATCCTGCGGTGGAGCGCCTATGTGGGTGCCGCCGCGGCCGTCCTCGCGCTGATTGCCAGCATCTGGCTGATGGTCAGCCGCAAGCAGCGGCCGCCCGTGCTGCTGGTCGTCGGCCTCATCGCCGGCTTCGTCGCATTCTGGATGCCGTACTCGCAGCAGGCCAAGGCCCGCTCGGTGCCGCCGATCCACGACATCACCACCGACACGCAGGATCCGCCGCTGTTCCAGGCCATCCTGCCGCTGCGCGCCGACGCGCGGAATCCCCCGGAATACCTCGGCGGCGAAGTGACGGAGCAACAGCTGAAGGCCTACCCCGACATCAAGCCCGTCATCCTTAACGCGTCGCCCGCGCAGGCTTTCGCAGCGGCCACGGCCGTGGTGGAGTCGATGGGATGGGCCGTCGCCGCGGCCGAAGCCGGCGAAGGCCGCATCGAGGCGACCGATACCACATTCTGGTACGGCTTCAAGGACGACGTCGTCATCCGCATCCGGCCCGAAGGTACCGGCAGCCGGCTCGACATCCGCTCGAAGTCGCGCGTCGGCCGCAGCGACATCGGCACGAATGCAGCCCGCGTCCGCAAGTTCATCGCCGCGCTCGAGCAGCAGCTGCCCGCAGCCTGATCGCGAGCCTGCGTGCCCCTCACGGCACGCAGGCCGCCCTATTCCGCGGAGACCCGAGGTCGTGCAGATTCCCTTCCCCGTCGTGCGCGGCATGCCGCGCATGAGCGTTCGCGTTGCCGTTGCGCTCCTGCTCGGCGTTCCGACCGTCACGCTCGGCCAGGTCTCGAGCGTCACCACGTCCGTGGCCGTCCAGGACGGCATGCCGGCAGCCCAGCAGCGAGTCACGCTCGCCAATCCCGCCACCGGCTTTGCGGCCGATGCGGTGACCAATGCGCAAGGCCAGGCGCATTTCGCCGCGGTGCCGGCAGGAGAAGGCTATGTCGTCGTCATCGACGGGCAGACGCTGTCGACCGACATCCGCCTGCGTGCGAACGAGACGCGCACGCTGGTGCTCGCGTTGCCGGTTGCTTCTGTCGTCGTCACGGCAACGAGGCATGTGCTTGCTCCAAACCTCACCGACGCCGAAGTGAGCGCCGGGCTGTCGCGCGACGAACTCGAAGCCCTGCCTGTCGAGGCTCGTGACCTGTCCCGCGCGCTGCTGCGCCTGCCCAACGTCGTGCCTTCGACCGGCTTCTTCCCGGAGGCGCCGGAGGTCTCCATCAACGGTGCAAATGGCCTGTTCGCGCAGTACCTCGTCGACGGACTCGACAACAACGAAAATTTCCTTGGGGGACCCAAGTTCCCCGTGCCGATCGGATCCGTCGCGGACGTGACCGTGCTGTCGTCCTCGTACTCCGCAGAGTACGGCCGCACCGGCAACGGCGTCGTGAACGTCACGACGCGCTCGGGCAGCAACCAGTGGAACGGCGAAGCGTTCTATCTCACGCGCCCGGGTGCATCGCTCGATGCGTCGTCGCCGTATGCCGGCCGCGACCTGAGCGGCAACGCCGTGAAGGACGGCTTCCAGCGGGACCAGTACGGCTTTGCGCTCGGCGGCCCGATCAGGGCCGACCAGACCTTCTTCTTCATCGACGCGGAGTATTCGCGCGACGTGAAGGACAACCTGCTGGCGTCGCCCGACCTGGGCGTGAACGGCACCGTGCGCGGCGAGAACCGGACGCTGCTGCTGTCGGGCAAGATCGACCACCGCGTAAACGACGCGTGGCGCGTGGCGCTGCGCCTGAATCGCGGCGACGCCAGCATCGAGCGCCAGGGCGGCGGCCTCGACGGCGGC
>CAIUGU010000039.1 GCA_903898785.1 uncultured Pseudomonadota bacterium | reverse complement strand
TCAACACCGATTTCTCGGCGACCGAAGTGGACAACCGCCAGGTCAACCTGTCGCGCTTCAGTCTCTTCTTCCCGGAGAAGCGCGGGTTCTTCCTGCGCGAGTCGGACATCTTCGAATTCGGCCGCCTCAAGGGCGGCGACAATACCGGCAACATCAGCTCGACGTTTTCGCGATCCACGCTGGAAAACGGCCGTCCCTTCTTCTCGAGGCGCATCGGCTTGTCCGGCACCGGCGATCCGGTCGACCTCGTGGCCGGCGCCAAGGTGGCGGGTCGCATCGGCGGTTTCAATGTCGGTGCGCTCGCAATCCGCCAGGACGAGCAGGCCACCGTCGACGCACGCAACCTGTTCGTGGCCAGAGCGGTCGCGAATGTGCTCTCCCAGTCTTCTCTGGGCCTGATCGCCACGAGCGGCGACCCGCGATCGAACCTGGACAACACGGTCATAGGCGCCGACTTCAAGTACACGAACAACCGCTTTAGCGGCGGGCGGATGCTCGAAGGCGAGGCCTGGGTCCAGAAGAGCGAAACCGAAGGACTCGATGGCGACGATGGTGCATGGGGCGTGCGTCTGCGCAGCCCGAACAACACCGGCTGGTACGGTGGCTTGGGGCTCAAGCAGCTGCAGGCCAATTTCAATCCGGCCCTTGGCTACGTGAATCGTCGCGACGTGTCTGACAAGACCGCGGAGTTGGGCTACACGTTGCGACGGCCCGGGCGCGCGATCCAGGCCATGCGGTCGGGGTTGGATTTCCAGCAGTTCAACGGACTCGACAGCGGCGAGCTGGAGAGTCGCACGATCACGTGGCGTGCACTGGAAGCCTTCACTCCGTTCAACGACCAGGTCAAGCTGTTCTACATCAAGAGCACCGAAGTCCTCGACCAGCCGTTCGAGATTTCGGATGGCATCTTCGTGCCCGTGGACCGGTACGACTGGGACGAGGTGCAGGTGCAGCTCGAAGGGTCGGCCAGCCGCAAGTTTTCGGGTGGACTGACGCTGTCCGCGGGAGACTTCTATACGGGCGACCGCTGGAAGGCCGGTGGCGACTTCGTCTGGAAGATGTCGCCGCACTTCTGGCTCACGGGTGCGTACGAGTACAACAACGTGAAGCTGCCGGAAGGCGACTTCATCGTGAGGCTGATGTCGACGCGCTTCGACGTGATGTTCAACGCGACCTGGTCTTGGGTCACGCTGATACAGTACGACAACGTCTCCGACAGCATCGCGGCCCACAGCCGCGTCCGCTGGATCCCCGAGGCCGGCCGCGAGATGTTCATCGTCTTCAACCACAACCTGGCCGAGGAGCTGCCAAACGGCGGCTTCCGCTCGCAGCGTGCCGATGCGACGGTGAAACTCAACTATACGTTCAGGTTCTGAGAAGCGGAGGCGACCGGCGGACTTCGTTCGCAAGGGGGCCTAACGGCAGGTAGGTCTCCGACAAGTAGCCCCTACGAGGCTAAAGGCCTGCCGGCAGGCCAGAAAGGACGGACAGATAATGCTTTCTGCTTGGAGATTGAGAGAAAACGGCTCGGTGGGGCCGTTTTTTTTGGGGAACCGGGAATTGCAGGTGCACAGGGCTGGCGCGTCTCTATAGACTTGCCGCCAGCCGGAAACCTGGAGTCCCCGTGAATCGCCCTGCTCCGCTTGCCCCCGCCCTGACCAGGGGTGCGCTCACCATTGCAGTCGTCGGTATCGCAGGCGCTCTGCTCGCACAGGGCGCGCTGGCCGCCGCGCCGGCCGCGGTGAAGAGCTTCGACATCGTGCGCATCGCGGAGAGCGAAGCGCCGAAGATCGACGGGCGACTGGACGATGCGGCCTGGCAGAAGGCCGTCAAGATTGATGAGTTCAGCCAGTTCCTGCCGAACGAAGGCGCGCCGGAATCGGTGCCCACCGTGTTCTACGTGATGTACGACAAGGACGCGATCTACATCGGCGCGCGGCTCTCAGAGCCTGATCCGTCGAAGTTCACGGCCTCCATGCTGCGCCAGGGCCAGCGCCTGTTCAACGAGGACCGCGTCGCCGTGATCCTCGACACGTTCAACGACAAGCGCAACGGCTATCGCTTCGAGGTGAACCCGAACGGCATCCGCGACGATGCGCTGTACCTCGATACGACGCAGACCCAGTGGGACTGGGACGGCATCTTCCTCGCGGAAGCCGTCATCGAGGACGACGGCTGGACGGCGGAGATGGCCATTCCGTTCAAGACCCTGTCGTTCAGCGCCGAGAGCAGCACCTGGGGCATCAACTTCACGCGCTTCAACGCGCGCCGCAATGAAGGCGACGGCTGGGTCTATGGCAACCGCGCACAGAATCCCGGCGTCTCGGGAACCGTGAACGGACTCGAAGGCATGGACCAGGGGCTTGGCCTGGACGTGGTGCCCAGCGTCAGTTTCCGCGAGAACAAGGACTTCGTGGCAGGCACGGACGAGTTCAAGGTGGAGCCGTCGATCGATGCGTACTACCGCGTCACGCCGGGGCTCAACGCGTCCATCACGCTGAACACCGATTTCTCGGCCACGGAGGTGGACACCCGACAGGTCAACCTGGACCGCTTCAGCCTGTTCTTCCCCGAGAAGCGCGGCTTCTTCCTGCGCGAGTCGGACATCTTCGAGTTCGGCCGCATCAAGGGCGGCGACACGAACGCCCCCACGTTCTCGAGGCAGTCGCTGGAGAACGGCAAGCCGTTCTTCTCCCGCAGCATCGGCCTGTCCGCGACCGGCGAACCCGTGGACCTGCTCGCCGGCGCCAAGCTGTCCGGTCGCATCGCCGGCCTGAACGTCGGCGCGCTGGCCATTCGTCAGGACGAATTCGCGGGTGTCGATGCCCAGAACCTGTTCGTCGGCCGGGTCGTCAAGAACGTGCTGTCGCAGTCGAGCATCGGCCTCATCGCGACGAAGGGCGCCCCGCGGTCGAACCTGGACAGCAGCCTGCTCGGTGCGGACTTCCGCTATCTCAACAGCCGCTTCCCGGGAGGTCGCACGCTCGAAGGTGAAGCGTGGGTGCAGCAGAGCGACACCGAGGGCCTGCAGGGCGACGACATGGCCTACGGCTTGCGTCTGCGCAGTCCGAACAATACCGGCTGGAAGGGCGGCCTTGGGCTAAAGACGCTGGAAGCGAACTTCCGTCCGGCCATGGGGTTCCTCAACCGCGCGGGCATCCGCGATTACACCGCCGAATTCGGCTACACGAGCCGCTACCGCACGGGCTGGCTGCAATCGGCTTTCGCGGGCGTCGACGCGCAGCAGATCAACGGCATCGAGGGCGAACTGCAGAGCCGCTCGCTGACCGTTCGCGCGCTCGAAGTCGCGAACCGCCGGAACGACCAGTTCAAGATCCGCTACCGCCCGCAGAAGGAAGTGCTCAGCGCTCCCTTCGTCATCTCGCCGGGCGTCGTGCTGCCGGCGGGGGAGTACTCATTCGACGAGATCGAGCTCGACATCAATACGGCCAGCGTCAGGCCCCTGTCGGTCGACTTCAACTATCGCATCGGCGACTTCTATTCCGGCACACGGTGGCGCGGGACCGGCCAGGTGGTCTGGAAGGCAAGCCGTCACTTCTGGTTCACCGGCAACTACGAGTACAACGATGTCTCGCTGCCCCAGGGCGACTTCATCGTGCGGCTCGCGTCCACGCGCTTCGACGTCATGTTCAATTCGGACTGGTCGTGGGTGACGCTGGTCCAGTACGACAACGTCTCCGACAGCATCGCGGCCCACAGCCGCATCCGCTACATCCCGCAGGCAGGCCGCGAGATGTTCATCGTCTTCAACCACAACCTGCTGGAAGAGAACCAGGACGGCACGTTCCGCTCGACGCGCGCAGACGGCACGGTGAAGTTCAACTACACGTTCCGGTTCTGACCGGACAGGAACGGGTGACAGCTGGTCCTGCCCTGCCTCCGTCCGTGCGGAACGCAGGACCGGTCGTTCACTTACACGACCTTGTAGACCCGCACGACGACCGCGTTCCGCTGCGGACGCAGGTTATCGAGCGTGCCGACATACAGGAAGTGGTTGAGCCAGGCGTACTTGCCTTCGGGCGCCGTGATCTCGAGATGCGAGAAGGCGTAGCGGGGATTGCCCGGCGTCTCGCGCACGAAGACCATGTTGCGGACGGTGATGATCACGCCGTCGTCGGTCTCCATCTCGTAGAGCGCGTCGAGATGCCGGACGCCGTCGGTGCGCCACAGCTGGCGATCCGCGCCGCCGGCCAGCACCTTGCCCTTGATGCCGGGACCTTCGAACGACCCCCCCGTGATCGGCACCATGCGACGCTCGCCGAGAGGCGCCTTGCCGAGATTGACCGATGGCAGCACGTCAACGATCGCCTCGTAGACGTACTCCGTCTGCGGCAGGCGCATCGGGATGCGATCGGTTGTCGGGGACGTGGGCAACGGAGCGGCGGCACTCGCGGTGCCGGCCGCAGCCGCCGCAATGGCGAGCCCCGTGCCGGCGATCAGGAGGTCTCTGCGCGTGGTGGTCGGAGAAGAATCGCTCATGGCTTCCTCGGAAGGGCTTGCATCGGGACAGGCAGGCAGTTTGCCGGTGGCGCTGCCTGACATTCAAGCATCGACCGGCGGGTCGTCACCCGCTCAGGTCGATTCGGCTGGCAGCGGAGGACCGGCCTGCACGATGCGTTCACGCAATCGTGCCTGGCGCGCCTGCAGGAACAGCACGAACAGCAGCAGCACCCCGCCCTCGACCAGCAGGGTACGGCTCGCGCCGAACGAGGCGGCCAGCACACCGGCAATCAGTCCGCCAATCGCATCGAAGCCGAAACGGGCAGACGTAAAGAAGGACATGATGCGCCCGCGCAGCGGCACAGGGGTCACCGTCTGCAGCAGCATGTTGCAGCCGACATTGCAGACGGAGATGCCGAAACCGAGCAGCGCCATCGCGGCCATCCCAAGCAGGAGCACCGGCGCCGCCGCAAAGGCCAGCAACGCGACCGCACTCAGCCCGACGCCGAACGTCACGGTCCCGACGAGGCCGGGCAGCGACCGCCGTGTCGCGAGGAAAATCGTCGAGCCGAAGGCGCCGCTGCCGGCCGCACCCCACAACCAGCCCAGCGTGGTGGCGTCGCCGCCGAACACGTCCTTGGCGAAGATCGGCAGCAGCACGGCATAGCAGGACGCGGTGACATTCAAGCCGACCAGGATGGTCAGCAGCATGCGCACTTCCCAGGTTTCCCACGCGTAGGCGACGCCTTCGCGGAAGACCTTGGCCATCGATCCCGTCGCTCGCTCGTCTGCGCCGCCCTTGATCAGCAGCAGCGCCGTGATCAGCGCCATGAACGACAGGGAATTGATCGCGAAGCAGGCTGCCTCGGAGGTGAGTGCCAGCAGGAAGCCGGCCACCGGCGGGCCGATGAACCGGCCGGTGTTGAACAGCATGGCGTTGAGCGCCAGCGCATTCGGCAGGTCGGCAGGATCGCCGACGAAGCGACCGATCAGCGATTGCCGCAACGGGGCATCGAAGCTGTTGACCAGCCCGAGCAGCAACGACATCGCCACGAGCAACGACGGCGTGACGAGGTGGGCCATCGTCAGGAACGCCAGCAGCAGCGCCTGCAGGGCCAGCACGGTCTGCACGCCGATCAGCCAGCGGCGCTTGTCCTGCTTGTCGATCCAGGCCCCGGCCAGCGGTCCGATGACCAGCTGCGGAATCAGCGCGGCAAACGCCGTGATCCCAAGCAGCACGGCCGAGCCGGTCAGTCGATAGACCAGCCATGACATCGCCACCTGCTGGATCCACGAACCCAGGATCGAGATCGCGTGCCCGCAGAAGTAGTAGCGGAAGTCCCGGTGCGAGAGCGCACGGATGGCAGTCGGTAGAGGTCGGGAAGCCACGTCGCGCCCGATCAGGAAGACGAGGGTTCGGGATGCTCGACGACAACCTTCCTGAGCACCTCCGCATCGAAGGCCTTCACGACGATCCTGCAGTTGGCACTCCACTTCACCTCGATACGCTCGTCGACGATGCGGGTGACCATCATGACCTGCCCACCACTCACCGGTTGCACCAGGTCGCCAGGCTTGAACGCGTCAGTCATCGGGAAGCGTTCTGCGCAGGCCCAAGGTGCCGCTGGAACCACGCAATCACGCGCGCATCGACGTCGCCGCGGTTCATCGTGAGGCCGTGGTTGTCTGCTTCGTAGATGCGCAGTTCGTGGGGCCTGCCTGCGGCTTCCAGCACCTGCGCGAAGCGCTGCTGTGTCCCGGCCTGCACGCGCCAATCGTAGCGGCCGTGCAGGATGAGCAACGGCGCGGTGATGGCCTCAGGCCAGAACTCGGCGGAACGTTCACGCAGCAACTCCTCGCGATGCTCGGCAAATCCGGGAACCGAGAAACCGAGGCCGGCCGCCAGCAGCGGACGGCGTTGGCTCTCCTCGATCAGGTTCGGGTTGCCCGCTTCGGTTGCCGCGGCCTTGAGCGGAAAGCCCTGCTTCATCGCGAGGTACGTCATCATGCCGCCCCGCGAGCGCCCGAGCATGAACTGGTTGTCCATGTCGATGTAGCCAAGCGACGCCGCGAGCGGTTCCAGCGCCATGACGTCGTGCACGTCCGCACCGCCGTATTCATCCCTCCCCTTGGAGCCGCCGCGGTAGCTGGAACCGATGACCACAAAGCCGGCTTTCAGGAAGTTGTGGAATCCGAAGCTGGTCCATGGACTCAGGTGTCCCGGACCTCCGGAGCCGCCGTGGTTGTAGACGATGAGGGGGAACTTTCTGCCCACCGCGTCCTGCGGCTTCCAGATGAAGCCCGTGATCTCGATGCCATCGCTCAAGTAGCGGATCTGCAGGCACTCGAACCCCACGTAAGCCGACCGCTCCGCGAACTCTTCCTTGGTCAACAGGTACGTCCTGGGCGGAGCCTTTGCCTTGAAGTCCTCTTCAACGGCCGCCTGCACATCGCCCTTGCCCCGTCGCTTCGCCTGCTTCACATACTCGGCATACGACTGCTGCGGCCGCGCGGCACACGGAGCGCTCGCCACAATCTCCCCATCCCGCTCCGCCGCCCATCCCGGCAGCGCAACCAGCAGCCCTGCAAGCAGCCAACCTTTCACCATCCCCAATTCCCCTCTGACTTGCCGACAGGCCCTCCTACCGGAGGCCCCCTCGCCGGCAGGCCTTTAGCCTCGTAGGGGCTACTTGCCGACAACGTCGGCCGGTCGCGGCTCAGACGAGTACCCTCTCTATCCCCCCCGAGTTCGCCCGTTCCACGTACTCCGGCAGCCAGTTCTGTCCGAGGATGTGCTTCGCGATCTCCACGACGATGTAGTCCGCATCGAGGTCGGCGTCGTCGTTGTAGCGCTTGAGACCCTGCAGGCAGGACGGGCACGACGTCAGCATCTTCACGTCGCCTTCGTGGCCGGCCTTCCTGATCTTGTCGACGCCGACTTTCACTTCCTGCTCCTTGCGGAAGCGGACCTGCGTCGAGATGTCGGGACGCGTGATGGCCAGCGTGCCGGACTCCCCGCAGCAGCGGTCGTTCTTCTCGATCTTGCCGTTCTGCTCGCTGTTCATGAGCGTATTGACCACCTTGAGCGGGTCGTAGCTCTTCATCGGCGAGTGGCAGGGATCGTGGTACATGTACTTCACGCCCGTGACGTTCTCGAGGCGGATGCCCTTCTCCATCAGGAACTCGTGGATGTCGATGATGCGGCAGCCGGGGAAGATCTTGTCGAACTCGTAGCCCTGCAACTGGTCGTAGCAGGTGCCGCAACTCACGACGACGGTCTTGATGTCGAGGTAGTTGAGCGTATTCGCCACACGGTGGAACAGCACGCGGTTGTCCGTGATGATCTTGTCGGCCTTGTCGTACTGTCCCGAGCCACGCTGCGGATAGCCGCAGCAGAGGTATCCCGGGGGCAATACCGTCTGCACGCCCGCGTGCCACAGCATGGCCTGCGTCGCGAGGCCCACCTGCGAGAACAGCCGCTCCGAGCCGCAGCCCGGAAAATAGAACACGGCCTCGGTCTCGCCCGACGTGCGCTGCGGATCACGGATGATCGGCACGTAGCGCTTGTCCTCGATATCGAGCAGGGCGCGCGCGGTCTTCTTCGGCAATCCGCCCGGCATCTTCTTGTTGATGAAGTGCACCACCTGCTCGCGCATGGGCGGCCGGCCACCCGTTGTCGCCGGTGGATGCTGCGTTTGGGCCTTGGCCACACTGCCGAGCACGACGTTCGCCACGCGCTGGGCCTTGTAACCCCACTCGATCATGATCTTGCGGGTGAACTTGATCGTTTCTGGGTTCGTGGCATTGAGGAAGAACATCGACGCCGCCGAGCCCGCGTTGAAGCGCTTCTTGCCCATGCGCCTGAGCAGGTCACGCATGTCCATCGAGACATTGCCGAAGTCGATGTCGACGGGGCACGGCGTCTCGCACTTGTGGCAGACCGTGCAATGGTCCGCGACATCCGAGAACTCGTCCCAGTGCTGTAGCGAGACGCCGCGGCGCGTCTGCTCTTCGTACAGGAACGCCTCGACCAGCAGCGACGTCGCCAGGATCTTGTTGCGCGGGCTGTAGAGCAGGTTCGCGCGCGGCACATGCGTCGCACACACCGGCTTGCACTTGCCGCACCGCAGGCAGTCCTTGATCGCGTCGGAGATCGAGTTGATGTCCGACTGCTGCATGATCAGCGATTCGTGGCCGAGCAGGTTGAAGCTCGGCGTGTACGCATCGCGCAGATCGCCGCCGGGCAACAGCTTGCCGCGATTGAACCGGCCTTCCGGGTCGACACGGTGCTTATAGGAGCGGAATTCGGCGATCTCGGCATCCGTCAGATACTCGAGCTTCGTGATGCCGATGCCGTGCTCTCCGGAGATCACGCCGTTCAGCTGCCGCGCCACCTGCATGATGCGCGCGACGGCGGCATTCGCGGTCTGCAACATCTGGTAGTTGTCGGAGTTCACAGGAATGTTCGTGTGCACGTTGCCGTCGCCGGCGTGCATGTGGAGCGCGACGAACACCCTGCCCTTCAGGATGCGCTTCTGGATCGCCTCGCAGTCGGCCAGCACCGGCGCGAACGCGCCGCCCAGGAACAGCCGCCTGAGCGGATTGCGGACCTCGAGCTTCCACGACACACGGATCGTCCGGTCTTGCAGCGCATCGAACAGCTTGATGTCCGGATGGGCCGCCGCGCGTTCGGACAGCGAGGGCAACACCTCTTCGAGACCCAGCCCCTTGAGGTCGCCCAGGACGCTCGCCAGCGGCGCGTCCATGAAGCCGAGCAGGAACGACCAGCGCTTGCGCACCTCGGAGATCAGGTCCCGGGCCTGCAGCGGACGTTCGCCCAGGATCTCATCGGGCGGCAGGCGCTCCATCTCGGGATCGTCCGTCTTCGCGAGCAGCAAGGGGCCGGACAGGTACTGCTCCAGGTGATCGAGCAACTCAAGCTTGTTCGCGATCGACAGCTCGATGTTGATGTGCTCGATGGCGTCGGTGTACTCGCCCATGCGATCGAGCGGAATCACGACGTCCTCGTTGATCTTGAAGGCGTTCGTGTGCTTCGCGATGGCAGCCGTGCGCGAGCGGTCGAGCCAGAACTTCTTGCGGGCTTCGGGCGTGACGGCCACGAAACCCTCGCCCGTGCGCGCATTGGCCATGCGCACCACTTCGGACGTCGCGTGTGCGACGGCATTGTCGTCGTCGCCGACGATGTCTCCAATCAGGACCATCTTCGGCAGGCGACCGCGATTCGACTTGGTGGTGTAGCCGACGGCCCGCAGGTAACGCTCGTCCAGATGCTCAAGGCCGGCAAGCAGCACGCCCTTACCGCGACCGTCACGCTCCAGGTAGTTCTTGATCTCGACGATGGACGGGATGGCGTCGCGAGCCTGGCCGAAGAACTCGAGGCACACGGTGCGCGTGTGCTTCGGCATCTTGTGCACGATCCAGCGCGCCGCCGTGATCAGGCCGTCGCAGCCTTCCTTCTGCACGCCGGGCAAGCCCCCCAGGAACTTGTCAGTGACGTCCTTGCCGAGGCCGGCCTTGCGGAAGCGGGCACCCGGGATCGCGAGTTGCCCGGTACTCAGCACGCGCGCCTTGTCGGGAGGCTGCTTGCCGTCCTTCCACGTGAGCTCGAAGCGCGCCAAGTCCACATCGTGGATCTTGCCGCGGTTGTGTTCGAGCCGTGCGACTTCCAGCCAGTTGCCCTCCGGGTCGACCATGCGCCACCACGCGAGGTTGTCGACGGCGGTGCCCCACAACACGGCCTTCTTGCCGCCCGCATTCATCGCGACATTGCCGCCGATGCAGGAGGCGTCGGCCGATGTCGGATCGACGGCGAACACGAAGCCGGCACGCTCCGCGGCATTCGCGACGCGTCTCGTCACGACGCCCGCTTCCGAGAAAACCGTCGGCACGGTGCCGCTCACGCCGGGCAATGGCGTCTGTTCAACCTCACTCAGCGCTTCGAGCTTCTCGGTGTTGATGACTGCGGCCCGCGCCGTCAGCGGGATCGCGCCGCCGGTGTAGCCCGTGCCACCGCCGCGCGGGATGATCGTGAGCGCAAGCTCGACGCACGCACTGACGAGGCTCGGGATCTCGACTTCGGTATCGGGCATCAGCACGACGAACGGATATTCGACACGCCAGTCAGTGGCGTCCGTGACATGCGAGACGCGCGCAAACGCATCGAAGCGGATATTGTCGGCGCGCGTATGGCGTTCGAGCAGCTTGCGTGCCCGGGCACGCAACTCGGCGACCTTGTCGAACTCGGCGGCAAACTCCTCGAGGGCCTTGCGGGCCTGGACGAGCAGTTCGGCGACCTTCGCATCGCGATCACGATCCGACGCGTCACGACGACGATCGATCTCGTTCAATCGATGCTGGAGCGCCTCGACGAGCAGCGTGCGACGGTCGGGGTTGTCGAGCAGGTCGTCTTCGAGATACGGATTGCGGCGGACCACCCAGATGTCGCCCAGCACTTCGTACAGCATGCGCGCCGAGCGACCCGTGCGACGCTCGCCGCGCAGCTCATTGAGGATCTTCCACGCGGGCGCCCCGAGCAGCCGGATCACGATCTCGCGATCGGCGAACGACGTGTAGTTGTACGGAATCTCCCGCAGCCGGGCCGGTGCGTCGAGCTCGAGGGGGGCGGGCGGCGGGGGAATTTCGAGAGGTAGCTGCGCGCTCATCGGGGAGATCCACGGGACGGGGCGCCATTGTACAGGCCGCAGCCCTTCAGGAGAGGCCCGGCTCCGCCCTGATTCTCGGCCCCCGGGCAGCGCCGGCGGCTGCAATCAGCGATTGGCCGTGAACCGGCCGGAGACGTATTCGAAGCCGTCGGCAGGCCGTTGCAGGCGACCGACGAACATGCCCCTGGAACCATCCCGCGCAGGACCGCCGGTGACGACCAGACGATCACCGGGCTTGAGGACGGTGGCCGTGTAGCCGCAGGAATCGAGGCGGGTCTTGCTGCTCCACTCGAGCAGCCATTCCGACTTGACCCCGTCCTTGCCAACGACGGCGAGATGGATCACCGGGTGGGGATTGCGGTACTCGAGCTGCGTCACCTCGCCTTCGAGCGTGATGCGGCTCTCCTCGGCGTACATCGCCGTGATGGAGTGATGCGCGAAGCTGGCAGGAAGGCTCGCGGTGAAAACGAAGGCAGCCAGCAAGGCACGTTTCATGGGACCTCCAGGCCGGTGCAGCCTGGAAGCGGATTCGCTTCCTGGCCGACCGTGAACTTACTTGACCAGCGTGACGATCATGCCGGTGATGCTGCCGTCCGCATTCTGGCGCAGGTTCGCGGTGAGCTTCGTGCCGGGCTTCAATGCCGAGATGTCGAGCGGCTTGATGATCGTGATCTCGACGTTGGCGGGGACGGTCACTTCCTTCTCGCCGCCCTTGTACGCCACCTTCATGATGCCGCCGTTCGCGATCGACGAGACGGCGCCGTTGGTCATCGTCGCCGTGACGTTGCCGTTGGTCATCGTCGTGGCCGGGGCCTGCATCGGACGGTGGCCTTCGCCGGCGCCGCGCATGGACTCGGGGAAGATGTGGATCTCGGTGGCGACCATCTTGCCGTCCTTCTCGACGGCGGTGGTGCCGAGGAACGTGTTGGACTTGATGTCGCTGAGCTTGGCCGGCTCGCGCACCATGATCGCGGACTCCGGGCGGATGTCGAACGTGACGGGGCCCTGCTCGCCCTTGACCGTGACCTTGTTGCCGTCGACCTTCTCGACGGCGCCGGCGACGCGGGCTGCCGGGGCCTGCGCCTGCGCCATCGCGGGCAGTGCGAAGGCAGTGATGAGTCCGGCCGCTACCAGTGAAGCAATACGCATGTGTTCCCCTGCTTGAGTCTTGTGTTGTGGAATCGAGACCGCTGTGCCGTTGGGCCTGAACCCGGTTGACGGGACCGCGCAGCGACGCCGCCCCGTTCCGTTCCGTAGAAATACGTAGGGCAGCATCATAGGCCACGCTGCGGGGACTTCCAATGTGCGCGGACGGCGGCGCCCTGGTGGTCGGGCCCGCCGTCCGGCTTGCCGAGCCTAGTGCGACGCGGCGTCGAAGGCCTTCTGGTAGTCCTGACGGCCACGGGCACCAATGAGCGTCGCCGCCACCTGGCCCTTCGCAAAGACCATCACCGTCGGGATGGAGCGCACCCCATAGCGGGCCGCGAGTTCGGGATGGTCGTCGACGTTCAGCTTGGCGACGGTCACTTTGCCGGCGTAGTCGACGGCCAGCTCATCGAGCAGGGGCGCCACGGCGCGGCAGGGGCCGCACCAGGGGGCCCAGAAATCGACGGCAACGGGTTTGTCGGCCTCCAGCACCTGCTGGGCGAAGGTCGCGCTGGTCAGCGTGGCGGGGGCAATGGCTTGGGTCATGGGGACCTCCTGCTACGGATAGATGCAGACTGTGGTCCGGGTCAGTGTGCTACTGGCGGCGCGAAAATAAACCCCCGGGTACAGACCGATTCTTCATGACGACATGCCGGTTCGGCACCCCTACCGGGCCTGCTTCCGCGCATAGTCCTCGGCGGCCTGCAGCACCCGCAGCACGTTGCCGCCCCAGATCTTCCTGAGGTCGGCTTCCGTGTAGCCGGCCGCCAGCAGGCGCGTGGTCACCTGCGGCAGCGCCGACACCTCCCACATGCCAGTCACCCCGCCGCCCCCGTCCCAGTCAGCGCCGATGCCGACGTGGTCGGGGCCGACGATGTACAACGCATGCAGCAAGTGGCGCATGAAATCGTCGACCGTGGCCGTAGGCACCGGATAACGGGTATCGATCTCGCGTCGGGCAGCCGCCGACTCGATCGCCTGCTCTTGCGTCATCGTTGCGCCGAATCGGGCGCGCAATCCCCGCAGCGCCTCATCCCGCTCGGGATTGGGAGGTACGTCGATCATGTAATCGCTCAGCGAATTGATCTGGATGAGGCCGCCGGCTTCCGCGAGTTTCTTCATCACCTCATCGTCGATGTTGCGCGGATGGTTATGCACGAGACGGGACCCCGAGTGCGACAGGATCACGGGCGTCTTCGACAGCGCTATCAGCTGCTTGAGCACGTCGTCCGACGCGTGCGACGCGTCAAGGATCACACCCAGCCGGTTGGCTTCCCTGACGAGGTCCTTGCCGAGCGGGCTCAGGCCGCGCCACTCGGGTCCCTTCGGATCCGTCGCCGAGTCGGCGAAGTCGTTGTTCGCAAAATGCACGAGGCCGACCATGCGGACGCCCAGGTCGTAGAACGTCCTGAGCTGCGCAACGTCCTTCCCCAGCGGATAGGCATTTTCCATGCTCTGGTAGACGATGCGCTTGCGGCTGCCGGCGATGCGCTCCGCATCGGCGGCCGTGGTCGCGAGCTCGAACTGGCGGGCATTCTTCTCGACCATGTCGCGAATACGCTGCGCGATCTGCAGTGCCCGCTCGCGTGCGGCGGCATACCCTTCCTGCGTGCGCGGCCCTTGCGGCGTGAACAGCGCCCAGAAGCCGCCGTCGAGGCCGCCGTCCACCATGCGCGGAAAGTCGACCTGCGAGCGATCCGCTTCGAAACTGTGCTCCTCCATGATGTCCCAGCCCGGACGCGCCAGCAGCGCCGGCGTATCGAGATGCGTATCGAGCACGATCAGGCGTTCGTGCATCTGGCGCGACACCACGGACGGGCTGGCTGCGGTGGCCGGCCCGGAGACGCCCAGTGTGGCGAGCACGATCGACGCGGTGACGAGACTGCGAATGGACATGGAGGGGCCTTTGCGTGCCGGGGACCGGACGTCTCTTATACCTTGCAGACGCGCGCAGAGGAACGCCGGGGAAGTGCGGAGGATCGACCGGGGCCGGCGCAAAACCGGGGACAGATCCGCTTTTTTTGCCCATCATGCGGAAAAAGGGACCGCCCCCCGTTCTGCCCATGCATTTCGAGCACCTCATCCAGATCAACGACCCGCGACTCGCGCTGGTGGACTTCCTGTCGCGGCAGCAGTTGTGGCTTGGCCTCGTCCACCGCGGCCGCTCGCCTGCCGGCTTCGCACGTGGCCTCGAGGGCTCGACCGTGGACTCGGAACACCGCGCTGCCGATGTCACGACGCTGAACCGCACGCTGGACTTCGGCACATTCCGGGTCAGGGACCAGGTGCAGCTGGTCGAGGGCAGCCATATCGTGATCACGGCCGTCGCGACCGAGCAGTGGCCGCAGTCGACGCTGTCGATCACGATCGAGGAGCCGGCGCCCGAGCTGCTGTTCCTGCGCTTCATCTACGAGTACCCGGATGCCGACTTCGGCCAGCCCGAGGACAGGCTCGTGGCCGAACTGCGTCGCCAGGCCTACGAGCAGTCGGACATCGACACGGTGGTGCGCATCCGGGAGCTGGCGGCCAGCGGCGAACTCGGCGACTACGTCGCGCCGCCAGGTCGCGGTTACGGTACGCCAGTCCCGCAGTAGAATCGGACGATAGCCTCCCCCGGGGGCGCAGCTGCTTCGTGACTCCCAAGGAACCGGCGATGAAGACATTGCACGTGCTGCTGATCGGATCGATCGCCGTCCTGCTGGCGGCCTGTGGCGTGAATCCCGTGACGGGCAAGAAGGAGCTGCAGTTCGTCTCCGAGTCTCAGGAACTCGCCATCGGCGCGCAGAACTATGCCCCCACGCGCCAGAGCGAGGGTGGCGATTTCGGCGTCGTGCCGGACCTCACGACGTACGTCAACGAAGTCGGCCAGAAACTGGCCGCCGTGTCGGACCGGAAGCTGCCGTATGAATTCGTGGTCCTCAACAACTCCGTGCCGAACGCGTGGGCGCTGCCCGGCGGCAAGATCGCCGTGAATCGCGGGCTGCTCACGGAGCTCAAGAATGAGGCCGAGCTTGCGGCCGTGCTCGGCCACGAAATCGTGCACGCCGCCGCTCGCCACGGCGCCAAGGCGCAGGAACGCGGCACGCTGTTGCAGGCGGGCATGGCGGCGGCGCAGATCGGCGCGGCGGTGGGCGGTGCGGACGCCAACATCGCGGGCCTGCTGATCCAGGGTGCGGGCGTCGGCGCGCAGATGATCCAGATGAAGTACGGCCGCGACCAGGAACTCGAAAGCGATCTGTACGGCATGAAGTACATGAAACTCGCCGGCTACGATCCGTGGGGCGCGGTCACGCTGCAGGAGACGTTCGTGCGGCTGTCGGAACAGGGCGCCCGCTCGCAGGGCTGGCTGGACGGCATGTTCGCGTCGCATCCGCCGTCGATGGAACGCGTGACCCGCAACCAGCAGACGGCAGCCGAGCTTGGCCGCGGCGGCGATGTCGGCGCGGAACGCTATGCCGCCCGCATGAAACCCCTCAACGACCTGAAGCCGGCCTATGACAAGCATGAGCAGGCCGTGGCCGCGGCGCGCAAGAAGGACTACGCGACGGCGAAGCGGCTCGCCACCGAAGCGTCCGCAGCCGTGCCGCGCGAGGGCCGCTTCCATGAGTTCCTGGGTGAAGTCGCCCTGTCCGAGAAGCAACCGCAACAGGCGGCGACGCACTACACCCGCGCCATGGACTTGAATCCGGGCTACTTCGGTTCGTATCTCGGCGCCGGCGTCGCGCAGATGCAGCTCGGTAACCGGGCGAAGGCCGAAGAGTGGCTCGCACGCAGCGCGCAGTTGCTGCCGACCGCGCCGGCCGCGTTCTATCTCGGGCAGATCGAGCGCGAGAAGGGCAACCTGCCGAAGGCGCTTGAGTACTACAAGGCAGCCGCAGGATCCGACAGCCCCATCGGCAACCAGGCGGCTGCGGAGTTCGTGAAGATCGACCTGCCCCAGAATCCCGGCAACTATGTGGCGGCCGCCGCCCAGATCGATGCACAGGGCCAGCTGGTCGTCGTCGTGCAGAACCGCTCGCCGGTGGGCATGAGCGACATCCAGGTCACGCCGGTGATGGTGGACGCGAACGGCACTGTCGCGACACAGGGCAATGCCGTTCGCATTCGGGGCCCGCTTGCATCAGGCGAGCGCACGACGGCCGGCACGGGCGTCGGAATCAACCAGGAGCAACTGCCCTTCGTGCGCTTCCGGATCGACGGCGCGCGAGCCGTGCAATAGCGTCAGGCGTCGCTGGCGGTCGCCTTGCGCAGCTGCGCGAGCGACCTGATCGTGGCGTGGCAGGCCCCCGCCGCCTCGCGGCCCTTGACGACGAAGTGCTCCATGAAGAAACGCTGATGTTCGGCGTGCGCGTGGAACTGATGCGGCGTCAGCACCACTGACAACACCGGCACTTCGGTCTCGAGCTGCACCTGCATGAGCGCCTTGATCACGGCATCGGCCACGAAGTCATGCCGGTAGATGCCGCCGTCCACGACGAAGCCCGCGGCCACGATGGCGTCGTAGCGCCCGGTTTTCGCCAGCATCTGCGCATGCAGCGGGATCTCGAACGCACCGGGGACCAGGAACGCGTCAATGGAGGCAGGCTCGTGACCCAGCGCCTTCCACTCCGCGACAAACCCCTTGAAACCCTGCTCGACGATGTCCTGGTGCCACGCCGACTGGATGAAGGCGATGCGCTGTCCGCGCGCTTGGGCGCGGCCCTTGGAACGAGACGAAGTCATTGCGATGGAACTCCCCGGGTCTTGGAACGGCTACATGGAACCGCGGACCGGGGCGCACAGACTCGACGGGTTTAATGGGGACAGATCTATTTTCTGACGGGTAGCCCCGGAAAATAGATCTGTCCCCATTAAACCCGTCGAACCGCTCTCGTAACCGGACTGTACCGTCGGCTCCGGATTCGCACCGGATCTGCTGTCCTCCGAACAAGGGGACAGATCTATTTTCCCGCCCGGCACTGGAAAATAGATCTGTCCTCTTTTCGGAGCGCCCGCGGGCTTATGCGATCTCTCGCTATCACCGCCGGTGGGGAATTGCACCCCGCCCCGAGAACGCCCGCCGGCCTCGAGGGATCACCCCGGGCCGACGGCGCCGCGAGTATAGCATCGCCCGGCGTCCCGCCCTGCAGCGGCGCCTTGAACAAACCGGACCCGCATCGGTCACATAGGCACACAAAAGGAGTGGGCCATGATCGATCCGAAGCAATTGCTTGAGCAGGTTCTGGGCGGCAGCGTGGCGGGAGACTGGCGAGGAGCTGCCTCGCAAGCCCGCGACAGACTGGACCAGACCAAGGGGACGCAGGCGTTCGGTGCCGGCGCCGTGACGGGAGGACTGATCGGGCTCCTGCTAGGCAGCCGCAAGGTGCGCAAGCTGGCCGGCGGCGCTGCGGGCTATGGCGGCGCGGCAGTCCTCGGTGCCATCGCTTACCGCGCATGGGAAGCCTATCGCCAGGGTGCCGGTGCGACACCCGGCGCCCCTCCCGCACAGGCACCGCCCTCCCTCGCGACAGCAAGCACGCCCCCTGCGTTGCTGCCGCATGCGCAGCCCGCTGCCGATGGCAGCTCGTTCGAGCTGGTGCTGGTCAGGGGCATGATCGCGGCGGCCAAGGCGGACGGGGAAGTGGATGCGAACGAACAGCAGCGCCTGTTCGCCGAAGTGGAACGCCTCGGCCTGGATGCGGAAGACAAGGCGATGGTATTCGATGCGCTGGCGAAGCCGGCCGAACCCGCCGTGATTGCATCGCTGGTCGCGAGTCCGGAGCAGGCGGCCGAGCTGTACCTGGCATCGAGGCTCGCGATCGATCCGGACAGCGCTGCGGAGCGCGCCTACCTCGATGCGCTCGCGGCGCGGCTCAAATTGCCCGCGGAAGTGAGGACCAGCCTCGATCGCGAAGCGCTGGCGTGATGCGCGATCAGGCGTTGCCTCGCGCGGGTGCGAACCGGACTTTCCATATCCGATAGCCCTCGAGCAGCGCGAGCACGGCGAAATGGATATAGGCGCCCGTCGGATCGAACGCGGAGAGCACCCAGTGCAGGCAAGTGAGCACGGCTGCCGCATAGACCCATCGGTGCAGGCTTTTCCACGCCCTTCGCAGGCGTCGCACGGAAGCGTCGTTGCTGGTCACGGCGAGCAGCAGCATCAGGGCCGTGGCGACCCAGCCCGTTGCCATGCCGACCTCCTTCGCCTCGTCGACGATCACGTCGAGCTCGCCCTTGCGTTCGATGTAAGTCACGGCGTGCAGCAAGGCATACGCAAACGACGCGACGCCGAAATAGCGGCGATTCGCGAGCAACCAGCGCGGCAGTGGCGCACCCGGAAACATCAGGCACAGCGGCGTCGCCGCCATCGTCACGATCAGCAGTCGCACTGCCGTTTCCCCGCTTGCGTGCACGACCTCGCCATACACGAGCGTCTCGCGCCAGTAGCCGTTCAGCATGAGGGCGGCCGGCAAGGCCAGCAGGATCCAGAGCAGGTAACGGGATCTCAGCACGGTCCGGGTCCGGTCATGGTCAAGTCTCCGCTGTACTCGTCTCGAGCGATGGCAGAGTGCCGCCCTGCCCGCGCGAGTACAACGCGGCCAACGTCAAGATAGATGAAGAATTGCCAGATCGTGTGGGATTCGTTGACCGCGGGCAACCTGTCTCTCTAGGATCGATTCCATCGTCACGGTACCGACTTCTTCCTGCGGAGAACTCCATGAAATTGCATACCGCCCTCGCCGCCACGTTGCTGGCCTGCGCCTCGATCAGCCAGGTGGCCATCGCGCAGGGCAGCCTGCTCAATCCGAACACCGCCGAACCGGCGGCCCTGAAGGCCCTGCCCAACGTCACCGACCCGGTGAGCCAGGCCATCGTGGCGGGCAGGCCGTATGCAACGACGGCAGCGTTCAACGCGGCCGTGTCCAAGGTATTGAACGAAGCGCAGCGCAAGGAACTCTACGGCAAGCTGTTCCTGCAGATCGACCTCAACAAGGCCAGCCGCGACGAAATCATGCTGATTCCTGGCATGACCACGCGCATGGCACGCGAGTTCGAGGAGTACCGCCCGTACAGGAACATCGAGCAGTTCAGGAAGGAAATCGGCAAGTACGTCGACGCCAGGGAAGTCGCGCGCCTCGAAAGCTACGTCACGTTGAAGTGACCCGGTGGGAGATCGCCCATTGAATGTCGGGTCAATGCTCCGCATCGGAGCGCTGCTACTTCCCGCTGCCGTGATTGCCACGACGCTTGCAGGCTGTGGCAGGTCCGATGAAGGCGTCCATGTGCCCACCGCGGTCTCGAACTCGGCGACGACAGGCATGGCCTGGGTCAATCAGGGCGACGACTGGGCAGCCCGGAAGGCCGAACTGCAGGCCTTGGGTGAGCAGTTTGAGTCTTCGCAATCCCTGTTCGACAAGCTGCAGGCAGACGCTGGCGGCGGCAAGCCGCTGACCTGGGCCCAGATGGGCGATCCTCTCTATGACTGGTCGGGCATTTACTCCCGTACCAAGGGCCCCCTGCACTTCGATACGGACTTGAAGGGCGCCACCGACCCGGAGACGGCGCAGCTCACCCCGGCGGGCGCTCAGGCGGTCAGCAAGAAGCGGGAACAGATCGCGAAGACGGGCGGCGAATACGACCCGATCAGCGACTGTCGTCCGCCGGGCACGCCTCGCTGGTTCACAGTGCATTTCCTGAGGGAATGGATCGTGACGCCGCATCAGACCTGGCTCGTCAATGAAATGGTCAACGACAGCCGCCGCGTCTACACCGACGGCCGCGCGCATACCGCCGACGAAGACGCGTACGCCACCTGGAACGGTGACACCATCGGCTTCTGGGACGGCGGTACGCTGACCACCCACACGAAGCACCTGCTCCCCGGCCCGTACCAGCGCGGCATCGTGCCGGACTACTCAGGCCAGGTCACGACGGTCGAGCGGTGGCGCAAGGTGGACGACACGACGGTACAGGCCGACGTCTGGGTGTACGACCCCATCAATCTCGCGAAACCCTGGTACACCCGCCAGAGCTACACGAAGCTCGCGAACGACGACCATCAGCTGCGCCTGCGTTACTGGGACTGTCGCGAGAACAGCAACAACACCATCATCAGGAGGGACGACGGAACGAGTCAGTTCCCGGACTTCAGTTTCGTCGAGAACGATGCCGCCGTAAGCAGCGACGAGTCAGTGAAAAAGGCCGCTACGGGCCTCAGGAGGTAGGCCCCCGCTGCTGCCGGCAGCGAGCAGAGCGGAGGTTCCTTCAGCCGGCTTTGAGCTGCGCCGCGAGTTCGTTGTTGCGCTCGATCATGCGCTTCATGGCCGGACGCTCGTTGCATCGCGCCACGTACTCGACGAACAGCGGCCGCGGCTCCAGGTTCTTCACCATCAGCGCCCAGCCCATCTGCGAGCCGAGATAGACGTCCGCTGCGCTGAACCGGTCGCCGAGAATCCAGGGGCCGGGGCGAAGCGCAAGCTCGAGCGTCTCCAGCGCCCTCTCATACGTCCCGTAGCCGAGCTGCCCGACATGCGGCGTGCCTGCGCGCGGGAACGCCTTGTCCATCAGCGCGTATTCCAGCGAGCTGGCCGCAAAGAAGAACCAGCGCAGGTAAGTGCCGCGAGCCGGATCGCTGATCGCCGGCGCGAGGTTCGCCGCAGGGAACGCGTCGGCCAGGTACATGCAGATCGCGGACGTCTCGGTGATGACGACCCCGCGATGGACGATGGCAGGCACCTTGCCCATCGGATTGACTGCAAGGAAAGCGGGCTGCTTCTGTTCCCCTTTCTCGAGGTTGACCAGATGGAGGTCGTAGGGCGCACCCACCTCCTCCAGCATCCAGTGCGCCACCCGACCGCGCGACATCGGGTTCGTGTAGAAGGCAATCCTGTCGCTCATGAACGGGCCCTCTCAGGCGACGAGATAGCCCGTCAGCTGGTATCCGAACAGCGCGAAGCCGGCCGCCATGATCAGCACGTTG
The DNA here is from genome assembly GCA_903898785.1 of uncultured Pseudomonadota bacterium. Classification (GTDB taxonomy): domain Bacteria; phylum Pseudomonadota; class Gammaproteobacteria; order Steroidobacterales; family Steroidobacteraceae; genus CAIUGU01. Next base: position 61,343 of record CAIUGU010000039.1, on the reverse strand, counting down.
GCGGCATAGGCACCGCGATTGAACGTGCCGCTGCGGCGCCACGCAGTAAAGGCGATGAGAATGACGGTCAGCGCCGCGAGCTGGCCGAGTTCGACCCCGATGTTGAACGCAATCATGTTCGGCACGAGGCCCTGCGCCGACAGCGACAGGTCCTGCAGCTTCGTCGACAGGCCGAAGCCGTGAGCGAAGCCGAACAGCAGTACCGCCGCCCGGGTATCGATGCTGATCCCGAGCCGCTTGAAGCCGCCGATGTTCTCGAAGGCCTTGTACACGACGGACAGGCCGATGATCGCATCGACGATATAGGCATTGGCATGGACGCCGGCAAGGACGCCAATCAGCAGCGTGGTGCTGTGCCCGATCGCGAACAGCGTCGCGTACAACGCCACGTCCTTCAGGCGGTACAGGAAGAAAATGACACCGGCCAGGAACAGCAGGTGATCGTAGCCGGTGACCATATGCTTGGCACCGAGGTACATCAGCGGCAGGAATGCGACGCCCTGCAGTCGCTCCAGGTAGGCGGCGTCCCCGGTGGCGACACCGTGCGCCCAGCAAGCCGGCACGACGAGGAGCAGCAGGGTGGCAGCAATCAGGGACGAGGCGGACTGGCGCATGCTGGTTTCCGTTGGTTGCGATGCGGCAACAGGCCGGGCGCAACAGTTAATGTTTTCTGCGGTCGGTCGTGACAATATCATTCCCGATCGCGATCAACATCATGGCTCGCCGTCGCGAGCGCAACCAGGCCAATCAGAGGATCCTTCCATGTCCGATCCCGTCTCCCCGTTCGAAGCAGCCCCGCCCTCCTCCGGCCGCCTGGTCAAGAGCGTCGGTCTGGCGGTCGCGGGCGCGGCCGTGGTGCTCGTCGCCTTCGTGCTGCCGGCCGAATACGGCATCGACCCCACGGGCATCGGCGGTGCTCTCGGACTGACGGCCCTGCAGGCGCCGGCCAGGACGCTGCAGGTCAAGGACGTCATCGGCGGCAATGCCGCCTACAAGGAAGTCCCCATCCCGGACTTCGGCCAGCCCATCCCGTTGCCCAACCCGGCGGTTTTCCAGCCCCATCCCGCCGCCGCTAAGACCGAAACCGTCACCATCGAGCTCAAGCCCAGCCAGGAAACCGAGTTCAAGGCGGTCATGCGGGAAGCCCAGGTCATCCTGTATTCGTGGAAGGTCGACCAGGGCAAGGTGTATGTCGATTTCCACGGCCACGAGCCGGATGCCCCCGGCAACGCATTCGTCCGCTACGAGGAACTCCAGGAGGGCAGCGAGAGCCACGGATCGCTGGTTGCCCCGTTCGCCGGCGAGCACGGCTGGTTCTGGCAGAACTACAACGAATTCCCGGTCGTCATCACCCTGACGTTCTCGGGCTACTACGACAGCACCATCGACTACGGCAAGCAGTAGCCCCCGGGCCTTAAGCCGCCTTAAGCGCCCGGTGGGAACTTTTGCCGGCCGCTACGTACATAACACAGGCGATTGGGCAGGGTTTTCGGGGCGCTTGGACCCCGCAAGCGCTTAACCCGACTGCGAAGTTCTGCTAAGGTCGCGTATCGATTGCGCCCATGGACCCATGTCGGGCCAGCCCGCAACGATTCCCCGGGGGATTTTTAATGAACATGAAATCAGTATTCCGCACCGGCGCACCGCTGGTACTCGCTGCCGTGATCGCAACGACGCTTGCCGCTTGCGGTGGCGCCGAACAGGCCGCGCAGGCACCGGCCGCCACGGCCCCGGCTCCGGCCGGCATGGCCTGGACCAACCAGGGCGACGACTGGGCCGCCAAGAAGGCCGAACTGCAGGCCTTGGGCGAGCAGTTCGAGTCCTCGCATGCCTTGTACGACAAGCTGAAGGCCGATGCAGGCGGCGGCAAGCCCCTGACCTGGGCCCAGATGTCCCTGCCCGCCTACGACTGGTCGGGCGTGTACACCCGTACCAAGGGCGGCCTGCACTTCGATCCGGACCTGAGGGGCCCCGAGATGGAAACCGCGCAGCTCACCCCCGCGGGCGCTGAAGTGGTCAAGCGGAAGCAGGACCTGATCGCCAAGACGGGCGGCGAGTACGACCCGATCAGCGACTGCCGCCCTCCTGGCACGCCCCGCTGGTTCACCGAGCCGTTCCTTAAGGAGTACATCGTGACTCCGGAACAGACCTGGCTCATCAACGAAATGGTGAACGACGTCCGCCGCGTATACACCGACGGCCGTCCGCACACCGCTGACGAGGATGCGTACGCCTCCTGGAACGGCGACACCATCGGCTTCTGGGATGGGGACATCCTCGTGACCCACTCGAAGCACCTGATGCCCGGCCAGTACCAGCGCGGCGTCCAGCCCGATTACTCCGATCAGGTCACTCTGGTCGAGCGTTGGCGCAAGATCGACGGTGTCACGCTGCAGGCTGACGTCTGGATCTTCGATCCCGTCAACCTCGCGAAGCCCTGGTACACCCGCCAGAGCTACACGGAACTCGACAATTCGGAGCACCTGCTGCGCCTGCGGTACTGGGACTGCCGCGAGAACAGCAACAACGACATCATCACCACGGAAGAAGGCACGAGCCAGTTCAAGGACTTCAGCTTCCTTGAGAACGACGCCGCGGTGAGTACGGACAAGTCGGTGAAGAAGACGGGCGCCAAGTAAGCGGCCGCCTTCAGTCTCCCTTAAGTATTCGCAATCCAGAATCAGGCTTTACGAGGAGTAAGCACCATGCAAGCAAAGACAATCGGTACCGTGGTCGCCACCGCCCTGCTGGCGGCCGTGGCCACCCAGGCGGTGGCCCACCATTCGGGCGCCATGTTCGACGAAAAGAAGGAAGTCACCGTGTCCGGCACGGTCAAGGAGTTCCAGTACACGAACCCGCATTCGTGGCTGCTCGTTGACGTGAAGGGCAAGGATGGCAAGGTGACGACGTGGGGCTTCGAAGCGGAAGGCCCGAGCTCGCTGACGCGCGCCGGCATCCGCAAGAGCGACTTCGCCCCGGGCACGCCGATCACGATCACGGGCCATCCGATGCGCGACGGCCGTCCGGCCGGCGCCTGGATGAAGGCCACCCGCACGACCGATAACAAGGAGTTCAATCCTCTGACCGGTTTCGCGGTCAAGAAGGCAGCCGAGTAAGGCTACCGACGCACGATCGATTGCGTTGGACGGGGGATCGGGAAACCGGTCCCCCGTTTTCTTTGGTGGCAGCGCTTCCCGCTGTCGCGCCCGCCCGGCGCAGGACCCGCACCCCGTTGGTACCCTCGATGGGCTACCATCGTGGCCTACAGCGGCCCTGAAGGTTCCCTAGCACGATGAGCAGCCGGATCTCGCCCTCCCAAGGACGACCTGCGCGTCTCGCCCAAGTCGCTGCCGGCCTGTTCGTCCTGGCCGGCTGCACGGCCGCGCAGGCTCCCACCGCTTCCACCATCCCTTTTCAGGCTCCTGTCATCGAAGCCAGGCCGGTCACCGCTTGGCAGGCAGGCGCGATGATCGCGGCGGCCAACCCGATGGCGGTCGAGGCTGGTCTTGAGATCCTGCGGGCCGGCGGCACCGCCGTCGATGCCGCGATCGCCGTCCAGGCCATGCTGGGGCTGGTCGAACCCCAGTCCTCCGGCATCGGCGGGGGCGCGTTCATGCTCCACTACGACGCGCGGACGGGTGACGTGGTTGCCTATGACGGCCGGGAAGTCGCGCCGATGAGAGCCACACCGGACATGTTCCTGGGCCCGGACGGCAAGCCGTTGCCGTTTCCCGATGCCGTGAAGACCGGCCGGTCGATCGGCGTGCCGGGCGCCGTCGCGATGCTGGAGATGGCCCATCGCGAGCATGGCAGGCTGCCTTGGGCGAGAGCCTGGGAACCCGCCATCGCGATGGCGGAGAAGGGGTTCGCGGTGCCGCCGCGCATGGCGACGGTGATCCGTCAGGCGCAGGCATTCACGCAACTCGCGCCCGACGCCCAAGCCTATGTCACCACGGCCGCTGGCACGCCGCTCGCCGCAGGCCAGATCGTGCGTAACACGGCGTATGCCGACACGCTGCGGCGGATCGCAAGGGAAGGCGCCCGTGGCTTCTACGAAGGCCCGATCGCCGCAGCCATCGTCGCCGCCGCCACGCGCCAGCCCAACCCGGGGACGCTGAGCCTCAAGGACCTGAAGGATTACCGGCCCAACCGGCTCGAGCCCGTGTGCCGCGGCTACCGCGTCTACGTGGTATGCGGCATGGGGCCGCCGTCGTCGGGCGGCATCGCGGTGCTGTCGATCCTGGGCACGCTGGAGCACCTCGACATGGCGGGCAACGGCCCGAACACCGTGCGCGGCTGGCACTACTTCATCGAGGCCCAGCGCCTCGCCTACGCCGATCGCGACATGTACGTGGCCGACGACCGCTTCGTCCAGGTACCGGTGGCCGGCCTGCTCGACCCGGGCTACCTCAAGTCGCGCGTCGCCCTCATCTCGCCGGACCGCGCCATGGCCACCGTCGAGGCGGGCAACCCGCCAGGCGCAGTCCGCAAACCGCCGGACAGCAACGGCGGCAACACGGGGACGAGCCATTTCGTGATCGTCGATCGCAGCGGCAACGTCGTGTCGATGACTACCACCGTGGAATCCGTGTTCGGCTCGCAGCGCATGGCGGCCGGCTTCTTCCTGAACAACCAGCTCACCGATTTTTCGTTCCGGCCGGTCGACGACCGGGGCCAGGCCATTGCGAATGCGGTGGCACCGGGCAAGAAACCGCGCTCGTCGATGTCACCGACGATCGTGTTCGAGAACGGCGGCTTCCGTTATGCCGTGGGTTCGCCGGGCGGCAACGCCATCATCAGTTACGTCGCCAAGGCCATCGTGGGCACGCTCGACTGGGGCCTGACGCCGCAGCAAGCCGTCGACCTGCCCAACGTCGTCGCGAGAGGTCCTGTGGTCGCGGAAGGTGCCCGCATGGACCCGCAGCTGACGGAAGGACTGAAGGCGCTGGGCCAGACTTTCCGCGATGGTCGCGGCGAAGGCTCTGGCCTGCATGCCGTCCTGCTCGGAAAGGACGGAAAGCTGGTGGGAGCGGCAGATTCGCGCAGGGACGGCGTGGCCCGCAGTCCCTGACACAAGCGTCCCGCCGCGCGCGCGGCGCAGCGGGTACTAGTCGCCCGGAGTTACTTGGCCTCCGTTGCGCGGGCCGGCATGTACTTCATGTGGCAGGTATCGCAGGAGTCATAGAGCGCATTGCCTGCTTCGCTCGTCTGGTCGACGTTCTTGGCCGTGGCGCCTGCCGCCGCCGCCGTGGCTGCATCCGTCATCGCCTTCACGTACGTGAGCCAGTCTCCCTGGTCCACTACCCGCGAACCCGTGCTCATCAGGTGGCCCGCTTCCGCGATCATGGCGGCGGTGGCGGCCACCTTCTCCCACGCCGCGTCGTCGGCCGGCGCTTCGTTGGCGACGCCCCAGACGATGTCGGCGGCGGGAATCACGAGGCCGAGCATGATCTGGCGCGACGTGACGGTGGACACCGGCGCCGGCGGTGCTGCCGGGGCTGCTGCCTGCTCGGGCGCAGCACCCTGACCGCAGCCGGCCAGCACGAACACGGAAGCGAAGACGGAGGATATGGCTAGCGCACGCATGGGCAGCTCCTTGTTGTTTGCACCGGCGCGCAGTGTAGTCCCGCCGCACGGCAATTCGGCACCCGGCCGACTCGTGGATATTACCTAGGTAGTCAGGAAGCCGGATCGGGACCCGAACCTGCCTTCGGGCAATGCATCCGTCTACCTCTACGGCAAAAAAAAGGGCGCAGCCGGAACCGCGCCCCTCCTCATGCCCGTGGAAGCAGGTTCGCCGCCGGACGGCGTAACCTGTGTCCATGACGTCGACTTACTGCATTTCGGCAATCAGGCCGTCAAGCCCGCGGCCGCTGTGCAGGTCGCCCCAATGGAATTCCTTGCGCAGCATCGCGTCGATGTCGGCGCGGCCCTTCTTCTCGGCCAGCAGCTGCTTGACGCGCGTCTGGATCAGCACCGTGCTGTCGCGGAACTTGCGCAGGTCTGCCTTGGTGGCGTTCGGTCCGTGGCCCGGTACCACCGCATTGAAGTCCAGCATCAACGCGCCGTCGAGCGTGGTCGGCCAGGCGCGTGCGCTGCCGCCGCCCGAATAATCGACCAGCTGCGGGACGTCGTCGCCGAACGTGAACATGTCGCCCATGGCAATGACTTTCTGGTCCGGGAAATAGACCACGACGTCGCCGTCGGTGTGCGACCGGCCGAAGTAGTAGATCTCGGCGCGCTTGCCGCCCAGGTGCACGGTACCTCGGTTCTCGACCGTGATGCTCGGCCAGCCCGGCTGCTTCGCTTCCACCATCTTGGCGCGGGCATTCGAGGAGGCAACGACCTGCACGCCCATCGCCTGCAAGCGAGCGTTGGCGCCCGTATGGTCGCCATGGTAATGCGTGTTGATGACGTACTTGACCGGCTGGCTGGTGAGCTTGCGCACCTCGGCCAGCAGGTTGTCGAGGTCAAACTCGAACTTGTCGTCGACGAGGAGCACGCCGTCATTGGTCACCATGACCGTGACGTTGCCCGGCACGAGCGCGTTGTGGATGACATAGAGCCCGTCACCGACCTTGGTCGTGTCCAGCTTGGAAGGGGGCGGCGCACCGGCCATGGCGACGGGTGCGAGCAGTGCGGTGCCGACCAGCGCGGCGATCGCGTGGAACATCTTCATTGTCAGGGACTCCCCGGAAATATGGTGTGCGAACTCACCCATGGTACACCTGCGGGAGGGGTAGCCGGAACGGTGTGCAAGCCGAAGCGACCGGCGCCCTCTGTGCGCAGGGGTAGCCTTGCGGCAAGGGGGTACTCCGTCGACAAGCGGCTGATTTCATCAGCAAGTCAGACTCTGACCTGCCGTCAGGCCTTCCTGTCGGCAGACCCTCCTGCCGGTAGGCCCCCTTGCGTACGAAGTACGCCGGTCGCATTGCTTTAACCCCATCCCCCCCTCGCCGACGTTCATTCCCTTGAGTCCTTCCCCCGCAGGCAAAGGAGAGTGCGATGAGTGCTACGACGATCCATTCGTTTCCGGCCTTCCATGCGTTGCGTTCGCCGCGCGGACTGATGCTCGCCGTGATCGTGCTGCTGCACGCGGCTTTCTTCTGGTCGCTGAATACGGGCCTGTCACGGTCGGTGCTTGTCTTCGTCCCGGCCCGGATCCAGGCGAGCTTCATCGAGGAGGCGAGCAAGCCCCTGCCTGCTCCGCCTCCCAGGCCGGAGTACCAGCCGCAGTTCACGCCCTCCCTGCCATCCGACCCGCCTCCGTTGCTCGGTGAGTTCGTTGAAGGCACCAGTGCCATCCATGTCGATCCTGTGGTGCCGATGCGGCCTCAGCCTGTCCCTGACGCGCTGGCGAAGCCCGTCGTGGTGCAACCACAGGTCGATGCGCAGCGCGGCCTGAGCGAGCCGGCCTACCCCGCCCCGGATGTGCGCCAGGGCAACGAAGGCACGGTGACGCTGTCGGTGTACGTCCTCGCCAGTGGAACCGTAGGCGACGTGCGGCTGCTCAAGACAAGCGGGTTCCCGCGCCTGGACGCCTCGGCCCTGACGGAAGCGCGTCGCTGGAAGTTCAAGCCGGGCACCGAGGACGGCAAGCCGGTAGCCATGTGGAAGCAGCTGCCGATCACGTTCCGGCTCGAGAACTGAACCACCGCACTCCGGCCTGGCCCAAGCGCACCGGCGGCGACGAGGACCCGAGGAATCCCGTCGCCCCGGGCTGATTGACGAGCGTTGTGGATATGCGCAATGAATCCTGCTAAACAGTCGGAGCATTTTCGTTCGCGCAGAAAGCAATTAAAACAAGATCATGCTGCCAGGCGAACAGACTCCAGCCTCCCACCGTATCCTGATTCTTTCGCCCACCGACCCCAACGGTTCCTACGCGCATGACTGCCTGAGCACGCTCGGCATGTCGGCCATCGGTTGCGATTCCGCCGCAGCAGTGCGCGACCTGCTACGGGTCGGCTGGACGGACCTGCTCATCGTCGATGGCGAGAACGCCGGCGCTCTCGCGGTGGTCGCGGCGTTGAAGGCCGATTCCACGACGATGCTCGTGCCGATCCTTGCCGTTTGCACCACCGACGCCGAAGCGACGGCGTCCATCGCCGCAGGGGCCGACGACGCAATCACCCGCAACGCTGGACCGCGGAGCCTGCTGGCGGTGGCGGAAGCGCTGATGGAACAGGGCAGCATCCGGCGCCGCATCACCACCTCGGTGCTGAATCGCGAGCGCTCCGTGCGCGACCGCATTCGCACCACGATCTGCCGTTACCTGTCACCGCAGCTCGCGGACCGCATGCTGCTCGAGATGGACGCCGCGGAGCCGCTGCCACATCCCAGCACGAGCACGCGCGCCGCCGTCATGTTCGCGGACATGAGGGGGTTCACGTCCATGGCGCAGCGGCTCGGCCCCGGCGATACGCTGCGCGTGCTGAACGAGTACTTCTCGATGCTGACCGAAATCGCGTTCCGGCACGACGGCACCATCTTCAACATGTCGGGCGACTCGCTGATGATCGGCTACGGCGTGCCCGTGGAGCAGCAGGACAGCCCCGCCCGCGCCGTCCGCACGGCCTCGGAAATGCTGGCCGGCTTCCGGGACCTCGCACGGCAGTGGCGCGACCGCCACGACATCCATGTCGGCCTCGGCATCGGTATCAACAACGGTGAAGTCCTGACGGGGGACGTCGGGTCGCCGCAGTACATGAGCTACACGATGATCGGCGACACCGTGAACGTGGCCGCCAGGCTCAGCCAGCGCGCCCGCGCCGGTGAAGTCCTCTTCTCCGGGGCGGTCAAGCGGGCGCTCGACGACCGCGGCTATGACGTGGGCGCAGTGGCGCTGCCCCCGCTGACGCTGCGGGGCCGCTCGGGCCCGGTGGACATCTACTGCGTACCGCTCGGCGAGCGCCAACTCACCGACGCCTAGCATCCGGCGGGTCCGCCTCCGGACGGGTCCGCTACTTCGCCGCAGCACCCGGCGACTGCGTCACCTTCGTGGCCAGCGCAATCATCGACGCGAGATCCGTCAGGTTCGCGGGCACCACCAGCGTATTGCCCTGCTTGGCGATCTGCCCGAACTGCGCGATGTACTGTTCGGCAATCCGCAGCTGCATGGCTTCGTGGCCGCCCTGGAGATGCAGCGATTCCGCGACCACCCGCAGGCCCTCGGCAGTGGCACTGGCGACTGCGAGGATGGCGCTCGCCTCGCCTTCGGCCTCGTTGATCTGCTGTTGGCGCTTGGCCTCGGATTCCTTGATCACCCGCTGTTTTTCGCCTTCGGCATTGTTGATCTGCGCATCGCGAACGCCTTCCGACGTCAGCACGACGGCACGCTTCTCGCGCTCGGCCCGCATCTGCTTTTCCATCGCGCCCAGCACATCGCGCGGCGGGTTGATGTTCTTGATCTCGTAGCGCAGCACCTTCACGCCCCACGGCTCCGACGCCTTGTCGAGCTCGCTGACGACGTTCGCGTTGATCGTGCCGCGTGCCTCGAACGTGCGGTCGAGGTCGATCTTGCCGATCTCGCTGCGCAGCGTGGTCTGGGCCAGCTGCTGGATGGCGAACAGGTAGCTCGCGATGCCGTAAGACGCACGCTCGGGATCCAGCACCTGCAGGTACAGCACGCCGTCGACGCCCACCTGCACGTTGTCGCGCGTGATGCACACCTGCTCCGGGATGTCGGTTGCCTGTTCCTTCAGCGTGTGGCGATAGGCGATGCGCTCGAAGAACGGCACGAGAATGTAGAACCCGGCACGCAGGGTCCGGCTGTACTTGCCCAGCTTCTCGATCACATAGGCATTCTGCTGCGGCACGACCACTGCCGTCTTCGAAAGCAGCACGATGACCGCAATCGCGAGGATGATGGCGACGATGACCGGTGATTCCATGTTCGTTGATCCCTGTGAATAGAACGGTCGCTGGGGGAGGCTCGAGGAATCCCTGACTGACCTATATGCGCTCGACGCGCAGGAGCAGTCCGTCAGTGTGGGTGATCCGCGCCTTGGCGCCCGGGGCGATCGTCTCGCTGCCCACGTTCTGCACGCGCCACGTCGTACCGCGGAACTCGACGCGGCTTTCGCTGCCCGGCGGAAGTCCGTCAGGCAGGACCACGGCATGGCCAATCAGTCCGTCGTCGAATCCCGGGGCGCTGCCGCGCATCTTTTCGTAGATGCGGCTGCGAAAGCCGAAAGTGAAGATCAGGGCAAGGACGGCGAACAGCAGCCACTGCACCCACTCCGGCCCACCCATGCCCGCAAGCGCCGCGATCCCGACGACGATGGCGGCAAGGCCGATGAACACCAGGAAGAACTGCGCATCGATCACGAGCAGCTCGAGCCCGAGGAGCACCACGCCGGCGACGATCCAACTCCACCACTGCATAGGGTCCTCCGTGCAGAACTCGACCCGCGACCGCCGGGCTTTCCGGGATGTCGTCGCACTATACATGCAAGCATGCAGGCCCCGCGATGCAGCAGCGCGGGGCCCTCGGGCTGCGTCGCGAGCATCGCTGTTCCGTGGCGCGACAACCGGGCACAATGCCTTCACACAACCCTGGAGCGATGCCCATGCGGAACGTGCTGATCGCGTTGTTTGCATCCCTGATCGTCGGTTCGCCCGTGCTGGCGGCAGAACCGGCCTTGTCGTCCCTGAAAGCCACGCTGGCGCCGACAGGCACGCTGCGGGCAGCGTTTCTCGGGGCCAATCCGGTCCAAGGCAGGGTCGACCCCGCCACCGGGGCCGTGACGGGACCGGTGGCGGACCTGGTGCAGGAGCTGGCCAGGAGGCTGGGCGTGCCCTATCAGATCCTCCCCTCGCCCGATGCGCGTGCCGTGATCGGCCACCTCAACGATGGCTCGGCGGACATCGGCTTCCTGGCCTACGAGGCGTCCCGTGCAGCGGAAGTCGATTTCGCGGGGCCGTACGCCAACATGCACAACTCCTACGTCGTCGCCGAACGTTCGCCGCTCAGGCAGTCGGGCGACGTCGATCGCGCCGGCGTCATCGTCGGCGCGGTGAAGGGCCAGACGCAGGAGCTCTTCGTCAGCAGCCAGATGAAGCAGGCGCGTGTCCGGGTCTTCGACCGCCAGCCGCCGCAGGCCGACCTCGAAGCGCTCTTCAAGAACGGCGAAGTGACCGCGTTTGGCGTGAACCGCCAGCGGGCGCTGGAGCTCGACAAGAACTCCACCGAGCTGCGGGCCCTGCCTGACAGCTTCCTCGAGGTCGTGCAGGAATTCGTCGTCCGCAAGGGCGAACCGCAGAAGCGGGCGGCACTCGACGGGTTTGCGGCGGAGATGCGCTCGTCCGGATTCGTCAAAACCTCGCTCGCCAAGGCGGGCCTTGAGGAAAGCGCGAGCGTCGCGTCAGGCGACGCGCACTAGCAGGGTGGTGGAAAAGTCTGTCCGTGCGTCGGAACAGCAGGGCGCTGCAACGGGTTTTGCATCCCCCTGCCGGGCCTACCAGACGTCGGGCAGCATCCTGAGCAGGTCGAGTTCGTATGTGATGAGGAAGGCATAGCCGGCCAGCACGACGTACATGATCGACTCGCCCGGAATCCGCCGCAGCAGCCGCATGCGGCTGCAGGCGACGATGACGAAGAGGCTAGCCGCCGTCAGCGTGAGCTTGACCGCAGCGAACAGCCCCAGGTTGTGCGGCACCAGCAGCGCCATGAACGGGTTCTCTTCGGTGGCACCGTGCGTGATCAGCACGACGGTCAGCACGCCGTCGGCCACGCACAGCGCGAGGATGCCGAGCGCCAGCGCCAGGACCCGCGGCGAATGCCAGTCGATGAAGGGATAGATCAGGTCGATTTCCCGGCGGCCATTCAGCCGGCGGGGACGGTGCCCGCCGTACACGTACGCGAACAGGGTCCGGCGACGCCGTTCGTCGCCACTTCGCCGATCTGCCAGGGACTGGGTCATCCGCCGTACTCCGCTTGGGGCGATCCCACTATGCCCTTCGCGATTACGTAACGGGGTGCGAGTTAACTTATGCAGTAACGCCGTGTGTCAGTACCAGCTGTAGTTGAAGCTGATGCTGATGCGTTCGCTCAGTGCCGGGTTCGGCGGCACTTCGTGGCGCAGCCAGCTCTCGAACAGCACCACCTGGCCGCGCTCGGCGGGAATCGTCACCCAGGAGCGGCTGCGTTCCCGGGCATCGGCCTTGCGCGGGGGGGCGCCCATGAAGCGATCAAGACGCGGGTCCTCGAGCCGGAGACCGGCGCTACCCTTCGGCGTCCGGACATAATAAGTGCCGCTGATCGTCGAGAGCGGATGCAGGTGCAGGCTGTGCACGACGCCCTGCGGCATGATGTTGACCCAGCAATCCGTCATCGACAGCTCGCGCCCCGTGAGGTCGAAATCGAGTTGTGCGGCATACGCGCGGACATGCCGGTCGAGACGCGCCTCGAGCGCCGCGAACGTGGGCGACACCGTATGCATGCGCGACTGCGACCCGTAGGACGTGAATCCGCCCGGATAATTCCGCGCCGACCACTTCACGCCGGCCTCGTCGTCGCTCGCGAGCTGGATACACTCGCGCTCGAGGCGGCGATTGAGGTCGGCCGCAGCCGCCTTCTGCAGCGGTGCAACATAGACCAGCGTCGGAAACAGCGTCTTGATGGACATGGTCGGGGACTACTTGGCGCGGACGACAGCAAGGGTCAGGCGGCTGATGCAGACCAGCGCGCGGGACTCCTCGGTTTCGATGCGGATCTCCCACACTTGCGTGGTCGTGCCGACATGCAGCGGCCGGGCCGTGCCGACGACAAAACCCCGGCTGACCGCCTTGATGTGGTTGGCGTTGATCTCGAGGCCGACGACGCGGGCCGTCTCGCGATCGACGACGAGGCCGCCTGCAACGCTGCCCAAGGTCTCGGCGAGCACGCACGAGGCGCCGCCGTGCAACAGTCCGTAGGGCTGATGCGTGCGGCCGTCCACGGGCATCCGGCCCGAAAGGAAGTCCGGTCCGAGCTCGGTGAACTCGATCCCGAGATGCGACGACAGGCCGGGCCGCGACGCTGTCCGCTGCCTGAGTTCATCGAGGGTGGTGGGCTTGAACCAGATCATGATGGCTTGCTGCGGGCCGCACGGGACATGAAGTATGCCAGCGGCCGGCGGGGCACGGCCAAAACGAATGGCACGAAGGCTCCGGGAGGCGGGTATAGTGATCCTGCATCCGCGTGATCCCTGCCCGCCGCCGGCCCGGAACCCCGCGAATCGACAAGCGCAGCGACCCCCTAGGTCGCTGCAGCCGCCGCGCCGCAACGGCGACGGCTTGCCCGGCTCCCCCTTCCCGGATACAGGTATTCATGGCCAAGCCCAACTACAAGCACCAGAAAAAGCAGCGCGAGCAGCAGACGCGGCTCAAGAAGGAAGAGAAGCTGCGCAAGCGCAGCGAGAAGCCGGAACAGAAGGACGACACGGCCGGCACGCCCGCCGCGCCCGTCACGACGGCCTGAAGGGACTCGACGGCCCCTCGCCGGCGCGGCTGCCCGCCGGCGGATCAGGGCTTCGCGTCACGGGCGCGCGTCTCGCATGTTCACGCGAAACTCCCCTGCCGCTCCACGCACGATCTCATAGACCTTCGCCGTCTCGACCTTGAGCGAGGTTGCCGGCTGCCTTCCGGGCCACCGGAAGGCGAGCGTCGCCTGGCGGCAAAGCAGGTGCCTTGACGTCGTGCGCACAGGCAACGACTGCACCTCGCCATCGAGCTCATACTCAAACGACGCGTCGGCATTGTTCCTGACCGTGAACTCGACGGTCTGCGATCGCGGACGTCCGAAGAGCTGCACGCCGTAGTACTTGCCGCTGCGCGCGCTGCGTGCGATCGCGACCCCTAGCTCGGTGATGTCGGGCGCCAGGAGGTTGGCGCGGTGTCCCGGCGAATCCATCCAGCCGTCAAGCAACGACTGCACCAGCTCGCCGGTACTGAAACCTGTCGACAGAGACTGGTAGGCGATGTTTTCTGCGACGATGCAGGCGTCGTACCCGGCCCGGGCGGCACGCGTTGCAGGATCGCTGCCGTCGGCCTCGTGGCCATACTCGTCGGTCCTGGCCATGAACCCGGCAAACGAACCGGCGGCGGCCGCCAGCTCCGGACTGCGAGCGAGGGCTGTTCGCCCTGCATTGACTCGCAGGGCGTTCGTGCCCGCGAACAGCTGCCCGGTCGCCTCGCGTACGTCCGCAAAACGCTTCTCGCCCTTGAGGATGACGGCCACGGGCGGGGTACGCTGCGGGACCGTTCGCTCGGCCGCATGCGCAGCGGCGCCGATCACCAGCAGCACAACCAGCACCGGGATACGCATGAGAGACCCTATGGCCGTCCTGGTTGCGGACGGAACCTGAGCAACAACAGTGCGACCAGCGTAAGCAAGCCCGCCGCGCTCAGGTAGTAGCCGACACTGGCAAGCCCATACCGTGCAGCCAGCCAGCTCGCGATGTAGGGCGCGAGCGAGCCGCCCGTGATGCCTGCCAGGTTGAACGTGAGCGACGCGCCGGTGTAACGCACCGCCGTCGGAAACAATTCCGACAAGGCGGTTCCAAGTGGTCCGTAGGTCAACCCCATGACGGCAAGCCCCAGGCACAGGAACGCGAGCACCGTGGCATCGTTGCCCGAGCTGAAGAGCGGCTCGAACAGCAGCCCGAAACCGATGACGGCGACGCTCGATGCGAGGAGCATGGGCTTGCGACCGATGCGATCGGCCGCCACGGCCGACAAGGGGATGGTCAGCGCAAAGAACAGGACTCCGATCATCTGCAGGACCAGGAAGCTGGACCTGGAATAGCCGAGTGCCGACGTGCCCCAGTTCAGCGAGAACACCGTCATCAGGTAGAACACCACGAACGTGGCGGTGGCGGCGAACGTGCCGAGCACCAGCGTCCCCGGATACTCGCGCAGCACGGCCATCATCGGCATGCGGACCCGCTCGTTGTTCTGCACGGCCTTGCGGAACGCCGGCGTTTCCTCCAGCCGCAGCCGCACATACAGCCCGAAGAAGACGAGCAGCGCGCTCGCGAGGAACGGCACGCGCCAGCCCCATGCAAAGAACTCCGCATCGCTGAGCGATTCGCTCAGCACGAGGAACACGCCGGTAGAGCACAGGAAACCGATGGGCGCACCCAGCTGCGGGAACATGCCGTACCACGCGCCCTTGCCGGGCGGTGCGTTTTCCGTTGCGAGCAGCACGGCGCCGCCCCATTCGCCGCCGAGCCCAAGTCCCTGCCCGAAGCGGCACAGAGCCAGCAGCAACGGCGCGGCCACCCCGATGGTGGCGTAGGTGGGCAGCAAGCCGATCAGGACCGTGGACAGGCCCATCGTGAGCAGTGCCGCAACCAGCGTGGCCTTGCGGCCGACGCGGTCGCCGAAATGCCCGAACACCGCGGACCCCACCGGCCGCGCGAAGAACGCGAGCGCGAACGTGGCGAGCGACTGCAGCGTAGCGGACGTCGGGTCGGCAGACGGAAAGAACAGCTTCGGGAATACCAGCACCGCGGCCGTGGCGTAGATGTAGAAATCGAAGAACTCGATCGTAGTGCCGATCAGGCTGGCGAACAGGATGCGGGCGGGCGAATTGCCGCTGCCCCCTGCCGTGACTGTCTGTTGCATTCTTGTTGTCCCGAGGCTGCCTAAATTCTGCCGCCCGGATTCTGGCACAGACGGCGGGGGCCGTGCGCTCAGCGGTCCTTGCGTGCCAGTCCGGCAAAGACCTGCTTCATGCGATTCACCCGTGCGACGTACTCCCGGGGGTCGTGGTCGCCGCAGCGCTGGCCCGGCGCAAAGCGCAGGCCCCGGCGCGCATGGACGGCACCTGCCCCGGCGCCGCAGAGGTGAATCACTGCTGCCAGGTCCTGGCGCTGCTGCAGGGATGCCGACCGGATCCCCGCCCTTGCGAGCGCGCTGGCCACGCTGCGATCGAGGTGCGCCGACGTGAGTTCGACGGCGTGGCTCGGAACAACCCGGAAGTACGCCCAGTTGAACCAGCAGGACTTCGTATCGTTCCACGGACCGTCCTCGACGACCACGTGGTTGTGCACGCAGTACCGCCTCGCCTCGGCGAACGTTCCATCGGTGATCTGGTACATGCCGACGGCGCTCGACGCCGGCCGGTACACGTCGAATGGCTTGTCGGTCATCCGGACACGCCAGTACGTCCTGACGATCGGATTGCCGGACCCCTCCGTCTGCGCGAGGGCCGCCAGGAACTCGGGCGAGATCGACGCGGTGGAGTGCCGCCTGAAGATCGTTGCGTACTCCTCCCATGTCTCCGCCGGACTCTTGTACAGCGTCCCGCTGACGGGAAAGAACAGTTCGGTAGGCTTGCGAACGACCTGGTAGGCGACGTTGACCGTCAGCGCGACCGCACAGGCGAGCACCACGCCGACGAGCACCTGCATTCCCGCAGGCAGTCGCCGCAACCGCCGCCACCACCGCTTGCGCGTCTGCGCACGCGGCCAGAGTCCCGGCAGCTTCAGCTTGCGCCGACGCGAACCACGGGACTTGCGGGAACGGGCAGCGCGGGAGCGCGACATCAAGCGGACTCGACTGTGGCAGTCAACCTAAGGACGGCGCGGATTGTACCGACCTTCGCACGTGTGCACAGGGACCTCGCTACGCGTGCTGCGCCGCCTGCTCGATCTCAAGCACGAGCGGATGGATGCGCTGTCGCCGCGGCCGGATGATGAAGAGCGTATGCGTAGCGTCGTTCGCACGCCCGAGCAGCACGAGGCCGTACTGCCTGAGGATATCGCCCTCGATGCTGGTGGGTGCCGCGATGACACCCAGCCCCCGCTGCGCAAAGCACTTGAGCAGGGCGCTGTCGTCGAACCGGCCGACGACCGTGACATGCAGCTGTCGCTGGGCAAGCCAGGTGTCGACCACGTGGCTGCCGTAAGTGGAACGCGTTGCACCGGCCAGGAACGGCGCTCCTTCGAGGCAGGCAGGGAAGTTCTTGCCGAGTTTCCGCGCCAGTGCGGCCGTGCACAGGAAGCTCGTGCCTGACTTCATGAGCAGGCGTCCCTGCAGGGAACGGGCGAGGTCGGGGGGCACAGGCAGCTCGGACAGCACGGCATCCAGCTCGTGGGCCACCAGGCGCCCGAGCATCTCGCTCAATGCACCTTCGTGGCAGACGAGTTCGACCCGCTCTCGATGCCGGGTCACGACGGGCTCGACGACCGCGGCCGTCTGCAGCTTCGGGATGTCGTCGGGCACGCCGATCCTGAGCACCGTCCGCCGTGCCTGGGCCTTGCCGCCCAGCACCGCGCCGAGCTCGTCGGCCAGGGAGAACAGCGCCATCGCATAGTCGCGCGCCACCTCGCCGTCGCCGTTCAAGACCAGCCGCCGCCCGACCCGTTCGAACAGCGGATGGCCAATGGAGTCCTGCAGCTCGCGAAGCTGCGCGCTGACGGTCTGCGGCGCCACGTGCAACGCGCGAGCCGCGGCCACCACGGAGCCGCGCCGTGCGACCTCCGTGAAATACCTGAGGTGCTTGAGGTTCAAGCGGAGGGCGCGGTCTTTCATCAGTTTTTTCCTGTCGATGAGTATCTAATATTCTGCTTTTTTCGATGACTGGCGCAAGTGAGAATGGCCCCGTCAACGCACAGGAGGCCCATTGCATGAAGACCGACATCCAGAGCCGCGGCTTTACCCTCTCCTCCGCCCTCAAGGCGGCGGTGGAGGCGCATGCGGAGCACTATCGCAGCCACTTCCCGAAACTGTCGCCGGGCATCACGGTGCGGCTGTTCGACATCAACGGCACCCGCGGCGGCCCCGACAAGGGCTGCCTGGTCCATGTGCACCTCGGGCGCGATGGCGCCGAACTCGTGGCCAGCAGCGTGGACACCGACCTGTACCTCGCCATCGCCAATGCCTTCGCGAAGGCGATGCGCAGCACGTCGGCGATCACGCGGCGGCACCGCGAACACCGCACGGGACCCAGGCTGTACACGACCGCAGAAGCTGCTGCTGCCTACTAGAGATTCGGCAACCAACGTGACCGGGACCCTGCGCTTCGGGCCCCTCTGACAGCGACAGCTGCCATGTCGGAGCGCAGGCGCCGGTCACGCCAACCACTGACTGAGGAACGGACGTAGGGGCCATGGACCTGATTGCAGCATTCGTTACTGGGGATTTTCTCGGCAAGCCGGCCTGGCTTTGGCTGGGTTTCATCGGCATCGTGATCTTGCTGCTCGCGATCGATCTCGGGCTGCTGCACCGGGACGACCATGAGATCAAGGTGCGCGAAAGCCTGCTGCAGTCCGGCGCCTACATCGGCATGGGGCTGCTGTTCGGCGCCTGGGTCTGGTGGTACCTGGGCCCTGCCAGCGGCATGCAGTACCTGACGGGTTTCCTGGTCGAGAAGACGCTGGCGATGGACAACGTGTTCGTCATTGCCATGATCTTCGGCTTCTTCGCGATCCCGCCGCAGTATCAGTATCGCGTGCTCTTCTGGGGCATCCTCGGCGTCATCGTGCTGCGCGCCATCATGATCGGCCTAGGCGCTGCGCTGATCGCCGAGTTCTCGTGGTTGCTGTACGTCTTCGGCGCGTTCCTGCTGGCGACCGGCATCAAGATGCTGCTCTTCATCGACAAGGAGTTCGATCTCGCCGGCAACCCGGTGCTCAAGTGGCTGCAGAAGCGCGTGCGCGTGACGCCCGACATCCACGGCAACCGGTTCTGGGTGAAGCTCCCGGCCGACGCCTACGGCGCGACGCCGGCCGCGAACGGCAAGGCGTCTCGCGTCGTGTGGTGGGCAACGCCGCTGTTCTTCGCGCTCGTGCTGATCGAAGTGGTCGACCTCATCTTCGCGGTGGACTCGGTGCCGGCGATCTTCGCGCTCACGCAGGACCCGTTCATCGTGTACACGTCGAACATCTTCGCCATCCTCGGCCTGCGGGCGCTGTACTTCGCGCTGGCCGCGATGATCGCGCGCTTCGTCTACCTCAAGTACGCGCTGGCCGCTGTGCTGATCTTCATCGGCGGCGAGATCCTGCTGGTGAACGTGCTCGGCAAGACGCCAGCCTGGATTTCGCTGTCGGTGACCGTCGGCTTGCTGGCTGCGGGCGTGCTGTACTCGCTTTACCGCACACGAGGTGCAGCGACCGCCGAATTGCAGGCCCGACCCTGAAGACATGACGGAGGACCCGCGCCCGGACCGTCGACCCGGGCCCGGGTCCTTACAGCGACAGCACCCAGACCACCCAGTCGAGCACCGGGATTTCCGCGGCACCTGCGTCGACGGCGCCGCGAGTAGCGTAAGTGCGAACGACGAGCTGGAGCATGGTCCCGGAGCGGGCCGGGCTCTTCGCCACGACAGTGACCTCCGACCGCAAGCGGTCGCCTTCAAGCACGGGCGCCAGGTGATCGCAGCGCTCCCACGCGAGCATCGTCAGCAAGTTGGGCATTGCGCGGGTCACTTGAGCAAACGCGATGGCGAGTACGTGGCCACCATAGACCAGCCGCTCGCCGAGATACGAACTGCGCGCGTCGGTATGGGTCATCGCGAGGTTGAGTGTCACGCGTGCAAATTCCGGAGCCGCGGTCACGGTGTCCCAGGAATCGATGCGGAAGGCCTGTCCCGCCGCGATGTCGGCGGCCTTGACGCCTGACCATGACGCGCCGAGGCCTTCGAGCGACCACGACGGCACGGCAGCGCCCGCGGCAACGTCCTGCGGTCGGGTGCCGATGCTGTCGAGATCGTCGCTCCACCCGGTCTCTGCGGCCGGGTCGCGACACGGCAGCATGGGACAGCGCCAGAACCTCAGCACGGCATCGCCGCGCTGGTTGTGCGTTTCAACCTCGAGCACGGCCATGCCGGTGGCAGCGCGCTCCGGCCGGGGCTGGTTCTGGCGCAGGGCGACGATCTTCGTCCGCGTCGAGAGCGTATCGCCGGCATGCACCGGCCGTTGCAGGACGAGGCCGCGATAGAAGAGATTGCCCTTCACGCGCTGCGACGCCCACGTGGATTGCCCGATGACCACGTTGATGGGCAGCAGCGGATGCAACAGCGGCTCGTCGACGCGCGTCACGCGACGGCTGGCCGCGTGGTCCAGCGGCAAGCGCAGGCGGTCGCCGCAGAGCGCCTGGTACAGCACGGCGTGGCCGGCCGTCAGCGTCACGGCGGGGGCGTCGTACTCCTGGCCGCGCGACAGGTCCTCGAACCAGGGTCCCGCGATGTCGGTGGGCGGCGGCGTCATGGCTGCTTCACTCCCGCCACGATGCCCTGGTCGTGCAGCCTGCCGATCTCGCTGCCGCCCAGGCCCAGCATCGTCTCGAGGATCTCGTCGGTATGCTCGCCGAGTCGCGGCGCGGGGCGCGGATCCTCGTGGCTCGCATTCGAGAAGTACAGCGGCGACCCGGGCATGCGGTAGGCACCAATGCCGGGCTGCATCACCCGCTTGAACAGCGGATTGTCTACGGAGGCCTCCGCGTCATCGCGCAGCAGCTCGGTGACCGTCTGGTAGGGGCCGAAGCTCACGTCGTGCTCCTTGAAGATGCGACAGACTTCCGCGAAGTCGCGCGCCGCGATCCAGGGTGCGAGCACGGCATTCAACTGCTCGCGAGCGCGAAAACGATTGCCCTCTTCATCGAGGTCCAGGCCGAGCGACTGACCGACGGCATCGAACGCTGCAGCGAGCCCGGTGGCCCTGCGCAGTCCCGCCCACTGGCGGCGGGTCAGTCCGACGACCATCACGCGCCGGCCGTCGCGGGTGGCAAAGTCGCGGCCGAAAGCGCCATACACGTCGTTGCCGTAGCGCGGCCGGTCCTGGCCGTGCAGCTCCGCATCGGCGAGGAACCCGAGTGTCCCCAGCGTGGCCAGCGCGACGTCGAGCAGGCTGAGCTGTACATACTCGCCCTTGTGCGTGATGCGCCGCTGCCGCTCCGCGGCGAGCAAGCCCACCGCTGCCATCTGCCCCGTCACGAGATCCCATGCAGGCAACACGTGGTTCACCGGCGCGTCTTCTCCCGGCGTGCCGGTGAGCGCGGGAAACCCGACGCGCGGGTTCACGGTGTAGTCGACCTGCGAGCCGCCGTGGCGATCGCCGGTAATCGCGAGATAGATGAGATCCGGGCGCCTGAGCTTCAGCGCCTTGTAGCCGAGCCAGCCTCGCGCGGGGAAATTCGTCAGGAACAGCCCGGCGTTGTCGCCGGGCGCAGTAATCAATGCAGACACCAGCTCCTGGCCTTCCGGCCGCGTGATGTCCACGGCGAAGGACTTCTTGCCCTTGTTGAGGCCGGCCCAGTAGAGGCTGGCGCCATTGGCGGTGACCGGCCAGCGCCTGGCATCGAGGCCTCCTCCGGGCGGGTCGAAGCGGATCACCTCGGCGCCGAGCTGCGCCAGCGTCATGCCCCCCGACGGCGCCGCAACGAATGCGCAGCCCTCAACCACCCTCATGCCCGCCAGAATTCCCGTCACGTTGCCCCCACCTGCCTCGATCCTGCGTCCCCACATGCTGACGCGACTCGCGCAATGCGCCGTACGTCGATCATACTAAACGGATGCCCATGCCCATCGCCCAGTCCTTCCTGTTCGTCCCCGGCCATCGCGCAGAGCGCCTGCCGAAGGCGGCCGCCAGCGCCGCCGATTGCGTCATTGCCGACCTCGAAGACGGCGTCCCCGAGGCCGAGCGCCCTGCGGCACGCCTTGCCATAGCGCAATGGCTGCAGGCGGGCGGGCAGGCGCTCGTGCGAATCAATGCTGTCGGCACGCCCGGGTTCGCCGAGGATCTTGCGATGGTGATCGCGGCGCAGCCCCAGGGCATCGTGTTGCCCAAGGCCGACGCCGCCGGACTGGCTGCCGTCCGCGCGAGGCTACACGCCACGCAGTCGCTGATCGCACTGGTTGAAAGCGTTGCCGGGGTCGTCGCCCTGCGCGGCATCGCTGCGACACCGGGACTGTCGCGCCTCGCGTTCGGGTCGATCGACTTCGGCCTTGACGCCGGCATTCCGGGCACCGAACACGAACTCGACTTCGTGCGCAGCCGCCTCGTCATCGAGTCGCGCTTCGCCGGACTGCCTGCGCCGATCGACGGCGTCACGCCCGTGATCGACCAGCCCGACGTGATCATTCGCGAGGCCGAGCGGTCGCGGCGCTTCGGCTTCGGCGGCAAGCTGTGCATCCATCCGGCGCAGGTGGCGCTCGTCAATGCGGCTTTCGCGCCGACAGCTGCCGAGGTGAGCTGGGCCGAGCAGGTCGTTTCCGCAGCCAGCCAGCGTGCCGGCGATGCGTTCCTGCTCGCAGGGCAGATGATCGATCGGCCAGTCGTCGCCCGGGCGCACGCAGTGCTCGCAGCCCGCGATGCACGGGCTGCCATTCAGCGGGCCTGAAGCGCGCGCTGCATCAGTTCGCGCGCAACCACCTTGATCGCGAGCGTTTCCTCGGCCCCCTCGAAGATCGACAGGACGCGCGCATCGACGAAGTAGCGGCTCACCGCCGATTCTTCGGCGTAGCCCATGCCGCCGTGCATCTGCATGGCATCGCGAGTCAGCCACTCCGCCGTGCGGCAGGCGAGCAGTTTCACGAGGCTCGCTTCCATCTGTCCGCGACCGTCATCGAGTTCGCCGGCGACGCGATAGGCCAGCTGCCGGCACGCGGCGAGCCACGCGGCCATGCGGGCGATCTTCACCTGCGTCAGCGGCAACGCGGCGAGCGGCGAGCCGAAGATCCTGCGGTCCCTTGCATACTGTGCGGCGCTCGACAGCGCAGCCTGCATGACGCCGCACGCGCGGGCGGCCGTCTGGATGCGACCGCCGGTGAGGCCCGCCATGACGGCATAGAACCCCCGCCCCTGGCCTTCTGCACCGCCGAGCAAGTTGGCGTCCGGCACGAAATAGCTGCGGAATGAGAGGTCGAACGAGTGCATGCCGCGGTAGCCGATCGTGGGAATGGCCTTGCCGGACAACCTGCCACCGCCAGGCTGCTCGACGTCGAACTCGTGGCCTTCGCTCGCGGGCTTCTCGACCAGGAATACGCTGAGCCCCCTGTACCCAAGCGACTTGTCCGCTTCCGTGCGCGCGACGACGAACAGGACGCCCGCCTTGCCGGCGAACGTGCACCAGGTCTTCGCTCCGTCGATCAGCCAGCCGCCAGCGGTACGCGTTGCGCGACATTGCAACGCCGCGACGTCGGAGCCGTAGTCGGGCTCGGTAATGGCAATGGCGCAGAGTGGGTCGCCCGCGGCGAGCTTCGGCAACCACTCGGCCTGCTGTGCGGGTGTCCCGGCCTTCAGCAGCGCGCGGGTCATGATCTCGGGTCGGGTGATGAGGCTGCCGGCGGCGCCCAGCGAAGCGCGCGACAGCGCCTCGGTGATGACCACCATCGTCAGGTTGTCATCACGGTCGTCCGGTGCGGATCCCCCGAAGCGCTGCGGTACCGAAAGGCCAAAGCATCCCATCTCGCGCAATGGCTGCAGCAGGGCCTCGGGCACATCCGCATCAGCTCGATGGATGTGTTCGGCGACCGGAGCCACCTGCTCCCGGGCAAAGCGAGCAAAGGATTCCTGCGCGAGCGCACGGTCCTCGTCGAGCGGCGCCGGCGCCACCTCATCGGACCCCGACAGGATGCTGCTGCCGACAGCGGCGCGGAACCCGGGTGCGCTGCCCGACTCGATGCATTGGCGGACGGCTGCATTCGCGAATGCCGTCTCCGCCTCCTCGTCGTCCAGGCCGAATTCGGTCCGTAGCGGACCCAGCCGCGTTTGCACGGAGAGCCCTGCGTCGGCCGCCACGACCGCAGCCAGGGCCCGGCCGAGGGCGTCGGCCGGCGAACGGCGCGCATAATCGACGAGCGTTTCTGCGGCGAGCAACTCGGCACTGGCCAAGGCCAGCTCGTAGGCCGCAACACCTCGCTCATCCAGGCATCCCGCGTCGATGCGACCATCCCGTACACACCGCCTGGCAAGTCCTGCCGTCGCCTGGTCGACGAGCGCGCGCGCCACCGACAGTGCTGCATCGATCGCCTGCAACGATTCGCCTGCAGGGGTCGCCCCTTCGTTCACCGCCATGCTGGATTGCCTTGTGCTGCGTGCCAGCCGGAAGCGTAGCATCCGCTCCTCGTGCAAAGCAGGTGGATGCGATCCGCATTGCAGCAGGATCCGGGCTGTGTGCCCGACGCGACGGGAGGCTGCGCTCCAAGCATCGGGGTCCGGATTCCTTCATAATGCGGGCGGTTTGCGGCCCCGCCCTGTGCTGCCGGCGCGCGCCACCGGCGCCCTGCGAACAGACGCTTGCCGATCTCCACTATCCAAGGCACCGCGGGAACCGATGAAGCCCGATCCGAACTCCCCCCTGCCGACGCCCGCTGCGTTCACGACGCCGCCGGACGCATTCGGCTGGGCACGTTCGGTGGGAATCGTGCTCGCCCTGTCGGTGGCACTGATGCTGCCTGCGTTGTGGAACGGCTATCCGGTCCTGTATTTCGACACCGTCGACTACGTGTCGATGGGCTTCACGTGGAAGCTCCCCATCTACCGAACGGCCGGCTACGGATTCCTGGCGCTGGCGGGTTGGGCCGCGCATACCCTCTGGGCCACGTTGATCCTGCAGGTGGTCATCGCGGCCTATGTACTGTTCGAGTCCTGGCGCCTGCTTACGCCGGACCTGCGGGGCTGGCGCCTCGCTGCGCTGCTGGCGTTTGCATTCACGCTGACGAGCCTGCCGTGGGTCGCCAGCACGATCATGCCAGACATCTTCACGGCACCCGCCGTGCTGCTCTGCCTGATGCTGGCACTGCGGGACGAGGCCTTGACACCGGCGCGCAGGTGGACTTTCATCGTGCTGCTTGGGCTAGCCTGCATGGCCCACCCGACGCATGTGACCATGGTCGCGGGCCTCCTGGCCTGCATCTGGGTGATGTCGGTGCTCGCCCGCCGGGGCTGGCCGTTCGTGCCCATGAGAGTCGGCGGCGTGGCGGCCGGCATGGTGCTGGGCTTGATCCTGTCGCTGGCCACCAACTGGATGGTGACGGGACGGGTCTTCCTCGCCCCGCGTACAACCCCCCTGCTCACGTTCGCCGTGCTGCTTGAACAGGGCCTCGGCGAACGGTACCTGGCCGAGACCTGCGACAAGCCGGGCGAATACCAGTCCGTGTTCTGTCCGTATCGCAACGACCTCCCTGACGAGGCCAACCAGTTCCTGTGGCACAACGGCAGCCTGTGGAAGGCCGGCGGGTGGGAGAAGGTGCCGCCCAAGTCGGCGGAGGACCTCAAGATCATCATCAAGCGCTATCCGCTCGAATTCCTGGGCAGTGTCGTGAGGCTCACTGCGGAACAGCTCGTCGTGATCCGCACCGGCGAAGGCTTTCGCACCATGGGAGGGTTCATCGACAAGCAGGTCCGCGAGTTCTATCCGGGTGACGACGCCGCATTCAACAGGGCACACCAGCAGAACTACCCCGAGATCTGGGATTCACCGATCCCGGCGATCAACTGGGTGCACGTCCCGGTGATGCTGGCCTGCCTGTTGCTGCTGGTCGGCGTGGTCGCAATGGCGTTGCGAAGGCGTGAAAAGGCCACAGCCACCATCGCGACGCTGGTCCTGCTTGCCTATCTCGGCAATGCCTTCATCTGCGGCGCGGTCTCCAATCCTGCCGATCGTTATGGCAGCCGGCTCGCCTGGCTGACCGCCTTGACCGCCGTGCTGATGCTGGCAAAACTGCTCAGGCGGGACGTAGCCGGAACGCCATCCGCTGCTGGTTGAAGCCGACATTCGCAGGCAAGCGCTCGGCGCTGAAGCCATGCTTGCCTGCCAACTCCCGGATTCCGCGCTCGCTGTAAGTCGAGAACCCGGCCTGAGTGCGGATCTGCCGGTACCGAGAGAACCAGGTCCGCGCCAATCCGAGGCACGCGGCGAAGAAGAAGCCATGGCGGGCACCGGTCGCAAGGAGCGATGCAATATCCGGCAGCATGCCCGCATCGGGAGGGATGATGTCAGCGAGGTACGCCACGCCATCCTGGCGCAGCCGCTTCCTGAAGCCATCGAGTACCGCCCCGAGTTCCGCCTGACCCAGGTACTGCGCGACTGAATTCATGACGATGACATCGACGCTCCCGGCCGGCAGCGACCGCCACGCCTCGTCGTCAAGCACCCGGATGCCCTTCTCTCCGGCGAATCGCGCCGCAATCCGTTTCTGTACGGCGCCGACCGCATCGTAGAGCAGCAGCTCGCCACACGACGGTGCGATCGCGGGCGCCCCGAATGCATCTCCGCATCCCCAGTCAAGCACCGTTGGCCTCACGCGATCCTTGAGCAGCGCGTTGAGGTCTTCTGCGATACGGCGGTAGTGGACCGTGGCGTGGCGCGCATTGGCATAAATCGGGTGGTCGTGAGACCAGAAGTCCGCCCAGAGATTGCCGCTTGTAGCGCCGTTGTTGTTCTCTTCCATGCCGCGACGCTAGCAGAATCGGGGGCACCGACGCACGCAGATCGGGGCGATTCCGGCCGGGAGACGACACCGTCCGGCCCGCACTGCTCCCGATGCGGTACCAGGGCCCGGAACATGCCAGAATACGACCCGGACTGCACTCCGACTGTGGGTGGCTCGCGCGACGAATGCCTTGATGCAGTCAGCATGGCCGGTGGAAAAGTGCCGGGTTGGGGCAGCCCTGCCCTGCGGTACCCCACATGCAGTCCTGACCGGAAACTGTTGACGGAAGATTGACGAGGCCGGTGAGTACCCGACATGGCGACCCAGATTGCATTTCGCGCACCCAGTCCGCCGCTGCGGCCTGCGGGTGGTCCGGCGCCGGGAGTGCGTGCAGCGCGCCCGGCACGGCCGCGCGTCAGCGTGGTCATCCCCGCACGCAACGAAGCGGAATGCATTGGCACGACCGTCGATGGCGTGGCCGATACGCTCGCCAGCCTGGACCTGGAATGGGAAGTCATTGTCATCGATGACGGCAGCACGGACGGCACGGGCGACGCGGTTGCCGGCCTCGACCCGTCCTGTCACGCGAGCGTCTTGCGCCTGTCGCGCAACTTCGGCAAGGAGGCCGCAATCACGGCAGGCCTCGATCATGCGAGCGGGGACGTCATTCTGTGCATGGACGCGGACGGGCAGCATCCCGTCTCGCTGATCCCGCAAATGCTCGAGCGCTGGCGAGAAGGCTACGAAATGGTCTATGCCGTGCGCACGGACCGGGCGACCGAACCGCACTACAAGCGCATTGGCACACGGCTCTTCTACAAGCTGATGCGCAGCGCCGGCGAGATCGACATTCCGCCGGATGCCGGTGACTTCCGCTGGATGGACCGCACCGTCGTCGAGGCCCTCCGCCGGCTCCCGGAACACAACCGCTTCATGAAGGGCCTGTACTCGTGGGTGGGCTTTCGAAGCATCGGCATTCCTTTCATGCCGCTCGCGCGTACGCGGGGACACAGCCAGTTTTCCCGCCTGAAGCTTGCAGGGCTTGCGTGGAAGGGCATCACGAGCTTCTCGGTCCTGCCGCTGCGCGCCGCCAGCGTCGTCGGTGCGGCACTGGCCACGCTGGCCTTCGCCTACGGAACCTACGAGTTTGCCCACCACATGCTGTACGGCACCGATGTGCCCGGCTGGCCAACCGTGGTCGTGGGCATGATGTTCTTCTCGGGCGTGCAACTGCTGTTCATCGGCATCCTGGGCGAGTACCTCGCCCGCGTCTACGACGAGGTCAAGGGGCGCCCGACCTACGTCGTCGCGGAATGGCGCCGTGCCGCCGCCGACGACAGCCATGACCAGGCACAAGCCACGCCGCGAGAGCATGCGCAGGGCTGACCACTCCATCGGGTGGTTCCTCGCGATCGGCGGCGCGGCGGGCATGGTCCACTACGTCGTGACGCTCGGGCTCAACACGTTCGCGTCGCTGCGTCCCGGTCCCGCCAACTTCATCGGCTTCCTGTGTGCGTTTCCCGTCAGCTACTTCGGCCACCGCGCATTGAGCTTTGCCGCCACCGAAGTGCCGCACCAGCGCGCCCTGCCGCGGCTCTTCGCCGTCTCGGGCATGGCCTTCGTCGGCAACCAGGCACTCCTCCTGACGCTGCTGAATCTGACGTCGCTGCCGCTCTACATCGCGCTCGCCATCGTGCTCCTCGTGGTGTCCGTGTCCACGTTCCTGCTGAGCCGGGGCTGGGTCTTCGCCCGCCATGCCGCTGCAAGACATGACTCCACTGATCCTGAGCGCTGACGATTACGGCATGGATGCCGGCATCGATGCCGCCGTCGTGGACCTTGCGATGCGCGGCCGCCTGACGGCGACGTCGTGCCTGACATTGAGTCCGAGATGGCAGCAGGCCGCGAGCAGCCTCACTCGAGAGGTGCGGGGGCGCATCGATGTCGGGCTGCATCTCGACTTCACCGAGTTTGATCCCGTGATGCCCTGGTCGACGCTGGTCGTCGCCAGTTGTGCACGGCTGTTGCGTGCCAGCGAGGTCTCGCGACGCATTGCGCGGCAACTCGACGCTTTCGAGGCAGCGACCGGCACGCCACCCGACTACGTGGATGGTCATCGCCACATCCACCAGCTGCCGCAGATCCGTTCGGCACTGCTGCGCGAGCTCGACGCACGGTATGGCCGCTCACGCCCCTGGATCCGTCTCAGCCGGCCCGCGCCGGGAAGCGGCTTCAAAGGGAGCGTGATCGACCTGCTCGGCGGACGGGGACTGGAAAGGGCAGCGGAGCAGGCCGGCTTTCGTTGCTCCAGGCGGCTGCTGGGGGTCTACGGCTTCGACCTGAAAACCGCGGACTACGCGGTTGCGGTCAAGGGGTGGCTGGCCCAGGCCCGCAGGTTCGACGCACTCATGGTTCACGTGGCGCGCGAAGCGTCCTCCTCCGACCCGCTAGGCCCGGCCCGCGTGGCTGAATACGCCGCGCTGGGCGATGACGCCTTCGCAGGCACCCTGCACGAAGCCGGCGTGCGCCTCGCCCGCGGCAGCGAGGTCTTCGCAAGCTAGGCGCCGGAGCGGCTCAGGGCGCCGCAGCCATCTCGTCGTAGTACTGCCCGATGCTGTTCATGAAGGCGATGGTGCTGACCGAGTTCTCCCAGCCGAGGTCCGCGAGCTTCAACTGGATGCGCGCCTGGTCGAGGGACAGCAACTGCTCGCGCGGAAAGCGCTTCTTTGCCAGCGCCCGCATGCGGTTGTTCATTTCCTGGAAGCGCGCCCGATACGCCTGCACCTCCGCCTTGGTCATCACTCGGCCATGCCCGGGAATCGCCGTGTCGAAATCGAGTTCGAGCAGCTTGTCGATCGTCTTGACGAACGCGATCGCACTGCCGCCGGCGCTGTAGTCGATGACCGGCATGCCGTCGATGACGAGGTCGCCCATGTGCACCGTCTTCAGGTCGGGGAAATACACGATGGTGTCGCCGTTCGTATGGCCGTTGCCGTAGTGGAGCATCCTGACCTCGACGCCCCCCAGGTACAGCGCGCCCTCGTCGGCAAACACGATGTTGGGCTCGCCCGGCTGCTTGATCCTCAGGAAATTCTCGCGGATGTTGCGATGGCCGATGATGTCGATGCCGAGCGCGCGGAGATTGGCGTTGCCGCTCACGTGGTCCGCGTGGTGGTGGGTGTTGAGCAGGTAGCGGATGGGCAGCGACGACACGCTGCGCACCTGCGAGAGCACCTCGAGGATGTTCTCCGGATACTTGTCGTCGATCAGGATGAGTCCTTCCGGGGTGGCGCGGATGGCGACGTCGCCGGGCTCATGGATGAGGCCGTCGTCCGGACCGTTGGGCCTGCAGCCGCGCGTGGTGCACGGAACGAACGGGCCTCGTACCACGTAGAGCCCCTCCTTCACTTTGTCGACCCGCATCTGTCCGGCCTGCAGCACCTCTACCTGCTGCCGCAGCGGCGCCGCCGGCTCTGCGGATTGGCCGACAACCGGGAGCAGGCACAGACAAGCCAGGGATGAAACCAGCGTGGACAAACGTGGACGCATGAACCTCTCCCAGCCGCAACGGCGACTATTCAGTCGCAGCACTCTATGCCTGCACACGCTCGTACGCCAGTTCCCGATGGCTCGTGCGCTCATGGCCCCTCCTTGGTGCGTGCCGCGTCCCGTCGGGGCTTCGATCCGTCATGGATTGGCTTAGACTCCGTGGCCAGTCTCTTGGCAACCGATGACGGGTGGCGACGCAATGGACCGACGACAGACAGACCTGGCCTCGAACGCGAGCCAAGCGGACGTCCTCTCCAGCGCGTCCGGGCAGCGGTGCGCCCGGTTCCGCGTGGCCGGGGCGCTGGCCATGGTTGCCGGTTTGCTGCTGACAGGCTGCACGGTGGCGCCCTCGAGTCCCCGGGTACCGCAAGGCATCGACCTGTCCGGCCAGTGGCGACTGAACACGAGCCAGAGCGACCGACTCGACACGCTGCTGGCCGCAGTCAAGGACGAACTCGATCCGCCGCTGCGTCGACGCATGCCTGAGTCGGCCGGCGAAGACGGCGCTCGAGTGCGCAGCCGGCGAGACGAGTTCGTGGGGCCGCCCCGCACAAAGGAACTGATCGCGCTGCTCTCCCAGCCTGACGAACTCACGTTGACGCAGTCGGCACGGGAACTGACCACGAAGGGCGTGGATGGCACCCGCAGGTATGTCTTTGGCGAAGCGTCCGTCGTGTCGATCGTGGACGGCTTGGGCGACCAGAGCGTCGGCTGGTCCGGGGCGCAGCTCGTGGTCTCGATCTGGGCTACGGACGGCCGGCGCATCGAGCACCTGTTCGGCTTCGCACCGGACCGGCGGCTGCAGATTACTACCACGGTATCCGGAGGCGGGCTGCCATCGGTCCGGATGAAGCGCCTCTACGACCGCGTCGCGACAGGCTGACGGCTACACAGCCAAAAAAAAATCCCGCCTCCCCTTGTCGAGGAGGCGGGATGTCATGCGCTGACTGTCAGACCGAGAAGGTCCCGGTGCTGTCACCGATGCTCGGAGCCTCAATTTCGGCCTTGTGCAGCATCGTGAGCAGCAGGTTGCCCATCGGTGTGCGCGGGGCCGCCTGGACGTGCTGGCCACCCTGGTGACGGCCGATGGCACCGCCGACCAGCAGGTTCGAGATCGGATCGTGGCTGTGCACGTTGCCTTCGCCCATGCCGCTCCCGTAGAGGATCATGGTGTGGTCGAGCAGGCTGCCGTTGCCGTCCTGCGTCTTGGCCAGGCGGTCGAGGAACCCGGCAAAGAGCCCCACGTGGTACGTGTTGATCTTGGCGTGCTGCGCCACCTTTTCCGGCTTGTTGCCGTGGTGTGACGTCGCATGGTGCTGGTCGGGAACACCGATCTGCGGGTACGTCCGGTTGTTCAGCTCGCGCGACATCATGAACGTGCTCACGCGGGTCATGTCGGTCTGGAACGCGAGCAGCTGCAGCTCGAACATCAGGTTGACGTGGTCTTCATAGAGCTGCGGGATCTCGACCGGCGCGTCCGGGATGTCGAGCCGCTCGTCCGACGTGCGCTTCTCCAGGTTCACGATGCGGCGTTCCACTTCGCGGACATTCTCGAGATAGCTGCTGACGCGCGCGCGGTCCGCACCGCCAAGCGACTGCTGCAACTTCGCGGCCGAGCGATTCACCGAATCGAGCAGGCTGCGGTCGGCCTTCGCACGCGCGGCGCGCTGCTGGGGCGAGCTGCCATCGCCGAACATGCGTTCGAACACTGCGCGCGGATTGATCTCCATCGGCAGCGGCTGGGTCGGCGTGCGCCATGAGATCGTGTTGAGATACCCGCAACTGCTGGTGCCATCGCAGACGCCGACCATGTTCGACGTGTCCTCGATGCC
Source organism: uncultured Pseudomonadota bacterium (assembly GCA_903898785.1). GTDB lineage: Bacteria > Pseudomonadota > Gammaproteobacteria > Steroidobacterales > Steroidobacteraceae > CAIUGU01. Next base: position 29,600 of record CAIUGU010000039.1, on the reverse strand, counting down.
GAGTTCCAGCGACGGGAAAGGCGTGTCCTGGCCGATCTTGGCGGCAATCATCTGGTCGATCGTGACACCGGACTCCACGTCGGCGCCCTTCGTGTCCTTGGCAACGGCGGAACTCAGCCACGTGGCACTGGCGCTCGCATGGCCCGAGCCGGCGGTGTTCTTGGGATTGAGTGCGAGGTTGCTGAAGATCGTCATGCGCTCGCGGTACCGCTCGAGCGGCGACAGGATCGACGTCATTGCGTAGTCCTTGCCGGTGGTCTTGGGCACCCATTCGCCCAGGATCACGCCGTGCGGCGTGTACACGAACGCGGCGCGCATCTGCGCCTTCGCTGCCGTGAGCGACTCGGCCACTGCAGCGGGAACCATCGCGTCGAGCAGGGGCAGGGCAATACCGACTCCCGCCGCGCCGCGAAGGAACGTACGCCGGTCCAGGTGCTTCTTGGTGATAAACATGTCTGCGGATCCTCTCTCGCCTGCAAGGCCAATCGATCTCGAATCAGTCAGCGCATTATCTTTATCGAATCGTCGTCGGCCAACTTAACGGCCTATGCTCGTCTCGGGCCCGGTTGACGTGGTCAGGACGCCGTCGGGTCGGGCTGCGACTGTGCGCATCATAAACGCATCGCTGGTGACAATGCCCATCACAATCGCAGAAAACCGATTTTGCTGCGCCGCAGCGTCGCGCAAGATGGTCCGCACGGCAGGCATGTCGTAGTAATCGACCTCCCGGCCGAGCGCGAAGCTCATCATCTTTTCGGTCAACGCCCGCACGAACATGTCCTGTTTGCCGAGCAGGAAATTGCGCAGGCCCGAAGCCCCGCCGACTTCGCTGCCGTCGAACACGACGTCGGTGGCATCGATCTTGAGGCCCTTGTCCTTGTCACGCCACCGGCCAACGGCGTCGTAGTTCTCGAGCGAGAAACCGATCGGGTCCATGACCTTGTGGCAGGCGGAGCACACCGGATCGGCACGATGCGCCGACAGCTGTTCGCGCAGCGTCTTCGGTTCGCCGCCTGCGCTCGCCTCAAGTGCAGGCACGTTCGGGGGCGGGGCGGGCGGCGGGCTCGCCAGCAGGTTCGTGAGCACCCACTTGCCACGCTGGACGGCCGAGGTCCGGGTCGCCACCGACGTCAGCGTCAGGAAGCTCCCCTGTCCCAACAAGCCGCGGCGCGCCTCGTCGGTGATCGGAACCCGGCGGAAGCGGGTGCCGTAGACGCCCGGAATACCGTAGTGCCGCGCCAGCCGTTCGTTGACGAAGGTGTAGTCGGCATTCAGGAGGTCGACGACGTTGCGGTCCTCCCGGATGACGCTCTCCACGAGCATTTCCGTCTCCTGGATGAAGCCTTCGCGGAGGTTGTTGTCGAAGTCCGGGAACAGCGCGGGGTCCGGCACCACGCTCTGCAGGTTGCGCAGCGTCAGCCACTGCGAGGCGAAGTTGGTCACCAGCGTGCCGGACTTCGGGTCCGCCAGCATGCGCTGCACCTGCGCCTTGAGTACCTTCGGGTTCCTGAGCTTGCCCTTGCTGGCGATGGCGACGAGTTCCTCATCCGGCACCGTGCTCCACAGGAAGAACGACAGCCGCGACGCCAGTTCGAGGTCGCCGATCCGATACGGCGTTCCGGGCTTGAGCCCGGGCGGGTCAGCCTCGGCGCGGAACAGGAATTCCGGGCCGGAGATGATGCGGCGAATCGCGATCTCGATGCCGTTGTCGAAGGAGCCCGACTCCCGACCGAGCTTGTAGAACGACAGGAGTTCGGCCACCTCGGCCTTCTCGACCGGGCGACGCCATGCACGGCGCGACAGCGTCGAGACGATCTCGGTGGCGCACGCCTGCTCCTTCGCTGCCGATTCCGGCCGGCACGTGAAGATCTTCTGCCTGCTCGGCGTTGCGCCCGCACCGGCCGCGTTGTAAGGACCGACGATGTTCACCTTGTCGAGATGCGGGGTGCCCTTGTCCTCGTTGCTGTCGATGAGCGTGCGCTGGTACTGCTGCCACACTTCGGCGGACTGCACGAGCGGCTTGCGCAGGAACGTGACCGTGATGCGGTGGGGGCCGGCTTTGACCGGTACGCGCACGGACAGGCGGCCATCCACTTCGTCTGCGGTGGCGTAGGCGTTCGCATGCGACTTCACGTTGTCCTCGTGGCCGCCGAAATTGGCCACGTGAATCCGCTGCTTGTCGATGGTGATCTCGAGCGTGTTCGGCGTCTCGAGGCCCCGCACCATCGCCAGGATGCCGCGATACAGCTTCGGCTCGAACAGGTACTCGCCGTCCAGCGGGAAGTAATGATCGATCACGAGGCCGCCCATGGTTCCAAGCGGAGCCCCCTCGACCGCCGAATCCTGCGACTGGTCCGCCTTGGCGCGATACGTCGCGAAGACCGGGCGGATCGCCGGGTCGCCGATGGCCATCGCCGCCACCTTGGCGGACGCCGACAAGTAGCCCTCGAGCAGCGCGGGCGTGATGGTGAGGACCTGCGCCATGTTGTCGAAACCGCCGGACGAATCGTCGGGCGGAATCAGGCCGGCCGGGTCGATCGCAAGGCCGAGCACATCCCGGATGGCATTGGCGTATTCGGTGCGGTTCAACCGGTGCAGCGTCGGCGCTCCCGTGTTCGGCTTCGCCCTGGCGGCCACGTCGAGGTCGGTCTCGAGCGCATTCACGAACTTCATGACCTGCTGACGTTCCGGCTGGTCGACATCTCGGGGCGGCATCGAGCCGAGGCGCAGCTTGCGGGCAATACCTTCCCAGGTCTTCGCATCGGAGTGCAGGTCGTCGAGGTTCAGCGCCTCGAATGACGTCTTGCCCTTGAACTCGATGTCGTTGTGGCAACGCACGCAGTACTTGTCGAGCATGTCCCAGCGTTCGTTCTTCTCCGCGGCCTGGGCACCGGGAACCATCGTCCAGCCGGCGAGCAGCAGTGCGGCCGACGCGGTCCTGAATTGCATCTTGCTCATCGGCTAATCCCGGAGAATGATGGCCGTGACGGGCTTCTTGGGAGCGGCGCCGTCGTTACCAGCGACCTTCGCTGCCGGCTTGGCCTCTCCCGGTGCGGCGGGCCGTACGTAAGGTACTTCCTTGACGTTGTTGCTCGCCATGAGCTTGCCGAGCAGCTCGACCGTGTTCTTCTGGAACGGCGGCGCGTCGCGCGGATCCGTGGACAGTTCCGTTCCTGCAGGCGGCACGATGGGGATGGCCCGGGCGACGTCCAGCGCCATCCGGTTGCTGTTGTCCCTGAGGTCCAGCTTCGCGCCGTGGCCGACGAGGAACTCGACGACCGCGTCCTCGCCCTGCCCTGCCATCGCGTGCAGCGTGGTGATGCCGGTCTTGTCGCCCGCATTGATCTTCGCGCCGTGATCAAGCAGCAACGTCGCGGCTTCGATCCGCTTCGCGGCCGGCTTCAGGTTGGTCAACGTGGCACCCGCCATTGCAGGACGCTTGGTGGTCCTGCCCACCGACACCATGAGCGGCGTCCAGCCCTTGTCGGTCGCGTGGTTGACGTTCGCACCCTTCGCGATCATCAGCCGCATCAGTTCGGTGTCCTGGGCGCCGGCAGCCAGATACAGTGCAGTCTCCGACGGCGAGACGCCGGCCGGGCTGCCCGCTTCAAAGGCGTCCTTCTTCGGCAAGCCGACAGAGGCCAGCGAATCGGCCTTGGCGCCTTTTGCAAACAGCAGGTTGATCAGGTCGAGCGTCGTCATCGCGTTCTCGCGATTGTTCGCAGCGCGCATCATCGGCGTGGTGCGGTACTTCACTGCCTCGACGAGGCCGCCCTCGTTCGGATCCGCGCCGGCTTCGAGCATGTGCCTGGCGAGGTCGAGGTGGCCATTGCTGATCGCGACGCGCAACGGGCTGATGCCTTGCGGGTCCTTGAGGTTGGGATCCGCACCCGCCGCAAGCAGCGCAGCAGCGGCTTCAACGGAGTTCTGGCGCGCGGCCTGCAGCAACGGGGTTAGGCCGCCTGCCGGCAACTGGGACTGCACGCCGCCATGCTTGATGCCCTTCCAGTCGAACGCGATGGCCTTGGCGTTCAAGTCGGCGCCAGCCTTGACGAGCAGGCTCACGACTTCGGCATTGTTCTCGCCGGCTGCCCACATCAGTGCCGTTTCGCCATGCCAGGCGTCGCGCGCATCGACCGCCGCACCGCGGGCCAGCAGCAACTTGACGACGGCCGCATTCCCGGTGCGCGAGGCGATCATCAGCGGGGTATCGCCCTCAGGGAGTGCGGCATTGGCGTCAGCGCCAGCGGCCAGCAGGCGCTCGACGATGGCCGCATTGCCGTTCTGCGCGGCTTCGGCCAGCGGCGTGATGCCATAGCGGTTCTTGGCGTTGGCGTTGGCGCCCTTATCAAGCAGGGCTGCAACCGTGGCAGCGTTGTCGAAGTGCGTGGCCCACAGCAGCGCGGTAGAGCCGTCGGCCTGCGGGGCGTTGACGTCCACGCCAGGCTGGAGCAGGCCCGCGATGGCTGCCCAGTTCTGCTGTTCGGCAGCATCGGCCAGGGGAGCGGCATCGGCGTGCGCAACGAGCGACGCCATCATGAGTACGACAAGACCGGTCAGGCGTGACTGCATGACATCCCCCGCTGCGGACAAATGTTCTTGTAGTGGAAAAACGACGAGCCGTGAATGTGCGGGCGGGAACGGTCGCGAGTCAAGTGCTACCCGGAAGAGTTTCCCGCTCGGGCAAACGGGGTTCTACGTAACGGGGGGACGGAGGACTGCGCTGCAACGCAGCATTGCTGCGGCGCACACTTGAGCTTGCACGCTCGTGGCGAGCGTCAGCCTGTCCACCATTTCCTGGATACGATGGGCGACGCGACCCGGGGTGCCGCACGGGCAAGACGATCCCGCGATCGACTGTCAGCTCTCGGTCATGGAACCCGACGCGGACCGGCCACGAGCACGGCCAGCGGCGTCACGAGGAACCTAATTGCCGATCGCACAGTCTCCAAAATAGGTTTCGGGACGGGACGTGAAGCCCGGGACGGTGGCGGGCGTGTACTCGTGGCGGGTATGGATCGCCATCATGCGTCCATCGGTCGTCTCCCGCGCCATGACCGTGGTGGTGTACAGCGGCCCGGAACTGAACATCTGCATGAGGTGCAGGTACCCGTTCGAGAAGCGGACGGCCACGTAGAAGTCGCCGAACTGGCTGTTGGCATCCGCGGTGCCTTCGTCCACGTTCACCTTGTCGAACGTGAGCTTGAGCTCCTTGGGAAGGAGTTCGGTCTTGGGGACGCCGTTCTCCCAGCTGCTGGCCGCCACGGTGGTGAACCGGCACTCGAGGCTGGTGGCAGCGGCAAGCCGTTCGTACACCGTTGCCGGCGCCGCAGCGCCCTCCGAACGGCTGATGCTGAACGCGGCGAGTGCGACGACAAGGGGCAGGGCTGTGATTTTCATGGCGCGATTATAAGCATGTTTTGCGTTGTCCAGAGAGCGGGCGCAGCGGCGGTTGACCGGCGAACGGCGCGACCGTCATCATGCGCGCTCTTCACGAAGGGGTATTCCGTCTTGCGCACCGTATTTCTCGCCGCCTTGGGTTTCCTGTGCATTCCCGTTGCCATGGGCCAGGCACAGCCGCCGATGGACCCCGTGGTCAAGTCGCAACTGAAGGTCATCTTCCCGGACGCGGCGACTTTCTCGAACAAGGAGGGCAGCCCGCCGCATTACAAGGTGTATGCGGCCGCACCGAAGGGACAGGAAGCCAAGCTGATTGGCCTCGCATGGTGGACCACGGAACTCGAACCGCTGGAGCGCGCCTTCGACGGCCCGATCAAGATGCTGGTCGGCATGGATACCACGGGCATCCTCCAGGGCGTCGTGGTCACCGAGCATCGCGAACCCTACGGCGACTTCTCGGTGGACACGCCTGCCTTCGCCGCGCAGTTCAAGGGCAAGAACATCCGCGATCCGTTCAAGGTCGGCCAGGACATCGATGCCATCTCGCGTGCCACCATCAGCGTGACGTCTGCGAGCCGTGCTGTCCGCAACAGCGCCCGCCGCATTGCGCGCCAGCTGCTCACACCGCCCGAAAAGAAATAGGCATGACGCTGCCCGACTCGCTGCGCGGGGCTCTCGCCCTGGTCCTGACGTTGATGCTGTGCACGCTGGCGTTCAGCGACAGTGCATTCGCGCAGGCAGAGCCCGCGACCGAAGCCGCGGCCGCGACGGACGCGGGCGCCGCTGCCGACGGCTGGGACTTCGAGGAAGTCGACGAAGCGGAACCGACGCTGGCGCAGCTCGCGAAGGAGCAGGCGCTCGACATTGCCCTGTTCGCGGCGTTTGCCGCGCTCGCAATGGTCAGCTTCTTCCGCAAGAGCATTCCGCTCAAGTACGTCACGCTCGTCGTTTCCGTCGCGTACATGGGGTTCTACAAGAGCCAGCTGATTTCGGTCGTCAACATCTTCGGCGTACTGGTCGGGAACCTGCCGATCTTCTCGCACAGCATGGCGTGGTATGCGTTCGCGATCTTCACGGCCGTGACTACCGTCCTGTGGGGCCGGCTGTACTGCGGCCGCATCTGCGCATACGGCGCATTTACGCAGCTGATGGATGCGGTGCTGCCTGCCAGGCTCAGGATCGAGATTCCACCGGCTCTCGAGCGCCGCGCCGGCTACATCAAATACGGCATCCTGTTCGCGGCCATCGGCGCCTTCTTCGCTACCGGCGAAATCGCGTTCTACCGCTACATCGAACCTTTCTGGATGTTCACGTTCGAGGCATCGACGGTACTGTGGATCGGGCTCGGCGTGCTGCTGCTGGCCACGGTCTTCATCCGCAACCTCTACTGCCGTTTCCTTTGCCCGCTCGGCGCCGCACTCGGCCTCGTCGCCAGCGTGACCACGGTATTCAAGATCAAGCGCTGGTCGGAGTGCAGCTCCTGCAAGCTCTGCGAGAAGACCTGCGAGTGGGGAGCGATCCGCAAGCGGATGATCATCAAGTCTGAGTGCGTCCGCTGCGACGACTGCGAGATCCTCTACGACAACAAGACGAAGTGCCCGCACTGGCTGCTGATCGCCAAGAAGGCGCGGCTCATGGCCCGTCAGCAGGTGGCGAAAGTACTGTCAGGCGATCCTGCAGGCCAGACGACACCCGCACCTCGTTCCTAGCACCGACGATCACGCCTTCCACGTCGGGGAGGCGCTCGATCAACGCCATGCCGGCGTCAGGCCCGAGGATGAAGACGGCCGTCGACAGCGCGTCGGCATCCACGCCCCTGGCCGTCACGATGGTCACGCTGCGGCTCGCCATGGCCGGCTGGCCGGAGTCCGGGTCTAGGATGTGGTGATAACGGCGACCGTCCTTGATGAAATAGCGCTCGTAGTCGCCTGACGTGCTGAACGTCGCGTCGCTCAGTTCGACGACCGCAAACGGCGTGTCCCCGGGTCCGCGCGGATCCTGGATGCCAAGTCGCCATGGACGACCTTCGGGCTGCCCGCCCACGTACATGTCGCCGCCCGACTGGATCAGGAAATTCTCGAAGCCGTGGCGGCGCAGGATGGCCGCACCGTGATCGACCGCATACCCCTTGCCGATGCCGCCGAGGTGCACGCTCATGCCCTTGCGGCGAAGCAGGGCCGTACCCGCCGTCGCATCGACGACGAGATCCTCCCAGCCGATGAACGGCACCCTCGCGGCCACCACGGCCGGGTCCGGAATGACGCCGTCCTGGTCGTGATCGAAGCGCCACAGCCCGGACAACGGCCCGAAGGTCACGTCGAACTTGCCGTCGCTCAACTCGCTGTAGTGTCGCGCAATACCGAGAACCTCGATGACCTCCGGGCTCAGCCTGACCGGCTCCGTGCCGGCCGCAGCATTGAGGCGGAGCACGTCGCTCCCCTCCCGCCATGTGCTCATGAGGTTCTCGAGCCGGTCGAATTCGGAGAAGACCTCGGCCATGGCCGCTTCGGCGGCGGGTTCGTCCCGGGTCCAGACCGTCACCGTCACGGACGACCCCATCGCGAGACGCGACTCCATCACGGACGCGGGCTTGGCATCTGCAGTTTCGGAGGGCGCGCGGCCACCGCACGCCAGCAACAGGCAGGACAACACCGCCACGCAGGCACCCCGAATCGCGAGAGCTCCCTTGCTAACGGCGCGACTCACGGAGCGCTCACCGGAGCATCAGGCGCCGCTGAGCGACTGCTGCAACGCCTGGACCCGGTCCGGCAATTCGGCACCCACCAGGCCGAGGTCCTCGTCAGTGACGCCGAGCACCGCCATCGCGGCCCGGGACACCGGCTCGGCGGCCGGTTCGTAGGCAAAACCCAATTCCGCCGCGCGACCCAGATGATCCGCAATGTGCACGAGTGCCGCGATCTCGGCATGGGGCTCTGGCGCCTCGTCGGGATGATGGTGATGCCGGGCTGACGCCACCAGGCTGGCCGGCAGCTGCCACTGCTCGAAGATCACCGACGCGCAATGATCATGAGTCACCTTCACATGCTGCACTTCAAGCTCGCTCGCGCGGCCGTCGGGCGTCGAACGCATCTGCCTCTCGAACGCAAGCAGTCCGGGGGGGTCCACGCGGAGCTGCACCAGCACGCCGTAGTCGTGCAGCAAACCAGCGATGAAGGCTTCGGAGACGAGCTCCGGCTTGCGCAGCCTGGCCAGCTCCGACGCGGCCGCAGCCACCGCCACGCTGTGACGGAGCAGGGACGCGACATCGATCTGCGGCACATCCTTCCCTTGCGGAACCGCGCGGTCCAGGCATGCCGCAGCCGCGATGCCTCGCACTGCATTGAGGCCCAGAAGCATCAATGCGCGGTCGATCGTGCTGACCTTGCGGGTGAGGCCATAGAACGCGGAGTTCGCAACCCTCAGTACCCGCGCGGCCATGCCGGGCTCGCGGTCGATCGCGGCGGCAATCTCGGCAGCGGTGATCGTGGGATTGCAGAGCATGGCGAGCAACCGGCGGCCCGCCTGGGCAGTGCCGCCCAGGATGCCGAGCGCAGCAGCGGCCTTCAGGATGTCGGCCGTCTCGACGCGGCCTTGTGTGATTGGCTGGGTACTCATCGGGGACGCGACAATGCGCGGTCGGGTGCTCCGGGGGGCGTGAAATCTATCACAGAAACCCGCGCTGAAACCCAAGTTACCCGCGGCCCGGGCCGATAGCGGCGTGATCGCCTGCGCTTGTGTCTATCGACAAGACAACCGCACCGCAGGCGGTCGCCGACATCCGATCCAAACCCGCATCCGGCCGCAACTGCGCCCGCTCTGCCATTGACGATCCAAGGGCTCGCTTAATGACCCACGCCGCGGCATCAGCAACAGACTCCTCCGCAACCGGTGAACACGCGAAGGACCGCCGCAGAGCCGCCCTTGAGTCGATCCTTGTCGCCGCGGTGGCCACGTGCGCGCTCGGCGCTGGCATAGCAGGCATGTGGGTCGCATCCGAGGTCGCCTTGCGCGACAACTACCGGCACTACCTGATCGGGCTTGCCCAGGCGGCGGCTCAGCAGGTCGATACGTCGCTGCACGCCGGCATTCGCGATGCCGATCAGCTGAATGGCCCTGAGTACCGGAAGGCCGTGGAACCCCTGCGCCGGCTGCGCGCTGCAGTGGCCGACGTGAAATACGTCTATACGGCCGTCCGCGACGGTTCCACCGTGCGGTTCGTGCTGGACGCCGCCGACCCCGGCGACCACGACAGCGACGGCGTCGAGGACCAGGCAGGTGTCTGGGAGGTCTATGAAGACTACGATCCGGCGATCCTGACTGCGCTCGGCGACGGCGAGACCAAGGGTTCGCCCGAAGCGTCGAAGGAACCCTACAGCGATGCGTGGGGCTCGTTCATCAGCGGCTGGGCTCCGATCCTGGACGCGGAAGGCCACCAGGTCGGCGTGGTCGGCGTGGACGTCGATGCCGGCGTCTACCTCGCGCGCATGGTGGAAGCACGCAACTGGGCGATATTGGGCCTCGTGCCGGCGGGCCTCTTCATACTGGGCCTCGGACTGACCTTCTACTACATCAGGTTGCGCGGCCTGCACGCCTCGCGCCTCGCGATTACGGCCGCACGCAGCGCAGAAGAGGCCGCGCGGGGACTCGCGAAGGAACAGGAACGGCTCAAGGACAGCGAGGGCAAGTTCCGCGGCCTGTTCGAACTCTCGCCCGTCGGCATCTCCCTCAATGACATGTCGAACGGCCGTTTCCTGCAGGCAAATGACGCGTTGCTCGGCCCGACCGGCTACGCGCGCGAGGAGCTCGAGAACCTGACGTACTGGGATATCACGCCCCTCTCCTACGCGGAGCAGGAAGCGGAACAGATCGAGTCGCTGAAGCAGTCCGGGCGCTATGGACCCTATGAGAAGGAATTCATCCGCAAGGACGGGACTCGCTATCCGGTCCTGCTGTCGGGCATGTGCATGACGGATGCGACGAACCGGGTCGTCATCTGGTCGCTCGTACAGGACATCTCGGAACGCAAGGCACTGGAGCTGAAGCTGACGCAGGCGGCGCGCTGCGACCGCCTCACCGGCCTCGCGAATCGTGCGCTCTTCATGGAGCGCCTCAACCACGCCATCACGAACGTGAGGAAAAAGAGGCAGGCGCTGTTCGCCGTGCTGTTCCTCGACTTCGATCATTTCAAGCTGCTCAACGACACGCTGGGCCACGAGGCCGGCGACGAACTGCTGAAGCAGATCGCAGTGCGGCTGCGCGCGTCCCTGCGGTCCACGGACGCCATGAGCAACGACGCCGACGGCAACCTGATCGCGCGGTTCGGCGGCGACGAATTCGTCATCCTCATCAACGACCTGTCTGCCGGCAAGGATGCACCGCGCGTCGCGGAACGCCTGCTCAATGCGCTTGCACCGGTGTACAGCATCCACGGCCGCGAAGTGCATTCGTCGGCGAGCATCGGCATCGTCACGAGCGAGCAATGCATGGACAGCCCGGAGGAAGTCATCCGCAACGCCGACGTGGCGATGTACGAGGCGAAACGGTCGGGTCGCGCGTGCTCGGCCGTGTTCAATGAAGCGATGCACACGCGGCTGACCCGCCACGTCACGATCGAAAGCGGGCTGCGCAAGGCGCTCGGCACTGCGCAACTGAGCCTGGCCTACCAGCCCATCGTCGAGCTCACGACGGGCCGCATGACCTCTGCGGAAGCGCTCCTGCGCTGGAACCATCCCGTGCTCGGCAACATCTCCCCTGCCGAGTTCATTCCTGTGGCGGAGGAATCCGGGCTGATCATTCCGATCGGAGAATGGGTGCTGCAGGAGGCCTGCCGGCAACTCGCCGAATGGCGGCGCCAGGACCCGGCCCGCGCGCCGGATACCGTCAGCGTCAATGTCTCCCGCGCCGAACTCGCCCTCGGCAAGAAGCTGCTGCAACGGGTGCGGTCCACGCTGGAGAAGACGGGGATTCCAGCGGACTCGCTACAGCTGGAGGTCACCGAGCGCGAAGTGATGCGCGACCCGACGGCGACGCGCAACGTGATGCAGGAGCTGAGGTCGCTGGGGGTCCGGCTGGCGATGGACGACTTCGGCACCGGGGCTTCGTCGCTCTCGTGCCTGCGCGACTACCCGTTCGACACGATCAAGATCGACCGCTCCTTCGTGAGCGACCTCGCGACCGGCAGCGACGAACTTGCCGTGCTGCACTCGACGATCATGCTCGTCGAGAACCTCGGCATGTCGAGCGTGGCCGAAGGCGTTGAGCACGCATCGCACGTCGCAGTGCTGCAGTCGCTGGGATGCCGATTCGCACAGGGCTATTTCCTGAGCCGGCCGGTGCCGCCCGAGGCGTTGTTGACCGCGCTCGACCGGAAGGCGACCCCACAGGCCGCCCCGGAAGCGGAACTGGTCAGCTGACCGGGTCCCCGAAGCGGTCCCCGGGCTGGGCCGACCGCATCCATTCGCGACACGCCGCTGCGTTCGCGTCTCCTTCTGCCGGGGCCCACGGCGCGAACTCCGCGGCGACGGCAGGATCGTAGGGTCCCTCTTTCAACTCGAGGAACACCGCGCCGTCGACCCGCGACACCAGTGTGTGCCAGGTCATCAAGGACGCCTCGTAGCCGAGCGCATCCGTTCCTTCACCCACCTTCCACCTCGCAAGCACGGTGCCGGCATCGTCGAACGTCAGGATGTCGAATCGCCCGCGCAAGACCAGCGCGAGCTCGGACTTCGCGCGATGCCGGTGCGGCCTGATATAGGTATCCCGGTCTGCAGCGACGAAAAACCGCTGCACCGGGTCCGCCGGGGACTCATGCAGGTTCAGGTGGGCGCGCTTGCGGGGCGACGCGGATGCCTTGGCCGCGAGCTCATCGAGAGCGGACTGGTGGAGCAGCTTCATGCGCCAACTATACATAGGAGCCGCCCATTGGACCTCGGGGGTTCATCCCGCTACTCTCCGTGCGTGTACTACGACGCCCCCGCGCTCCAGGAATTCGTGAGATGGCTCGCCGCCACGTCGGCCAGCCACTGGCTGCAGTCCGTGAGCTCGCAGGCACCCGTCCTGCTGGCGTCGGTGCAGACCTTGCACCTGCTCGGCATGTCGGTCGTGATTGCCGCCAACGGCTTCATGGCAATCGGACTGCTCGGCGGACTGCGGGGTCGTGACGCGCTGGCATGCCTGTCCCGCCGCGCAGTCCCGTGGGTCATGGGCGCACTGGCCGTCATGCTGGTCACGGGCCTCATCCTGATCGTCCGCTGGCCGCAGCGCATCCTGCTGAGTCAAGCCTTCTTGCCGAAGCTCGTGCTGGTGGCAGACGGCATGGCCCTCCTCATCTACACCGCCCGCCGCGTGCACGGGAAACCGGGCATCAAGGTCGGCTCCCCTGCCGCAACTGCGCTGGCGCTGCTCCTGTTGCTGGTCTGGACCGGTGCAGTCATCGCCGGTCGCTGGATTCCGTTCGCATGACGCTCGCGGACATCGCGCAGGCGCTGCGGGCCATGCAGGACTGGCCTGTCGTCCAGAGCGTCGGACAGAGTGCGTACGGGTTTCCGTTGCTTGATGCCGCCCACATCCTGTTCCAGGCCTTCGTGGTCGGGTCGATCGCCGCGTTGGACCTCAGGCTGCTGGGCTACGCCTTCGTGCACCGACCGGTCAGCGAGCTCGTGCGGCAGATCCTGCCGTGGACGTGGGCCGCCTTCGCCGGCGCCAGCGTGACAGGCGGTGTGCTGTTCATCCTCAACGTCGTGAAGTTCGTGGACAACCGCGCCTTCCTGATCAAGATGGTGCTGATGCTGCTCGCCGGTGCGAACATGCTGGCGTTCCACAACGGACCCTACCGCAACGTCGACGCCTGGGACCTGCAGATGCCCCCACCGCGAGCCGCAAGGATTGCGGGCGCGTTGTCGCTGGCGCTGTGGCTGGGTGTCGTGTTCTTCGGCCGCTACTTGTGGTACCCGTGGTCTAACATGGCCGGGTTCTAGGAGGCCCGGTCAGCACGACGCCCGGGTATGCCCCGCAGCGACCCGGGGACGGCGCACACAGCGCCTGTCCTTCACGCGCTCAAAACCTGAACGTGTACGTGGCCTTCGCGGTCATTTCGGACGTGACCGAGCGGAATGTCCCGTCCTTGTTGAAGTCCTCGAAGCTGCGGTTGAAGACGAGGTAGAACTCCCTGCCCGCCCGCGGGATCCACTGCACGCGGCTGTGGATGCCGAACACTTCGGACACGTCGTCGTACTGGACGATGTTGATCCAGTTGAGGTTCGACGTGAACGCCACCTCCGCCGAGAGGCGCGAGAGGCGCGTAATGAACTTGCCGTACGGCAGGTCGATGCGGTTCCAGTCGTAGCCTGCAAGCAGGTTGAAGTAGCGGATGGGCTTCCAGCTGATTTCGCCGCCCAGGTTGAGCCGGTCGCCGTCGTAGAACTCGCCGCCCTTGAAGTTGAACTTGGCCGACAGCGTCCGCTGCGCGCCCGTCTCGATGTCGAGGCCGTATTCGGTGAACTTGTATTCACCGACAGGGAGCACGACCTGTCGTACCGCCGTGTTGTAGATGGTGAAGGGCGTCCGCAGGTTCTCCGTGCTCTCCATGACATAGACCTTGAGGATGTCACGTCCCCGCGTTTCCAGCTCCATCGCGCGCAGCGACAGGTACTGCGAAAGCCGCTCGTTGGTCGCGAGGTCGCGAATCACCTGGGCATCGATCTCGGTGGTCGTACTGAGCAAGGCGCCCTGCTGGAACCGGTACACATAGCCCATGCCGGCCCATTCGTCGCGGATGTTCGCGCGGCTGACGAAGCCCATCGTCGGATTGAAGTTGCGGCCGATCTCCTTGTACATGACTCCGCCGCGCAAGCCGGTCGCGGCAGGCACGCGGAACCCGACCCCCAGCGCGTAATCGTCGCCGGTGCGGTTCTCCGTCTCCGTCTGCTGGTACCAGGCCTCGCCCTGGACCGGCTTGCCCCACGGCAGACGGTTGTTGTTGTACTGGAAGTCGGCGCCGACCAGCGAATTGTCGACGGCACCCTGGGAATTGCCCGACGTGGCGATGACGCCCACGCTGGACTGGGACAGCACGTCCATCGTCGCGCGACCGACGAACAGAGAGGTGGGATCGAGCGCCGGTCCTGTCGGCGGGATGAACTCGCCCTGGCGAATGCCCATCGCGCCGAACGTGTACCGACCCATGCGCCCGCTGAGCTTGCCGCCGTAGTCGATGTCGACGGGCGTACCGAGCGAGCTCAAGCCGATGCGCCTCGAGAAGAAGGGCTGGCCGTTGCGCTGGCTCGCGTTGCTCACTGAGCGGATGCCGGGCGGGTAGACCGAGCTGCCGAAACGGCCGAAGTCGAACAGGTCGGAGTCGGCCAGGAAGAACTGGCGCTTCTCCGGGAAGAACAGGTTGAAACGGGTCAGGTTTACCTGGCGATCGTCCACGACGGTCGCCGAGAAGTCCGTATTGACCGTCAGCGAGCCGGTCAGCGCGGGCGTGATGCGGTAGTACAGGTCGAGCGACGGCTCGGTGTTCGTCTCCGACGTGGCGTTGACGTAGGACTTGCTGTGGGTCACCGAGACGCCGGGCACCACGTCGAGCCCGAGCCCCTGGTCGAGATCCTTGAAGCCGGTGGCGAGGCCGAGGATGCTGGGGCTGATCGAGCGATTGCGCGAGACCCACACCGCCTCCTCGCCGCGGCGGCGGATGGCGCGGGAAACGTTGAAGCCCCAGTCCTGGATCGCGGGATCGAACGGCAGCGACTTGAACGGAATCGCGAACTCCGCAAACCACACACCCTCGCCCATCGTCGCCCCTGCGTCCCAGATCACCGACCATTCGGCTTGCAGCGAGCCGTTCTGGTACAGCATGTCGTTGCGGACGGCGTTGGCATTCACCTCGAAACGATAGCCGTTGCGACCGGTGTTGAACGGGTCGATGATGACGGCGATGCGGTCGTCATTGGTGAATTGCGAGTTCTGCTTCATGACGTTCGCCGAGACTTCGCCCGGCGCGCCGGCATCCCACATGCGTGCGGCGACGTACAACGCATCCTTGTCGTACATCACGTAGACCTCGGTCTTCTCCGACATCGGCACGCCGTCGCCGGGGCGGATCTGCCTCAAGTCCGTGACCAGTCCCGCCTGCCGCCACTCGGGTTCGTCGAGCTTGCCGTCGATGACCGGCGCCTTCGGCGTGCGGGGCACGGCGAGGCTGGGACCGGTGGCGGCGGAGGCTTGCGCGCGGACCGGCGAAACAAATGTCACGCAGGACAACCCGCCGAGCGCCGCCATGGCGGCACACTGCAATAAGACTCGATTCATCGGGAGTTCCAGGCCGGCCTTTGCTTCACTTGTCTTGTGCGGCGCAAATGCTGGCACAGGACGCCGCAATGTTCCATGAAAGAAACGTCAAGATGCCGGAAGCAAAAAGGGCGGATGGGATGCCCCATCCGCCCTGAATCGTCCGGCGCGGCGCGCCGACAGCGCGGCCGTTAAGCCAGCGCCTTCTCGAACATCGCCAGCATGCGGCTCCAGGCCTTCTCGGACAGTTCCTTGTTGTAGACCTGCGAGTCCGGCGGGCACCAGCCGTGCTGCGCCTTGTACACCTCGATTTCCGCAGTGAGCTTCGCATCGGCGAACGCCTTCTTGAGGACGTCCTTCGCGTTGGGCTCGCGCATATCGTCGTTCTCGGCAATTGCAACGAGCAGCTGCGCCTTGATCTGCGGCGCGAGCAGGTGCGGGCTGTCGGGCTTGTCAGTCACGAGACCGCCACCGTGGAACGATCCGACGGCACCGATGCGGCCCGGCAATGCTGCCGCGGTACGCATGACGATCGGACCGCCCATGCAGTAGCCCGTGGTACCGATCTTGCGATTCTTGGCGACGCTGGGCTGCGCATCGAGCCAGGCGACGAAGGCCTTGGCATCGCTGACGTGCGTCGTGGCATTGAGGGAGCCCATGAGCGGGCCGAGCACGGCGCGAGTAGCGGGATCGGCGAAGCTTGCTCCCTCGGCGATGACCGGCGCCTTGGCGTTGCGATAGAACGGATTGACCACCAGCACGCTGTAGCCGGACTCGGCAAGACGCTTGCCCATCTGGCGGAACGCAGTGCGCAGCCCGAACGCGTCCGGCCACACCAGCACTGCGGCTCCCGTACCCGTCTTCGGGTGCACGAAGTAGCAATCTGCCGTGCCGTCCGGCGTCTTGATGCTGACTTCGCTTTCAGTGACTTCGGCAGCGTTCGCTACCTTGGGCAGGGCAAAGACCAGGCCGGCGCTGACCGACAGCGCACCGAACTGGCGGCGCGTCAGCGCAGCCTGGCTCTTCAGGTATTCGTTGGCATCTTCCTGCGTATGTTCATCGCACATCGAAAGTCTCCCGAGTTGACTGGCCCCCCAAGGGCGTGACGGCGCCAATCATAGTCGGATTTGATGTGGATTCGGCGATCATTCCCGTCGCCGATGCAAATGCGGCCTCCGCCGGATCAGCCGCAGGGCAATCTGCCGGGTCGCCCCTACGCCCGGCCGGAAGGATCACGCGGGCCCGAGCCGCGCTTTGCCAGCAGCGCGACCGTCACCCGCAGGGCAACCAGGTAGGCGACCGCTCCGCCGACGAACAGCCAGTCATTCGGGATGGCACGCCGCAGCGGCACGAACAGCACGATCAGGGCCAGCAGGCCGGCCATGTAGATGAGGTTGGCTTTGTTCATCGCATCCGACTCGCAGAGACCACTGCCGGTGAGCGTATCGGCTGCGACGGAAGTTGCAATACCCTGGCCCGGCCGCAGGCCAGGTCGCGGGAATCCCGTCAACCGCGACTCGCACGGCATGGCAGTCGGCCAGGCCCCGGCGCCAGAACTTTGCGCTGCGCAGGGGTTTTCTGGTTTGATGGCGCCCAAAGCGGGAGGCGGGGATGACAATGACACCCAGAGAGCGATGCTTGTCCTTGAGTCGTATAGCCGTATTCATCCTTGCCGCCTGGATGCCCCTTCAGGGATGGGCGGCCCAGGCGACACCGCTGCCGGACTGGAGTGGCGTCTGGCAGCGTCGAGGCAGTGGCGAGGCAAAGGCAAGCGCCACCGGCGGTGGCCCCGCGAAGGTGGGCGAGCGCAGCCTGCCGCCGTACAACGCCGAATGGCAGAAGAAGTTCGACGCCAATGCCGAACTGGTGAAGCAGGACCGCTTCCCGGATCCCCTCTCCTTCTGCGGCATCCCTGTTGGCTATCCGCGCGTCGTGAACCTGCCCGATTCATACGAGTTCGTCGTGCGGCCCGAGCAGGTCTGGATCCTCACGGAGAACGGCCCGAACCTGATGCGCATCTACACGGACGGACGCAGCCATCCGCCTGCGGACCTGCTGTGGCCCACGTACACCGGCGACTCCGTCGGCCACTGGGAAGGCGACACGCTCGTCTTCGACACCATCAGCATCAAGAATGACGGCGACACCATCTTCGACCGCAATGGCACGGTCTTCAGCGACCGCATCCAGGTCGTCACGCGCATCCGGCTGACAGCACCCGATACCCTCACGGCGGACCTCACGGTCACGGACCCCGGCGCGCTGACCGAACCGTACAAGATCGTCAGGCAGTTCAGGCGGATCGAGGCCGGCGCACGGGTCTACGACTATGCGTGCCGGGAAAACAACCGCAACCCGATCGATGCCAGCGGCAAGACGCTCACGCTCGGAACGGACGGCCGCGTGATCGATATCGCGAAGTAGTCCAAGGACGCCATCCACTTTTCCCAATGAGGCTTCCCATGCTGAATTCCCTTCGATCCCTCGCGCTGCTGGCCGTGCTGTCGACAGCCTATGCGGGCGCCGTCTCTGCCCACCATTCGACAGGGATGTTCGACCAGGCCAAGACCATCAAGCTGGTCGGCACCGTCAAGCAGTTCCAGTGGACCAATCCGCATTCGTGGATCCAGCTCGACGTGGCCAACGCGGAAGGCGTCAAGGAGGAATGGAGCATCGAGGGCAACAGCCCCAACCAGCTCATCCGCCTCGGCTGGCGCCCCGGCACCCTGAAGCCGGGTGACACCGTCACTGTGCTGGTAAAGCCCATGCGGGACGGCGCCAAGGGCGGGATGTTCGTCGAGATCACGCTCGCTGACGGGACGGTCCTGAAGCAGTACGACCGTTAACGACAGGACCCGGGCAACCGAGGCAGTTATCGAGCCCTGGAGGGCCCGATCCTACTTTGCCCGTCCCTTGTATCCCTGGGCGAGGGTCGGGATGGCGATGACCGTGCTCTTGCGGTTCGGGGTCATGAAGCCGGTCAGCACGACGGCATAGAGGGTCTTCTTGTCGGCACCGCTGAACGCCACGCCATGGAGTCCCTCGGGTCCGGGAATCGTGCCGAGGAGCTTGCCGTCCTTGGCGAAGACATCGACGTTGCGGCCGGTGCTCACGTAGAGCCTGCCTTCCGCATCCACGGTGGAACCGTCGCCGTTGCCGCTCGACAGCCTCGCAAACTCGCGCTGGTTCTTGAGCGAGCCGTCGTCCCCGACGTCGAACGCAGCCACCGTAGGCCCGTTGGTGACATAGAGGGCCTTCTCATCCGGGCTCAGGATGACGCCGTTCGTCCTCAGGTCCTTGCCGTACTGCGTGATGACCCCTGTTGCGCTGGCGTAGTAGAGCCCGCCCAGGGTGAAGTAGGCGCCCCCTTTGCGGTCGGCGGAGAGGTCGTTGAGGATTCCCCCGACGCAGTCGAGCGGCTCTCCCCGGAAAGTGCCCGCCAGCACCTTGCGCTGCGGCTCAAGCTGCAGGATGGACGGGTTGAGTCCGCGCGCGACCACGAAGAGGTCGCCCTTCGCGTTGCGCGACAGCGACCCCCCTGTCCTCGTGTCTTTGTGGACGATCGATTCCCTGCCACTGGCGTCGATCTTGAGGACGTCGCTGCGATCGTTCCGCGCAAACAGCAATCCGCCGTCGTCGGTCGCAATCGGACCGTCGGCGTTGTTGCCCTCCCCTTGCCACACGACCTTCCAGGTCTTGCCCGCCTCGATCACGCCGGGAATGGCAACGGACACGGATGGTGGCGGTGCGACGGCGGCAGGTGTTGCCGCGGACACAACGGCGGGCATCGGCGGCAGCTTGAAAGCGGGCGCGGGATTCTTGCACTTGGCGAGCACCGCGGGTTGCGCGGGGTCTTCCCACGCCTGCAGGCTCTTCTGCGCGACTGGCTGGCCCTGGCCGAAGGCAGATGCGGCAACGCAGCCGAGCAACGTGGCAGCAATGTAACCGGGCTTCATGGAATGCTCCTGACAATCGCCGGGTGAAACAGGGTTAAGTGGAATCTAGCACAGGGGCAAAGACCGGGCCGCCCCAGCCGGGGACAATCCGGCACAAATTCACGGGCACTCCATTACGATTGCGCTGTCCTAGCCCGGACCGAAGAAAGGAAAGGAAACGTGGAGATGAAACTTGCTTTGCTGCTTGCCGTGTCGGGATTGGCCTTGCCCGGCGCCTTCTCCGTCGCCGATGCCCAGGAACCCGAGGTCAAGGACCCGCGCGGGCCGAAGCAGGCTCGAGCCGTGCGCGTCGACACCCCGCCCGTGATCGACGGCAAGCTGGACGAGGCCGTCTGGCAGCAGGCCGACGTCATCAGCGATTTCCACCAGATCCGGCCGGGAGACGGCACCCCGACCACCGAGCGAACCGAGGTGTACGTCCTGTATGACAAGGACGCGATGTACATCGGGGCGCGCATGTACGACAGCGAGCCCGAGCTGATCGCGAGCCCGACGAATCGCCACGGACTCGGCATGCCGAACGACGACCGCTTCGTCATCATCCTGGATCCCTTCAATACCGGACGCATGGGCTACCGCTTCGAATCGAACCTCAATGCAATGCGCCACGACGCGCTTTACCAGAACCCCACGTCGTTCCAGCTCGACTGGAACACGATCTGGGACGTCGCTTCCTCCGTCGACGGCAAGAGCTGGGTCACGGAAGTCGAGATCCCGTTCAAGTCGCTGTCGTTCGACCCGAACGTCGACGCCTGGGGATTCAATTTCGGGCGCGGCATTCGCCGCCGTGGCGAGGAAGTGGCGTGGGTGTCGTACAACCGGACCTACAACCCGAGCACGCTCGGCAAGCTCACCGGCATCACCGGCATCGACCAGGGCTTGGGGCTCGAAGTGGTGCCGTCGCTGACCGGGACACGGAAAGAGCGCTTTGCGCCGGACAGCACCAGCCAGGATTTCGAGCCGTCCCTCGATGTGTTCTACCGGCTGACGCCCTCCCTCAATGCAGCGCTGACAATCAACACGGACTTCTCCGCCACGGAAGTCGATACGCGACAGGTGAACCTGACCCGCTTCAACCTGTTCTTCCCCGAGAAGCGCGATTTCTTCCTGAACGACCTCGATCTCTTCCAGTTCGGCAACATCGGCACCAGCACCACGTCCAACACCGCCACGTTGCGCGGCGCGCGCGAAAACGGACGGCCCTACTTCTCGCGCAAGATCGGCCTGAGCAGCAGCGGTGAGCCGGTCGACATCAACTACGGCGGCCGGATCAGCGGCCGTGTCGGCCGCTGGAACATCGGCACCCTCGCAATCCGCCAGGACGAATCCGCGGGCGTCGACGCATCGGACCTGTTCGTCGGCCGCGTGTCCGCCGGCGTGCTGCGCGATGCCACGCTCGGGATGGTCTTCACGCACGGCAACCCGGCATCGAACACCGCCAACTCGGTGATGGGCGCAGACTTCCACTACCTCAACAACCGCCTGCCGGGCGGCCAGGCCATCGAGGGCGAAGCGTGGTACCAGGTATCGGACACGCCCGGCCTCGAAGGCGACGATGCGGCATTTGGCGTCGGCCTGCGATCGCCCAATGCGGCGGGCCTGCGCGGTGGCGTGGGTTTCAAGGAGATCGAGCGGAACTTCAACCCGGCGCTCGGCTACGTGAACCGCACGGACATCCGCGACTACACCGCGGACCTCGGCTTCACGCGATTCTTCCGCGGAGCGAGGCTCCAGTCGTGGTTTGCAGGCGTCGATGCGCAGTTCGTCGATGGCATCGGCGGCGATCGGCAGACTGAAGTGCTCGTGTATCGCCTGTCCGAGATCGAGACCAGCTCGCGCCACAAGGCCCATGTCCGCTATCTGCAGAACAAGGAGGTCGTGCAGCGTACCTTCACGCTGTACTCGGAACCCGGGCGGCAATACACGGTACAGCCCGGCGAATACGCGTTCGATCAAGCCGAGTTCAGCGTCACGACCGCGGGTCAGTTGACGTTCTCGGGCGGCATGACGGCAACGGTCGGCGACTTCTACGACGGCAAGCGGACCGGCATCGCGTCGACGTTCAACTGGAACCAGTCGCGGTACTTCCGGCTGGGACTCACGCATGACTGGAACAGCATCCGGCTGCCGCAAGGCGACTTCATAACCCGCCTGTCGACGCTGACGACGCAGACCGCCTTCTCGTCCACGCTGTTCTGGGTGAACCTGTTCCAGTACGACAACGTCTCCGAGGAGATCGGGCTCAACACGCGCCTCCAGTGGATCCCGAAGGCGGGGCAGGAAGGCTTCATCGTCCTCAATTACAACATGCAGGACCGCGACAAGGACAACGCGTTCGCCGCGGCGGCCTTCGATACCAGCGTGAAGTTCCGCTACACGTTCCGTTTCTAGGAAACCCCGGGAGGCGCGGCGCCCGCCCTGATGACATCGGGGTCTTCAGGCAAGGTGCCACCAACAAAGAGGGGACGGACCCTCGCGGATCCGTCCCCTGCTGATCAACCCGGCGCGAGATCGAGTCGCGCCAGACGAACGATCAGGCCATCGCAGGGATGTCGGTGTAACCCTTCGGACCCGGCGAGTAGAACGTCGTGGCATCCCAGGCGTTCAGTTCGGCGCCCTTCGCAAAGCGGGCCGGCAGGTCCGGGTTCGCGATGAACAGCTTGCCGTACACGCAGAAATCGGCGAGGCCCGACTTGAGGGCTGCGTCGCCAGTCGCCTGCGTGAGGCCACCGGCAATCGCATACGTGCCCTTGTAGTGCGGCCGCACCATTTCCCACGTGCCGGGCACCACGGTCTGCAACACGTGGAGATACCCAAGGCCCAGCGGTGACAGTGCCTGCGCGAGCGTCGTGTAAGTGGCGGTCGGATCGCTGTCCTGCACGTCGTTGAAAGGCATCGACGGGGCGATCTTGATGCCTACTTTAAGCGGCGAACCGGCGGCCTTGATCATCGCGTCGAGGCTTTCCATGACGAAGCGGATGCGGTTGTTGACGCTGCCGCCGTACTGGTCGGTACGCTGGTTCACGTTCGTCGACAGGAACTGCATCGGCAGGTAACCGGAGGCGCAGTGGTACTCGACGCCGTCGAAGCCGGCAGCCATCGCGTTGCGGGTGGCCTGCGCAAACTCCTCGATGACCTTGACGACTTCGCTGGTCGACAACGCATGCGGCACGGGATGATCCTGCATGCCCTGCTCATCGGTCCAGATCTGGCCGGCAGCCTTGACGGCCGAAGGCGCAACCAGCGGTTCGGTGGTGTAGCGGTTAGCGTTGTGGCCGATGCGGCCGACGTGCATCAGCTGGCAGAACATCTTGCCGCCCTTGGCGTGCACTGCGTCGGTGATCTTCTTCCAGGCAGCGATCTGCTCAGCAGATTCAATCGCCGGCGAGCGGGCGTAACCCAGGCCCACAGCAGACGGTGCGGTGCCTTCGGTCAGGATCAGGCCGGCCGAGGCGCGCTGGGTGTAGTACTCGATCGCGAGTTCGGAGGGGACGCCGCCCTTCAGGGCGCGGCTGCGCGTCATCGGCGCCATCATCATGCGATTGCGGGTTTCCAGGCCGCCAATCCGGCCGGGCGACAAGAGGGTGATATCCGACATAAGTTCTCCTGGGTTCGCGCTTGATCGTTGTTCTTTGCTCTCCGGCGCGGAGGCATGGGGCCATTGTAGCGGATTGGACCCCGCATCCACACGCCGAAATCGGCCGGATTGTTCTCCGTACAAATCATTGCCCATACAGGCATGGCGGATGCGAGCCGTTCGCAGGCTGGGACATGCTTGATGGGGCGCGCCCGGAGAGAGTGTCGCTTTGGCATCCATGGCCGCGACGCGTCCGCACCAGCTGTCGCTGTCCAGACGCGTTCCCTACGCATTTGTCGAACTCCCGGCCCCGGCGTCCGAATCCGACCGGGCAACAGGCATCAAATGAAAAAGCCTCCGCGAGGGAGGCTTCTTCATTTGATGGTGCGCCCGGAGAGATTCGAACTCCCGACCCCAACGTTCGTAGCGTTGTACTCTATCCAGCTGAGCTACGGGCGCTTAAGACCTGATTGTATCAACATAGTGCGGCAGACGCCGCTTGCATGACCTCTTCTTCTTTCTTTGGACAAATCCAAAGAAAGAAGAAGCAAGAAAGAAAAATTTGGCGGAGAGTGAGGGATTCGAACCCTCGATGGACTTTTGATCCATACACCCTTAGCAGGGGTGCGCCTTCGACCACTCGGCCAACTCTCCGCAGCATCATCCCGCCGGCAGTGTGGCCGGTGGGTCTTGCGCTTCGAGGGTCGAGCCCCGCCGCGAAGGGGGGCAAGGATACTGGCGACGGAGGGGCCAGTAAAGGCTGGAGTGAGCTAAAAAGCCGCGATCAGGTACCGGAACCGCTGGCCGGACGAACGGGAGGAACCTGCTCTTCGCGCTTGATGCGGTCGAAGATCTCTTCGCGATGGACGGCCACTTCCTTGGGGGCATTGACGCCGATACGCACCTGGTTTCCCTTGACGCCCAGCACGGTCACGGTGACGTTCTCACCAATCATCACCGTTTCGCCGACGCGCCTGGTCAGAATCAGCATTGCCTGCTCCTTCAGTCGGTTTTATAGGATTCTAGTGCCACATTCTCAAGCAGGCTTGAAAAATGCGCCACGACGTTCGTAAAGCCTATGCGAGCCGCGGAGCCCCCGGGATCGGCGTTTCCCCTAAAGCCGGCAAAGCATCGACCAGGTCAGGAAAGTCGGGCCTGGATCCACGGCACGACGGACGCCAGCGCCGCGTCAAGCTTGGCCGGGTCATTGCCGCCTGCCTGCGCCAGTTCCGGCCGCCCGCCACCACGCCCACCGACTTGCTGGGCGACAGCGTTCACGAGATCGCCGGCCTTGATGCGCTTCGCTTGATCGGCCGTGACACCCGCCACCAAGACGACCTTGTCGTCCCCCTCGACCGTGGCGAGCACAATTGCCGCAGACTGGAGCTTGGCCTTGAGCTGGTCGATCGCGACACGCAAGCCTTCGACGTCGGCGCCGTCGAGCCTGGCCGCGACCACCTTGATTCCGGCGACCTCGACCGCGGCTGAAGAGAGATCGTCGCCTTGGCCGCTGGCCAGCTTGGCCTTGGCCTGCGCCAGGTCCTTCTCCAGCTTGCGGCTGCGTTCGATCAGCTGGCGGATCTTGTCTTCGACATCCTCGCGGCCGGCCTTCACGAGCGCCGCCACTTCCCGCACCATCTGGTCGGTGCCGGTCACCCAGTCGAGGGCGCCCTGCCCGGTGACGGCCTCGATTCGCCTGACGCCTGCGGCCACGCCGCCTTCGCTGACGATCTTGAACAGGCCGATGTCGCCGGCGCGTGCCACATGCGTGCCGCCGCAAAGTTCGGTCGAGAAATCGCCGATGCGCAGCACCCGGACCTCGTCGTCATACTTCTCGCCGAATAGCGCCATGGCGCCCGAGGCAACGGCGGCCTCGTAACCCATCAAACGCGTTTCTGCGGGTGCATTGGCGCGGATCTGTGCGTTCACGAGGCGTTCCACCTCACGCAGTTCTTCCAGCGTGACGGGCTGGTAGTGCGAGAAATCGAAGCGCAGGCGATCCGGCTCCACCAGCGAGCCCTTCTGTGTCACGTGAGTGCCGAGCACCTTGCGCAGGGCGGCATGCATCAGGTGCGTGGCCGAATGATTGAGACGCACGGCTGCACGCCGCTCCGCTTCGACCGACGCAGTCACTGCTGCGCCCACTGCGAGCGTGCCTTCGACGACCTTGCCCACATGCACGATGGACTTGCCGGCCTTGCGGACGTCCGATACGTGCACACGCACGCCCTGGCTGGACAGCCAGCCGTGGTCAGCGACCTGGCCGCCGCTCTCGGCATAGAACGGCGTCCGCTCCAGGATGACCTGGACCGATTCGCCCGCAGAGACACTCTTGATCTCGCTGCCCGCATCGCCGATCAGCGCGGTGACCTGCGCCGGCAACTCAAGGGTGTCGTAACCGCAGAACTCGGTCTGTCCCTCGAGCTGTGCGCCGCCGCGCAGATCGACGTTGAACTTGCTTGCGGCACGCGCGCGGTCGCGCTGCGCTTCCATGGCCACTTCAAACCCCGCCTGGTCGATGTCGAGTCCGCGTTCACGCGCGACGTCGGCAGTGAGATCCACGGGAAAGCCATACGTGTCGTACAGCTTGAAAACGGTTTCGCCGGGAATCGTCCTGTTGCCCTTTAGGCCGGCGATGGCTGCTTCAAGCAGCGTCATGCCCTGCTGCAGCGTCTCCGCAAATCGCTCTTCTTCCTGCCGGAGCACTCGCTCGATATGCGTACGCTGCACCTTCAGTTCCGGATAGGCCGCGCCCATCTCGCGCTCGAGCGATGCGACGAGCTGGTGGAAGAACGGTTTGGTCTGCCCGAGCTTGTAGCCGTGGCGAATGGCGCGACGGATGATCCGGCGCAGCACGTAACCTCGCCCTTCGTTCGAAGGCAGGACACCGTCCGCAATGAGGAACGAGCAGGCACGGATGTGATCGGCGATGACTCGCAGCGAACCCGACGTGAGGTCGTTCGCGCCCGTCACCTTGGCGGCGTCGGAGATCAGGCCCTGGAAGAGATCGATCTCGTAGTTCGAATGCACGCCCTGCATCACCGCAGCAACGCGCTCGAGGCCCATGCCCGTGTCGACCGACGGCTTGGGCAACGGCGTCAGCACGCCGTCCGCAGAGCGGTCGAATTGCATGAAAACGAGGTTCCAGATCTCGATCCAGCGATCACCGTCCGCATCGGGCGAGCCGGGAGGACCACCGGGAATCTCGGCACCGTGATCGTAGAAGATCTCCGTGCAGGGGCCGCACGGACCGGTTTCGCCCATCTGCCAGAAATTGTCCGAACCGCCGCCCGGCTTGTCGCCGATGCGCACGATCCGCGCCGGCGGCAGGCCGATCTCCTTGTTCCAGATGTCGAAAGCTTCGTCGTCCGTGTGGTACACGGTGACCATCAGGCGCTGGGGGTCGATACCGAGCCACTCCTTGCCCGTCACGAAATCCCATGCGTAGCGGATGGCGTGCTGCTTGAAGTAGTCGCCGAAGCTGAAGTTGCCCAGCATCTCGAAGAACGTGTGATGCCGTGCGGTGTAGCCGACGTTCTCGAGGTCGTTGTGCTTGCCGCCAGCCCGCACGCAGCGCTGCGAACTCGCGGCGCGCACGTAGCTGCGCTTTTCCTTGCCGAGGAAGCAGTCCTTGAACTGGACCATGCCGGCATTCGTGAAGAGCAGCGTCGGGTCGTTGCCCGGCACGAGCGAACTGGACGCGACGATCTGGTGTTCGCGCTCGCGGAAGAACCGCAAATACAGGGCACGCAGCTCGCTGCTGGTAACTGGCTTCGGACTCGTCATGATGCTCGCGTCTGGCTTCGCGTTTGGCCGCTAGGTGTCGAGGTCCGGATCGGACGCGAACTCGGGGTCAACCCCTGCGTCTGGGCCGAAAGCAGCCCGGATCTGGTCCTGCGAAAACCCGCGATATTGCAGGAAGCGGGACTGCTTTGCACGCTCGGCAAAGCTTGCGGGAGGGGACGCACTGAACTTCTTGCGGCGGACGCTGCGGGCGGCTTCGACCCAGTCCACTTCGGCCTCGTCGAGCAGCCGCTCCACCATTTCCGCGGCGACCCCACTCTCGCGCAATTCGGACCGGATTCGCATCGGACCCTGTCCGCGGGCGGCGTGGTGGGTGATGAAGCTCGCGACATAACGCTCATCGGAGAGCAGCCCTTTGCGGGCGAGCTCGGCGAGTACCTCCGAGGTGACCCCGGCATCGAACCCTCTGGATTCCAGCTTGCGCTCGAGCTCGCCGGCGGAATGCTCCCGGCGAGCCAGCAAGCCAATGGCGGAAGAGCGGATGCGGGACGGGTCGGAGGCAGCCTCGGACCCGTCCGCAAATTTCTCGTCACCCGGCTTCGGAAACCGTCGTCTGGTGGCCATTCGCGACCCGCCGTGCGCTCGAAATCAGGAACCCGCGACCTGGATCGAAGCCTGCGGGAGCGATCCGACCCGCTTGGGCTCCCCGGCCAAAGCCGCCTCAGGCTTCCTTTGCAGCGGCCTCGTGCTTCACGACCTTGGGCAACAGCTTCTCGCGCAGCTTGCCCTCGATCTCGCGAGCCTTTTCGGGATGCTGGTCGAGGAAGGTCTTCGCGTTCTCCTTGCCCTGGCCGATGCGTTCGCCGTTGTAGGCGTACCAGGAGCCCGACTTCTCCACGAAGCCGTGCAGCACGCCCATGTCGATGATCTCGCCGTTACGGGAGATGCCCTGGCCGTACATGATCTCGAACTCCGCCTCGCGGAACGGCGGTGCCACCTTGTTCTTGACCACCTTCACGCGCGTCTGGTTGCCGACCACTTCCTCGCCGTTCTTGATCGCGCCGATGCGGCGGATGTCGAGACGCACGGAGGCATAGAACTTGAGCGCGTTGCCGCCCGTGGTGGTTTCGGGATTGCCGAACATCACGCCGATCTTCATGCGGATCTGGTTGATGAAGATGACGATGGTGTTCGAACGTTTGATGTTGCCGGTGAGCTTGCGCAGCGCCTGCGACATGAGGCGCGCCTGCAGCCCCATGTGCGAATCGCCCATCTCGCCTTCGATTTCGGCCTTCGGGGTCAGCGCGGCGACCGAGTCGACGACGACGACGTCCACCGCGCCGGAACGCACCAGCATGTCAGTGATTTCAAGGGCTTGCTCGCCCGTGTCGGGCTGGGAAACCAGCAGGTCCGTGATGTTGACGCCGAGCTTCTCCGCATACGTGGGATCGAGCGCGTGCTCCGCATCGACGAAGGCCGCCGTACCGCCCGATTTCTGGCATTCCGCGATGACCTGCAGCGTCAGCGTCGTCTTGCCGGAAGACTCCGGGCCGTAGATTTCAACGACACGGCCCTTGGGCAACCCACCGACACCGAGGGCAATGTCGAGCCCCAGGGAGCCCGTGGAGATGGCCTCCACATCATAGCTATCCCCGGCATCGCCGAGACGCATGACCGAACCCTTGCCGAACTGCTTTTCGATCTGACCGAGGGCGGCGGCCAATGCCTTCTTGCGGTTGTCATCCATCTTCATGCTGCCTTGGGTAAGCCTTGCGGGCGGGTGGGGGTGCAAATCCAGACTACTGGGTAATTATACAGATCCCCTGCCCCGTGTACACCGGTCTTGGGGAGCCGATCGAGGGGGATCATTGCACAGGCAGACCGCGGAACCGAGGCGCATATCTGGCGCAATCGCGCCGAAATGACGTGGTTTCAGTCCTGGGCCAGGACGCGGTAGACAGACCCGTCCGGGGTGGGTGTCGATGCGACCAGCACGACCTCCTGCGCCGGCCAGGAGATCGGTGAGATCTGCTGTCCATGTGGGCCAACGGGGGGCGATGCCACGTTCCTGGCCACCGTGATGTGCGCGCGGAACGGTCGGCGCTCGATGCTGAAACCCGCGAGCCGCAGGTCTTCGTGAAAGGCCCGGACCGCCTCGGCGAATGCCGGGGGCAGCGACTGCGCTTCGAGGCAGAGCAACCTGGCCTTTGGCCACCACGCCAGCCGGTCGAACACCAGGCAGCTGCCGGGCCAGACCCTTGCCGCAGCCACGGCCTGCAGGTCGGGAACCCGCTCCGGAGCGACGTTCCCGAGAAACGCGAGCGTGACATGGAGATTGCCGGCGGGGACGGCACGGCCTCCCGGGGCCGGGCTCGCGTCCCTGATCGCACTCAGCAGCCGCTCGCGCTGGCTGTCTTCAGGCCACAGGGCAAAGAACAGTCGGAGCGCGGCGGGAGGGCCTTTCACGCCAGGGCACCGTCAGATTTCGAGGACGCCGTTCAACGCGGTGATGACGCTGCGTCGCCTGACCTCTTCCCGGTCCCCTTCGATGATCTTGAGCCGCGTGCGGTGATGGACGGCCTGGCCATGGCGCCAGGCCCACCCGAACCACACGGTTCCGACGGGCTTGCCGGGCT
>CAIUGU010000038.1 GCA_903898785.1 uncultured Pseudomonadota bacterium | reverse complement strand
GGCACGCACCACCTTGCCGCCGAACACCTCGACCAGCGACTGGTGGCCGAGGCACACGCCGAACACGGGGATCTTGCCGGCAAACGCTTCGATCATCTTCATCGAAATGCCGGCGTCATACGGCGTGCCGGGACCGGGCGAGATGCACAGGTGCGTGGGCTCGAGCGCAAAGGCCTGCTCGATCGTGATCTGGTCGTTGCGATGCACGCGCACATCGGCACCCAGGATCAGGAACGCCTGCACGAGGTTGTAGGTGAACGAGTCGTAGTTGTCGATCAGCAACAGTCGGGGAGCGCTCATAGTCCCTCCTCGGCAAGCTTGAGTGCGCGACGCAGGATGGCGCTCTTGGCCAGCACTTCCTCGTACTCCATGTCAGGCTTGCTGTCGGCCACGATGCCGGCACCCGCCTGGAAACTGTACGTGTCGCCGCTGAAAACCAGCGTGCGGATGGTGATGGCCTGGTCCATGTCGCCGCCGTGGCCGAAGTACCCGACGGTGCCGCCGTACAGACCGCGCCGCACCGGTTCGAGTTCGTCGATGATTTCCATCGCTCGCACCTTCGGCGCGCCCACCAGCGTGCCCGCCGGGAAGGCCGCCGCGAACAGGTCGAAGGCATCGTAGCCCGGTGCGAGTTCGCCGGTGACGCCGCTCACCATGTGCATGACGTGGCTGTAGCGTTCGATGGACTTGTAAGGCTCGACGCGCACCGTACCCGGCTTCGCGACACGGCCCAGGTCATTGCGCGCGAGGTCGACGAGCATGACGTGCTCCGAATTCTCCTTCGGATCGGCGCGCAGTTCGGCCTCGAGCGCACGATCCGTCGCATCGTCTGCGCCGCGCGGGCGCGTGCCGGCAATGGGCCGCAGATAGGCGCGCCCGCCAATCAGCTTCACCAGGGCTTCCGGCGACGAGCCGACGATCACGTTGTCGCCGAGATCGCAGTAGTACATGTAGGGCGACGGATTGAGCAGCCGCAGCGCGCGATACGTCTCGAACGGATCGAGCTCGCAGCGTCCGGAGAAGCGCGCCGACAGCACGAGCTGGTAGACATCGCCGGCCGCAATGTATTCCTGCGTCTTGAGCACGCGCTCGATGTATTGATCGCGCGTCAGGCTTGCCACTGGCTCGGAGTACCTCGCCTTGCTGCCGCTGCCCGGCAACGCGCCCCGCATGGCGCGGATGACTTCCGTCCGCAGCGACTGCCGCTCGGCTTCGCTGCCCGCATGCAGCAGGGCGATGTTGTGGGAGACATGGTCGAAGACCAGCATGGACTTCGGCGCGAGGTAATGCGCGACCGGGGCCTGCGTGTCGGCCTTGGCATGGGACGGCAGCTTCTCGAAGTGCCGCACCAGGTCGTAGCCGGCGACGCCCACCAGTCCGCCGAGCAGCGGCAGACCGGGGATCGCGGGCTGCGGCAACGGCGCGAGGGCCAACGCATCGCGCAAGGCAGCCAGCAACTCCACTTGCGTGCCGGGCACGGGTAACGACTTGCCGTCTACTTTAAGGCCCGTGTGGTCCAGCCGGACTTCCAGGCAGTCGCCGAAGCCGATGAACGAGTAACGGGCAAACCGCTCGCCGCCCTCGACGCTTTCAAGCAGGAAGCGGGGCTTGAACGGCTTCAGTTTCAGGAAGGCCGAGACTGGGGTGTCCAGGTCGGCGGCTATGTCAAATGGCGGTTTCATCGGCTCCTCTGTCTATCGTTCTTCGCGTGTTCTCGAAACCCGAGGAGCGGGCAACAAAAAACCCATCCCCGGAGCTCGGGAGATGGGTTTTTCGGGATTCTAATTTAAGTCGGCGCGCGCCTTAAAGCCTATCCGGGACCCACTCCCTCAAGAGTTGGGCCACCACCAGCGGGCAATGCGGATGAGGGGGGCACGGGTGTTCATGGGGAGGCAGTATTACCGGCCCCGGCGGGGAGCGTCAAGCGGGAAACCGCGCTGGGAGAGGCCTTTCCGCCTGCCAGCCTCGTCCCGACCCCCGTCGTTGCAGGGACGACAGACGACCCGCCGCAGCCACCCCCTGCCCGCCAGGTGTGCTCCCCGTCGCCGCCTGCATTGGTTTAAGCCTTACAATGGCCGGAAATCAGTGCCCGACACGAGGAAGGGACAATGAAGATCCTGGTTCTACACGGCATCAACCTGAACCTGTTCGGCAAGCGCGACCCGAAGCTGTACGGCACGGTCACGCTCGCGCAGATCGATTCGCAACTGCAGGCTTTGGCAAAAGAGCTGGGCACGGAAACCGAAAGCTTCCAGACCAACCACGAAGGCGCGATGGTCGATCGCATCCATCGGGCTCATGCCGAGGGCGTCGACGGCGTGCTGATCAATGCCGGCGCCTGGACGCACTACAGCTACGGGATTCGCGATGCCCTCGAGATCCTGACCGTCCCCGTCATAGAGGTGCACATGTCGAACATCCACGCGCGCGAGGAGTTCCGGCACCACTCGGTGTTCGCGCCGATCGTGAAAGGACAGATCTGCGGCCTGGGTGTCGACAGTTACCTGATGGGATTGCGTGCGGCCGTGGCGGCGGCAACGTCGTCAGGCAGGAAGTAGCCAGCCAGCTTCAGGGACCTCTGCCTCGCAGCTCGCCGTATTCGCGCGTGCCCAACGGAGTGGCGGCCGGGTCCCCCAGGTCCGCGAGCCTCAGGCGATACGTCTCCCGCGAACTGTAGGCAGCGAGTGCGGCGATGATCGTGACCGCGCAAGTGATCGACCCCACCGTCAGGGGGATGTTGTCCGTGCCGGGCGCCGCCACCCACGCGAACAACGCCGGCAACATCGCAGTGATGAACGTACCCATGTTCTGCGAGATCGCCATGGCCGAAACGCGGGTCCGTGTCGGGAACAGCTCGGGATAGAAGCTGGGGAACACGGCGTTGTAGCCCTGGTAGATCACGCCCCACATCAGCAATGACAAGCCAATCGCAAGCGGGACGCTGCCGATGCTGATGGCGTAGAGATAGGCATACGACAGCAGCCCCGCGCCGAGCGCGCCACCGATGATCAGGGGGCGGCGGCCGATCCGGTCCGACCACCTGCCGACAAACGGGATCACAAGTACCGCGACCATGTTGCCGAGCACCGGGATCCACAGGTAGACGTCTTTGCTGAAGCCGATGCCGTAGGCGGGCTGCACCGCGTAGGCCGCGCCGAAGATGGTCGCCACGACCGCGATGACATTCATCAGCGCCATGCAGACCACGCGCAGCATGTCCTTCCAGCAATACTTGAGCGCTTCGATGATCGGGGCCTTCGCGACTGCTCCCTGCGCCCGCTCTGCCTCGAACAAGGGCGTTTCTTGCACCTCGCGACGGATCACATACCCCGCCACGATCACGAAGAAGCTGAGCAGGAACGGCACGCGCCAGCCCCACGAGTTGAAGGCCGGCTCCGGCAGGAAGTACGCGAGGGGCAGGAACACTGCTGCAGCGAGGATCTGCCCGGCCTGCACGCCCTGCAACGTGAAACTCGCGTAGTACCCTCGATGTCCCGGAGGCGCGTGTTCAAGGATCATCGAGCTCGCACCAGACAACTCGCCTGCAACGGCAAAGCCCTGGATGAGGCGCAGCGTCACCAGCAGGATCGGCGCAATGACGCCCACCTGCTCATACGTCGGCAACAGGCCCACCGCGAGCGTCGATGCCCCCATGATGAACAGGCACACCAGCAGCACGTTCTTGCGGCCGTGCGTATCGCCCCAGTGGCCGAGGAAGAACGCGCCGATGGGCCGGGCCACGTACCCCACGCCATAAGTCGCGAGCGACGCAACGATCGCTACCTGGGGATTGCCCGAGGGAAAGAACAGCTGCGGAAAGATCAACGACGCCGCGGTGGCGTAGATGAAGAAATCGTAGTACTCGAGGACGGAGCCGACCCATCCGCTGGCTGTCGCACGGCGGGTCTGGGACCCTCGGCCGGACAGACCGTGGTTTGTTGTGGTCATGAAGCGCGTTCGCTGCCTCGCACGAAGCCCGGTTCCGGTACCTATCCTGCGAACGGCTCGCCGCTTCATGCGGCAGTCACGGTCCCCCGAGCCAGTGGCAGGGCGGCTACTGTATTGCATGTAACCGCGCGTTCCAATGGCTGATGCCAAGCGACCCGCGTCAGCCTCCTAACCCGCCCCCGAACTTCCCGGAGGCAAAACTCACGGCTGACAGCACCTGCACGAGGGCCATCGACCGAAGGACGAGCGGTAGAGGCGACGCCGTCAGACGCACTCCAAACGGGGTGGCGAGCAGGTACAGGGGCAACACCCACAGGAACGCCGTGCCCCAATGCGATTGCAGATCAGTGCCGAGCATCGCACAGAGCATCACCATCGCGACAAAGGGACCCCAGAAATGGATGGCGTAGAAGCGCCGCACTTCCGGATCTGCCGCCGGCAGATTCACGTCGGGGCCGGCTGGCCGATTCGTGCGACTGCCCCACTTGAGCAATCCCAGGAACACCAGAATCGGCGCGAGACGCAGCATCTGGTGCGTAAGGAAACGGAAGATGTCATCGATCCGCTCGAGCAGGCTGAGTTCCGCATCAAGCCGTGTCGCTGCGTATTCGAAACTCGGGAAGCCGTTGTTGATCAGCCAGACGGCATGGGGAGCCAGAATGACGGATGCGACCAGACCGGCTACGAAAACACCTGCAACGATGGATCTGAGTCGACCCTCGCGCACGGTCCAGAAGAAGGCGAGATTGCACGCGATGGGCACCACCATCTGGTACTTGGACAAGATGCCGAGACCCCAGAAAATGCCAAGAGCCACCCACCATCGCATCTGCCATGTCGATCTGATGCGCGAGCAACAGTACAGGGCGCCCGCGTAGGCAACCATCAGTGCCGTGTTGTGGTTGTAGTAGTGCATGCGGAACGTGTAATAGGAAATACACGTGATCAGCAGGGGCGCGAGCCACTTCGCCGGCCACGGCAAGGTATCGCGCGCAACCAGTGCCGCTCCAATTCCCAGGAGCGCAGCCTGGACAGCCCCGAGGAAGTACGTCAGCGGCACCCCCGTCGGCAGGACGTGTTCAAGGAGCCACAACACGATCGTCGGCCACGGCGGGTGCTTGTCGTAGCCCCAGGCCGGTTCCGTGGCCCACCGCAACTGCTCGATGTTGTCGCCGGGCACTTCAGACCCGGTAAGCAGCGGCAACAAGGTCCACATGAGAAAGTAGCAACAGAAGAACGCGACGACCCACCAGACTTCCATGCACCCCAGACCCTGCCTTAGCGAGAGCAGCGGCAGGGTCGCAGTGGCTTCTCTCTCGCTCATGATGGATCACCTGCGCGGAGCCGCAGCCGTTGACGCACACCTGCACGGTTCGTGTGGGAGGGAAGCGTCGATTGACCTGTTTCGCGGCTCGTCATGCACATCTCCGGGCAGAGTGTTTTCAGTCGCTGCAGGCAACCGGCCGCCAGATTCCAGACCACAAGCCTGCGGCTAGCACTTGGCAGTGCCGGTTGGACTCCTTGTCACCGGGATCTCCGTCGATAGATGCAGGGTCTGCCGGTCAGGGCAGACCTGAGCGCACGAGTGGCAGCTCAGAAGGTTCGTCGACCTCTTTCCCGCTGCACTTGTTACTGTCGCTGCTTGGAAACTGTCGCTTGAATGCAAAGAACTGTCAAGACAATGTAACCAAGCTTTACAGACGTCAGACGCGCTTGGTGGACTGGCCACCCCGTGCGATTGCAGGTGGACCTGGAGGGTTGGGTCGCGAGGAATCGCTTCCTGCAACCCCATCACCGAAAGGACCATTGCGGACATGAACAGCGATAGCAGGCTCGATGGGGTTGCATCGACACGGATTGCGCAAGTGGCACACGAAACGAATGGCGTAGGAGGACGCAAACCTTCCTCCGCAGATCCGCAGCGACGGCCAGCCCGGCGACTTCTCGTCGAAGTCGCACAGCGGGTCTTCAGCTTGATGCTGGTGTTGATCTCGGTCTTTTTCGTCGACCAGGCCTTGGAAGTGACGCGGCTGCCGTTCTCGACACTGGCCCTGCGCGACCTGCTGAACGCCCTCCTGATGGCGATGATGTGTGTGATCTTTGCCTGCTGGGCGTTGATCACGATCAGGGCAAGGCGCAATCATTCGGGCAAAGAAAAGGGCGGAAGCCCCTGAAGGGATTCCGCCCTGATGTCATCCCCGGCCTGCGTGCAGCACGCCGGACGGCGTGGCCGTTACTTCCTGGCGAGGCCCTGCACTGCCTGCAGCGCCTGCTCGACATTGGCCACCGGAGCGACGTTCGCGATGGTCATCACCACCTTGCGGTCAGGGGTGACGATGAACGTGGACCGCTCGGCGAAGCCGTGGTCGATGGCGCGGCCCTTGCTGTCCTTCGCGCCTTCGCGAACGGCCACTTCGAGGTCGTAGGCCTTCGCGATCTTGCCGTCGGCATCGGACACGATGGAGAAGCGGCCGGCGCAGAATTCAGGGTCGGCCGAGAACTCGTTGAGGCGTTCGATGTTGTCGAGCGACACGCCGACGACGGTGGCGCCCGCGGCCGCGAACTTGTCGTAATTGACGGCGAATGTATGGGCCTGCAGGTTGCAGCCGTTCGTGTACGCGCCGGGATAGAAGTACACGACGACAGGACCCTTCTTCAGCGCATCGGCCAGCGAGAACTGCTGCGTCTTGCCGTTGAAGGAGGCCAGCGCATTGAAATCGGGGGCGGTGGCACCGGGCTGCAGGTCCGCCAGGGCGGGCAGCGCGATGGCCGTGGACAGCAGGGCACCAAACAGCATCTTCTTCATGAAATTTGCCTCAACACGTAAGGGGTAGGAGCACGGGGCCGATTCTTGCCCACCTTGTCCAGGGCCGCAATGGTCGCAGGCAACCGGGGCCGCCCCGTGACGGACGCAGTGCAGCATCAACGCTAGAACATCGTGTACGACATCATCCGCCCGGCCAGGATCACGATGCTCCACATCACGAGGGACGCGAGCCCCGCGAAGCGGACGGCAGCCGGCGGCTCCGCCATGGCATCCCAGTGCGGCTGCGTCCGCCCGGTCGTGAAGTGGAAATACAGGGCGTTGAGGCCCGCCAGCACGATCACGGCCATCTTGATGCGGAAGAACAGGTTGCCGTACGCCGCCGTGGCGAAGCCCGCAAACAGCAGCAGGCCGCTCGCGAACATCATCGCGAAGCCGATCAGGAACCAGGGCGCCAGGCTGCGGTTGAGTTCGGACACGCGGGCACTGCGCATCGTGAGCCCCATCATGCGCAGGTCCAGCCACATGAGCGCCCCGACCGACAGGATGATGCCGAACAGGTGCACGCCGACGAGGACCTGGAAGCCGTAAATGGACTCGCGGACCAGCACCGCGGGTCCCGTCTCTTCCAGCCATTGACTGAGTTCGAGGAGCGTCATGGGGACTATTCGAACAGGATGTAGGCAGCGGCGGCGATGGCCAGGCCAAGCCACAACAGCAGGCCGATGGCACCCGGGAGCCTGGCATCCCCGCCGTCAGCGCGAGCCGTGCGCGCGACGTGGGCTTGCCACGTGAAGTGCAGCAACGCAGCGACCAGCAGCAACAGCATCTTGATCCGGAAGATGTCGTTGCCCACTGCCGCCACGGCTTTCCACGACACGAGCAGAATGCCCGTCACGATGCTGATGACGAGACCGAAGGCGACGGCTCGACTGGCAGGACGCAGGACGTCGCCCACCGACACCGTCGGCGCGACCCACCCCAGCAACCGGAGATTGCCGACGACCCCGCCGCCCATGACGAGCGCATAACCGAGCACATGGACCGCGCTCAACGTGGCGACGATCCACATCGACGAACCGACCACCTGCGCGACGCGGGTCGCTTCGAGCCAGGTGGCAAGGGAATCGAGTGCTGACATACGAAGGGTCGG
This sequence comes from uncultured Pseudomonadota bacterium, assembly GCA_903898785.1. Lineage (GTDB taxonomy): Bacteria > Pseudomonadota > Gammaproteobacteria > Steroidobacterales > Steroidobacteraceae > CAIUGU01. The sequence goes on along the minus strand of CAIUGU010000038.1, from coordinate 67,932 downwards.
AAGCGCGCTGCAACCGGAGCGGTTACGAGCATCCTAACAGACGTGCTTGCCGAGGCTGTGCGCGATTTCGGGCGCCGGTCCGCGCGCACACAGAGAGTGCAAGCCGGCTGCGTACCGTACCGTCTTGAGGCGCAACGAACTCAGGCGGCCGCGGCTCTCGACAGCAGGCGCCTGAGATTCGCTGCCGATAGCAGACCTCGCAGCCTGCGAGGCTCGCCCGGCCCGGATTCCATCACCGGGATATGCGTCAGCCTTGTCGACTCGAAGAGCTGGTGGATGGCCGCGACACTGGTGTGCTCGAGGTCCTTCACGTCCAGCGTCCGCCAGTCGGACAGCTTCGTCATGATGTCGCGCACCTCGACATCCTTGCGCTGGCCGTCGATCGACTGCACGAAGCGGGTCGGCTTTTCGCTCATGATGTCGTATGCCGTGATCAGGCCGACGACGCGACACCCTTCGCTCGTGACAAAGGCGCAACGGACGCCCGCGTGCTTCATGTGCTCGAGCGCCTCGTCGATCGGCATCCCTTCACCCACGACCACGGAGTGCCGCTCGCGGAAGTCGGTCATCACCGTGATCGCGGGATCGTCAGGATTCGCAAACCACGGATCGGCACCCGGGATGGGCAGGTCGGATTCGGTGATCGGCTTCAACGTCAGGGTAGCCATGGCAACCTCGATAGACAGTAACAGTGACAGTCCAGCGCGGGACCGCGACTGAGGCAATCCTCCGCGCCACGCCTGTAGAGTGAGCCGGCCTCCCTTAAGCGCACCTTAACAGGCCAGCGACGGACCTGCAGCACGCTGCGGGCACACGGTGGCCGTCATGCCGGGGGAAACAGCGCAAACACATGGGCGTCGACGGGTTTGCCGTGCAGCTTCAGCCTGTTCCTGGCGAGGCACTCGAGCGTGGCGCCCGCCTTGCGTGCAACCGCGAAGCTGGGGTCGTTGCCGGCAGCGACGACGATCTCAACCCGTGTCTGGTTGAGTACCGCGAAGGCGTACAGCGAGAGCAGCCTTACCGCGTTGCTCGCCGCGCCCTGTCGCTGCGCGGACTCCCGAACCCAGTAGCCGAGGTTGCAGAAGCCATTCCCCCAGTTGAACTGGTTGAGGCCGGCGCCGCCAACGAGCAGGTCGTCTGCCTCGCGAAAAAGCCCGAATTCGAACGCGGTACCGGCGCTGCGCGCGCTGTCGCAGGCTCCAAACCATGCGAGCGCATCGTGCTCGCTGTAATCCTGGTGCGCCCAGCTCATCCATCTGCCCACGGTACCCATGGATTCCCGCACCGCTGCGACGAACGCGGGTGCGTCCCCCTCCGCGAAGGGACGCAGGCAGTAACCCCCGTCGCGCATGGTCGACCCTATTCCGCCAACGCGCACTCGAAGCTCGCGGCTTCGTCCGTGCTGCCGCTGCCCCTGTACTTCGCGACCTTGGGATACACGCAGAGCGGGCGCGTGCGGGTGACCCTGCCGGCTTCGATCTTCGACGCAATGATCTGTTCGGGCACAACGCCCTTCTCGACCCAGTTCTCGAGGGCACCGAGGCCGTCGAACGTATCGGGGCCCGGACCTCCGCGGCAATGTTCCATGCCCGGGACCATGAACAGGCGATGGAACTTCTGGGTCTCCGGCAAGGCAACCACCTCGGGATGTCCGCCGTTCGTGTGGGCGACGACGCTCTCGAAGTAGTTGATGCTGTTGTACGGCGAGATGCCCCAGTCGGCCCAGCCGTGGTACTGGATCAGCTTGCCGCCGCGCCGGGCAAACGGCCCAAGATCCGCGTTGACGGAGTTCAGGATCGGTCCGACGGTCCGGTCCGCGAGGGCGACGTCCTTCACGAGATCGAGCGTCGCGTAGTTCCACGCCGGATTCTGGAACACGAAGTAACGATAGAAGTTCGCTGCCCACGGGACCTGGATCGACGCCATGCGCTGCCAGCCCGGTTCGCTGCCGGGCGCAAAGCCGGGGAATACGCTCTTGCCGTCAGCGCCCTTCGCGTCGGCGTAGATCTTCTCGACGGCCTTCACTTGCGGCGCCGTCAGGCACGACGCGGAGTCCTCGCCCTTGCAGAGCAGGGTTGCCGGCCTGAAGTCGCACTTGAGCGGATTCTCGATGACACCGTCCTTCACGCCGTCGTTCGCATCGCAGGCCTTGAGGGCGGCCTCATGGACGAGCGCGATCTTGTTGATGGGCTTCTCGAGATCCGTTGCCGGATCGATACGCGTGTGCAAGCCGAACGCGATCTGCCCTGCCTGAAGGTGGGTCCAGTAGTTCGCCGGTGCGCCCGCGAGAATGCCGTTGTAGTCCTCGGGATACCGCTGCGCTTCCGTGAGCGCCTGATGGCCGCCGCTCGAGCAGCCCGTGAAGTAGCTGTAGCGCGCGGGATTGCCGTAGAACGCGGCGACGAGCGCCTTCGATTTCACCGTCATCTCGTGGATGCCACGATGGGCCCAGTCGTTGACGAGGCCGGTATTCAGCTTGCCGTCCGCGCCGATGACCCAGGTCGCGTCGCCGCCCCCGCTCTTGTGCCCGGTATCGGTCGAGGCGACGGCATAACCCTTCGCCACCGATGCCGCCATCGGCTGGTACTGGATGGCGCCGAGCAGCGCACCCAGTCCCACTCCCTGGAAGCGGCCGTTCCAGTTCGCGAGCGGCAGCCACACTTCGAAGTTGATGGCCGGCTCGACGGTACCCGCCACGCGGCAGAAGGCCGACTGCACGACGACCGGATTCTGCTCCGTGCCTGGCACGGTGAACCCGGGCTGCTGGATGGCCTGCGCCAGCGTGATCCGGGTATTCGGCAAGGCCTGACTGGCCAGTGCCGCACAGCGGGCAGCGGCATCGCTCCCACCGTCGGCAGCGAACGCGGCCTGCGACAACGTGGCAGCCACGATCAACGCAATCGAACCGAATCGGGCAATGACCATGGTGCTATCCCTGCTTCCTCGGCACTGCGCACGCGAAACTCGCTGCATCGTCCGTGCTGCCCTTGCCCTTGTACGTCGCCACCTGCGGATACGGGCACAGCGGCCGCGAGCGCGCGACCTTGCCGTCGACGACCTTGGTGGCTGCGATCAGCTCGGGTGCAATACCCTTCTCGACCCAGCTCTCGAGCGCCTTGAGACCCTCGAACGTGTCCGTTGCATCGCCGCCGCGGCAGTGCTGCATGCCCGGGATCATGAACAGGCGGTGATTCGCCTGCGTATGCTTGAGCGCGGCATCGCGGTTCCTCGCGCCGCTCGCCTGTGCGATGACTGTTTCGTAGTAGTCAATGCTGTTGTACGGCGAGATCAGCGGGTCGTTCCAGCCGTGGTACTGGATCAGCTTGCCGCCGTGGCGGTGGAAGCGGGTCAGGTCCGGGTTCGTCGAGTTGACGATATGGCCGATGCGCCGCTGTGCCTCGGCCACGTCACGCTCCATGTCCATCGTCGCGAACGACCACTCGGGCTTCTGGAAGACAAGGTATCGATAGAAGTTCTCCGCGAACGGCACCTGCCCCGAGCTCATCGACGGCCAGGCGAGTTCGCCGCCCGGCGCAAGGCCCGGGAAGATCTTCTTGCCTGACGTTGTCTTCGCATCGGCGTAGATCTTCTCGAGGGCCGTCACTTGCGGCGGTGTCAGGCACGACGCCGAATCCGCGCCCTTGCACGCCATCGAGGCGGGCTTGAAATCACATTGCAGAGGGTTCTCGAGCACGCCATCGCTCACGCCATCCTTCGCATCGCACGCCGCGACCACGGCGGCATGGATGGCCGGGAGCTTGTTGAGTGGCGCCTCGAGGTTGGTTGCGGGATCGACGCGCGTGGCCTGGCCGTACGCGAGCTGCCCCGCCATCAGGTTGGTCCAGAAGTTCGCCGTGGCGCCGGCGAGGATGCCGTCGTAGTTGTCGGGATAGCGCTGCGCCTGCGTGAGGGCCTGGTGGCCCCCGCTCGAGCACCCCGTGAAGTAGCTGTGGTGCGCGCCCTTGCCGTAGAACGCCGCAACCACCTGCTTCGACTTTACGGTCATCTCGTTCATGGCGCGATGGGCCCAGTCGCCGACCGTCTGCTCGTTGAACGTGCCATCCGGCTTCAGTGCGAACCGCGGATCGGATCCCTGGTGACCGTTGTCCGTCGAACCGACGGCGTAGCCGTTCGCCACCATCTGTGCGAGCTGGTCATACGCAATCGCGCCGCTGAAGCCGCCGATGCCGAGGCCGACGAAGCGGCCGTTCCATTCACCGAGGGGCATCCACACTTCGAACTGCACCGCCGGGGACACGGTGCCCGCTACCCTGCAGAAGGGAACGTTGACAGTGACCGGCCCGCGCTGCGGCCGCTCCGTGCCCGGAACCGGGTACGTCGGATTCGGCCGAATGGCCTGCGCGAGCGTGATGCGGGTGTCGGGAAGGAACAGGTTGGCGAGCGCGCCACAGTGGGCGTCTGCCTCTGCCGCACCCTGTGCGAAGGCCGGCTGCGCGCCGGCGCAAGCCGACAACGCGCCGAGCGCCATCGCGACCCGCGCATGGTTGGTTCTTCTCGTGCTCACGATTCCCCCTGCTGGTGGGACCCGGGGCGTCCCCGTCGAGGGTCGGTACCCGATGTCCTGCGTTGCCTGCTGCGGCGATCTTAATACGGCCGCCCGTCCTTATGGGTAAAGATCCATGTGCCGAGCGGACCCATGACCGCCTGGATGTCGTCATCGGGATACGCTGCGGTATCGCCCTTCGTGCGGTCACCGACTTCCAGGTAGACGACGCGGTGTGCAGTCCGGTTCAGCAGGTGATGAGCATCGCCGTTGCCCGCCGGAAAGCCCGCGCACATGCCGGGCCCAAGCGGCGTTTCGCCGGCATCGGTGACGAGCAGCGGTTCGCCTTCGAGGACAAAGATGAACTCGTCCTGCAGCGAATGCGCGTGCCTGAGCGCAGACACGGCGCCCGGCTCGAGGATCGTCAGATTGACGCCGAAGTTCCTGAGGCCGAAAAGGTCCCCGAGGGGCCGCTTCTGCCGGCCCGCCATCAGCGAGGCAAACGGCTCCGGATAACTGGACGGCTTCTTGCGGAGGGGCGCATCGACTGCGGCGATGGCAATCGGCGGATCTGCAGGGCTCATGGCAACTCTCCCGATCAGGCCTGGACCAGCCCCGCCCCCGCCAGCAGGGCCTTCAGGGGAGCGAGCTCGCTTTCATACTTCCGCCAGCGCTCGACCGCCGTGCGATAGATCGGCTGGCGGACCTGCACGGAGCTGGCCGTGGCGACCGGCGCGGCGTTCCGCTCGAACGCGAGGCACGCGGGATCCCACTCGAGGCCGCAGAACGCAACCAGCCGCCGCGCCTCCGTCTCCGTGTCGGCGACCACGGACTCGTAGTGGACCTCGCAGTAGTTCTCCGGGATCGTCCGCAGCCAGTGCTTCGCGAGCGCATCGAACTCGATGAAGTACCGGCCCGCATCCAGCAGGTCGTAGGCATAGTTGTAGTACGAAAAGCTGGTCGCGAACAACTGTCGGTAGTTGCTCAGGGCCGTGTCGAGCGGATTGCGCCGCAGGCAGATGATCTTCGCGTTCGGCAAGGCCCGATGGATCAGCCCGGCATAAAAGAAGTTGAGCGGCATCTTGTCGATGAAATGCTGCGTGTGGCCGGTGCGAGGCCGCGTGCTCTCCACGTACTCCGCGCCCACCCGGGCGAGGTCGACGGACCCTGCGGCAGCCAGCGTCTGTGGATCCAGCACGAGCCTCGATGGGGTGGCGGCCGCGCGCTTCAGCGCCAGCGCGAAGTTCGTGAGCTCCCCCGCCGCGAACACGGCCGGATGGCTGGAAAGGATGCGCTCGACCAGCGTCGTGCCCGTTCTCGGCATGCCGACGATGAAGATCGGCTCGCCCGATTCGCAGCCGCGCGTCTGCATGGGCCTCGACGCCATGGTCTGCCTTGCCGCTGCAAAGAGGGCGCGATCGGCTTCGAAGGAATAGTGGATCGACTGCCGCTTGCGTCGCTTGCCGCGCTCGAGATACGCGAACGACTCGCCATGGCGCCCGAGGTCCTCGCACTGCTTGGCGAGCGCATGGCACAGATGCAACTCGGAATCGGCATCCAGCGAGCGCTCGGCAAGGAGCGCATCCAGCCTCGCCACCTCTGCATCGGTGAACGGTGCTCGGGTGACTTGCGCCAGTGACGACCATGCCCGGTAGTAGGCGGGGTCGATGTCCAGCGCCTTGCGATAGGCGTCCGCGGCTGCAGCGAAGTCACCCGTGAACTGCAACGAAGCACCGAGATTGTAGAAGAAGGGCGCCTTGGTGGCATCAGCCGCCACGGCGCGGTGGAAAGGCTCGAGCGCCTCGGCATGGGCACCGGCGCGCGTCATGACGACGCCGATCGTGTCGAGCGTCAGTGCTTCCCGCGGATTCAGCGACAGCGCCCGGACTGCGGCTTCGAAGGCTTCGCGGGGGCGCTGCAGGGCGATCAGGCACCGGCCGAGCTGCGCGTGATACTCGGCATTGGCGGGGTCGAGCCGCAAGGAGCGCTCGATCAGCTCGACGGCCTTGGGGAAGTTGTCATGGACCGCCGCGATCATCGCGAGCAAAAAAAACGCGTCGGCCGATTCCGGCCGACGCGTCAGTATCTTGATGCACAGCTCGTGCGCGAGGCGATACTCGCGGCGGTTGAGCGCGCGCCCAGCCTCCCGCTGCCACTTCGCGACGTCGTCCTGTCCTTCGGGTCCGTTCATTCCCTCCGGATGATAGCCGAAGCGAGCCGCCTCAGAGCTTGAAGTCGTAGCTGAAGCGCAGGCCGATCTCGCGGGGACGCAGCACGTCTTCCATGTAGCTGCGCACGCGCACCGGATCGCCGTTCTCGTCCGCCACCGTCTGGATGAAGTTCCGGGTGGAGCGCACGCCCGTCACGGCGTACTTGTTGAACAGGTTCCGCGAGTACAGGCTCAGGCTCCACGCATCGCCGCGCAGCGTGGCCGCAGCCTGGTGGACGGTGTATCCGGGCAACGTTTCGCCGCTCTCGCGCAGGCCGACTTTGGTGATGATGTTGCCGACCATGGCGAGGCCGTAGTCGAAGTCCAGCGTCCAGTCCGCGCCGAGCGGCATCTGGTAGTTGGCCTGGAACGTCGCCTGGTTCTCCGGCGAGCCCGGGAGTCGGTCGCCCGCCCGGCCGTTCGTGAACGTGCCCGTGAAGAAGCCGGGAGGTCCGATGCCGAGCAGCAGCGCCGGGGCATCCGCCGACAACTCGGCCTGCGTGTAGGCATAGCTGCCGCTCATGGTGAACCGGTCCGTGAGCTTCGCGTTGAAGGACACTTCCACACCCTTCGACTCCGCGCCCTTGCCGTTCTTGATGATCGGCGACGATCCCACGAGGGTCGCGCTCGACAACTGCGGATCGACCCAGTCGATGAAGAACACGGAGCCGTTGAGCGTCAGCGTGTTGTTCAGCCACTGGCTGCGGATGCCGAGTTCGTAGTTGTTGGTCTTGTCCGGGAAGTACTCGAACTCGCCGGCGCTCGCGCACACCGTCTGGGTGGTCGACCCGCTCTGGCAGAGATCGAGGCCGTTGCTGCTGCCGATGCGATAGCCCTGGCTGAAAGTCAGGTAACCCATCAGGTCGTCGGTGAACTGGTAGCGCGTATTGAGCTTGTAGAGCGCGCCGCTGTCCTTTTGCCCGCTCGGATTCAGGTCGACGTTGATCTCGTCGGGTCCCGCCAGCCCAAGGGCCGAGTTGAGCACCGGGAAATCGGCACCGCTCTCGGCAGCGTAATCGTACTTGTACAGGCGCGCGCCTGCCGTGACCTGCCATTTGTCGGTGAAGTCGTAGCTGACTTCACCGTACACGGCCTTCTCGGTGAGGTCCTCGGATGTCGGAGCAATGTACTCGATGTCGTCCGGACGGCCCGTGCCGCCCAGGAAACCGGCAAGGTAGTCGTCGTAGTGCGGCGTGTACTCGATGCTGACGGCGTCGCCGTGCAGCTTGTTGTAGAACAGGCCGCCGATCCAGTTGAACGGACCATCGGACTTCGAGACGAGCCGCAGCTCCTGGTTGAAGGTGTCTTCGCTCGCCAGGTCGCGCGTGAAGGCGGAGAACGTCGGGAACGCTTCGTAGCTGTATTCGAGCGTGATCAGCAGGTCCGTCTGGTCGCGGCCGCCGATGTCCTTGTACCGCGATTGCGCCGTGGCGGACGTCAGCTCTGCGAATCCGAGGTCAGCGGTGATCTCGACTGCCGTCATGCGGTTGACGCGCTTGTTGGGCTCGAGGTAACGGCTTGCCGACTCATAGCGGCCGGTACCGAAGGCAGCGACGGAATTGCCGTTGCGACCGCCCGATTCCATGGTCTGGAAATAGTGCGTGAAGTTGACGTCGACGCCCGCCACCGGCTGGCCGCGCAGGGCCACGCGCCCGGACGTCGTTTCGGTGTAGTTCGTGTCGTCCTTGCGGAACAGGTTCGCCGCCACCGCCGACGCATTCGCGAAGTTCGGTTCGGGATCCGACAACCCCGCCTGCTTCACGAGGAACGGCTGGTCGATGAATCCGGGGTCGTCCGTGTAATCGAGCGACGCGCGGAATGCCAGGATGTCGGTGAGCGGCAGGTTGACCGTGAATCCGCCTTTCTTGCCCCAGTCATCGCTCTGCGAGAGGCTGTAGCCTGCGCCGCGCAATGTCAGCGAAGTGGCATCCAGCTGCGGCCGGTTCGGGATGTAGCGGATCGCGCCGCCCATGGTGCCCGAGCCGTACAGCGTGCCTTGCGGCCCGAGCAGGACTTCGACTCGCTGCATGTCCTCGAGATCGAGGTCAATGTACAGCGGAATCTCGCCGACATAGGTCGACACGATGTCGCCGGCGTCATTGCCCGCGCTGTCCTGGGCACCGACGTTGCTGACGTTGAGGCCGCGGACGATGATCTGGTTGGACGTGCGCTTGCCCTGGTCGATGACGTACAGGCCCGGCACCGCACGGCCGAGGTTCGCAAGGTCGGTAATGCCTTGGCGCTCAAGCTGCTCCCCGCCGATGGCGGCGATGTTGAGGGGAATGTCCTGGATGTCTTCGGCTCGACGCGTCGCCGTCACGATGATCTCTGCGATTTCCTCTGCGGGCTGGGCGGCCTGGACCGAGCCGGCGGCAAGAATTGCGGAGATCGCGGCGGCCAGACGGTAGGCGCCGGCGCGCTGGGTCAGGGTATCCATGAAATGCCTCACTCAGTGTTGGTCGGATGTACGAACGGCGCACTCCCGGACCGATGCGGCGGCGGGTTGCCTCGCCCAGCCCGCTGCAAGTGGTATGCCATAACGTCTGCGCCGGAGAATGCCAGTGTTTCCCCGCGGAGCAAAGGTGCATAGGTCTCTGTTCCTGCTCTATTTTGGCTCATCGATTTGCCGGCATGCCTCGGGCAGGCGCGCAGAATCGTGGCCGCGGCGGCGCACGGCATGGACAGGGAGGCCTACTTTTCGATCCCTGCGGCGCGAAAGATCGCCTGCGATGCGGGTGAATTCAGATACTTAAGGAACGCGGCGGCCGCGTCCGGGGCCGGCGCCTGCCTCATCTGGGCGATCACATAGGCGGTGTAGTTCTGCAGTTCGGCCGGCAGCGGCCCGACCAGGAGGACTCCCTCCTCGCGGGCGGACGCAATCTCGGTCAGCGCGCCGAAGGCGAGCCCGTTGCCCGGCGTCGTGGCGAGGCGATGCATCGCCTCGGAGCCCCGATCCTCACGGACGACGCGGGCGAGCTGCTCGAACACGCCGAGCTTCTTCAGCAATCCCTCGGCATACACGCCGGTCGAGCCCCGGCTGACGAACACGGTGTCCGCAGCAAGGGCCGCCCGCTTGACGGCCTCCACCGTGGCAATGTCGGGGAAGGCCACGCCCTGCCGCACCGCAATACCGACGCCGACGCGACCCAACGTCACCGCGCCGCCGAGCAACAAGCCGGCTTTGGTCTGCTCGTCGATCGTTGCGGGGGTGGCGACGGCAAGGTCCCAGACTTCGCGTGCTTCCAGATGCCGCTTCACTTCCGGGGCAGTCTGGAACGTCAGCTGCACCTCGTGGCCCGTAGCCCGCTCGAACTCCGCGGCGGCCGCGCGAATGCCGGGTTCGACAGCCCCCGTGCTGAGGACCCTGAGGGTCGCTGCCGTTGCCAGCTGGCTGGACAACAGCAGGGCAATCGCTCCAAGAATTCTTCGCGGGATCATGGATCTGCTCCTTCGCATTGACGGCCTCGCGTTCCAGCCGTGGCTTTCTGCCTGCAACCGCATTACTTTACAGATGTCTGTCCTTACGGGGTCCTGCCATGACAAGAATTTCGTTCCGTTCCCTCGCGCTGCAGCTGGGTCGCATCCTGTTACTCGGAAGCGTCGGACTCGCGTCAGCGGCCGTCCATGCCGCCGCACCCCCCCAGGCCCAGGCCGCTTTCAAGCTCGGCACGTTCGAGTCGCAGGGCCGCACCTTCGTCGGCCTCGTGCTCAGGGACACCGTGATCGTCGACTTCGCCGCCGCGCACGCCGCGATCCGCACGCCGGCATCCTCGGTGGCCGCGCCCTCCGACATGAAGGACCTCATCAACCGCTACGATGCGGGCATCCGTGAACGCATCCTGCAGGTCGTTGCGCTCGTGAACTCGACGCCGCCGACGCAGCGATTGCCGTACGTGTACCAGCTGAAGGACCTGCGCGTGCGTCCGCCGATCATGTATCCCGGCAAGCTGCTGAACGTGGCGGTGAACTACCGCGACCACGACACCGAGATGCGCGGCGTGCGCGACATGGGCGTGCCGTTGAACAACGGACCGGGGGCCCCTCCTCCCGGCACGAAGAGCGCCACGGCCATCTGGGAGCGCGCGCCCGACGACAAGCGCTGGAACCCGTACATGTTCCTGAAGGCACCGTCCGCCATCATCGCCGACGGCGAGACCATCCTGATACCGCCCGGCCGCAAGATGGTGGACTGGGAATGCGAGATGGGCGTGGTCGTCGGCAAGACCGCGAGCCGCGTACCCCTCGCACAGGCGGCCAACCATATCTTCGGCTATACGCTCGAGAACGACGTGTCGGATCGCGAGGGCCGCGGCGACACGCGCTACGGGTCGGACTGGATGATGGGCAAGTCGCACGACACGTTTGCGCCGATGGGCCCGTTCATCGTTCCGAAGGAGTTCGTGCCGAATCCCCAGAACATCAACATCCGCTTCTCGCTGAACGGCCAGGTGCTGCAGGAGGACAACTCCGCCCTGATGATCCACAACGTGTTCGAGCAGATCGTCTACGCGTCGAACATCATGACGCTGCAGGTCGGCGACGTGATCGCCACCGGTACGCCGGGCGGCGTGGGCAATGCGCGCAAGCCGCCGATCTTCTTCAAGGACGGCGACCTGTCCGTCTGCACGTACGAAGGCATCGGCACGCTGACGAACCCGGTGAAGGCGCTCTAGGCAATACCCGGGTCATTCCGTTGCCACGACGATCGACTGCGCGTTGGGAGCGTTGAGCGTCATCGCGCTGAAGATCGCGTCGATCGCCGGCTCTGTCGTCACATGTTGCCTGCCGTCGTCGGTGGTCAACGTGACGCTGAGGTCGTGCAGCTGGGTCACTGCAAGCACGCGCCCCGAGCGCAGCAGCGCGATCGCCTGATCCCAGTCGATCCGCGCTGCCGACTCTGCCGACGCACGCGGGGCAGCCTCTGGCGGCGCGGCCACAGTGCATGCGGCCAGCATGCCGATCCCCGCCAGCGCGGCTGCCATGTGCTGCGGCTTCATGCGACGGCGCCGAACAACCGGCCCACGCCCGCCGTAACTGCCATCGCCACGAGGCCCCAGAACGTCACGCGCAGGATGCCCTTTCCCATCGGCGCGCCGCCCGTGCGCGCAGCGAGTCCGCCGAGCAGTGCGAGCAGGACCAGCACGATCAATCCGAGACCGGGCAACAGGTATGCAGTCGGCAGCAGCATGACGGCAATCAACGGCAGTACGGCGCCGGATGCAAACGTCGCCGCGGAAGCCCAGGCGGCCTGAAGCGGCTTCGCCATCGTGATGTCGGACATGCCGAGTTCGTCGCGTGCATGCGCACCGAGCGCATCCTTCGCCATCATCTGCGTCGCCACCTGGTCAGCGAGCCCGGGTTCGACACCGCGACTCACGTAGATGTTCGCGAGCTCCGCGTGCTCGGACTCCGGATCCGTTGCAAGCTCCTTGCGCTCGCGTGCGAGGTCCGCTTCCTCGGTATCGGACTGCGAGCTCACCGACACGTACTCGCCTGCCGCCATGGACAACGCACCGGCAACGAGCCCGGCGACGCCGGCCACCATCACCTCGGAGCGGGTGGCCGCCGATGCCGCGACACCGACAACGAGGCTGGCGGTCGAGATCAGGCCGTCGTTCGCACCGAGGACGGCGGCACGCAACCAGCCGATGCGCGAGGCGCGGTGAAGTTCTCGATGTCTCATAGGCGTAGTGGAAACGGCAGGAAGAGGGAGAAGAGTCTTCCCTTTCCGCCTGATGCTGTCCAGAAGGACTTCGACGGAGTTGCATTCCCTGCGCCGGCCCCAGGAACGCTCGCCGGAGTTCGAGCGGGCGACGCTACCTGATGCCCAGGACCTGGCGGCTCCAGCCCAGCAACGCTTCCAGTGGCAGGGCCCCCGACTGCCTTCCGATCTCGCGGCCGCCGCGGAACGCAATCAGTGTGGGGATGCTGCGGATCGCATAGCGGCCCGCGATCCCCGGCTCGGCTTCGGTATCCACCTTGGCGAGTCGAACGCGGGGCTCCAGCCGCTTTGCCGCCTCGGCGAAGGTAGGTGCCATCATGTGGCAGGGACCACACCACTCGGCCCAGAAGTCGACGATCAGCGGAATGTCGTTGCGCGTGAGTTGCCGCTCGAACGCGGCTGCCTCCAGCGCGACGGGCTTGCCCTGGAACAGGGGCTGCTTGCACCTGGCGCAATGGGGAGCATCCGCCAGCCTGCCCTCGGGAACGCGATTGATCGCGCTGCAGGCCGGACAGACGATGTGCAACGAGGCGGTGTTTGACTCCATGGTTCCTGTTTAGGTCTCGCGACGGGGAATTTCAACCCCCTGGCCTGACTACAGCCTGCCGATCGTCCGGGCGAGTCGCAATTGCGCGAGACTGACATCGAGCACGGCGTTCTCGCGATTGCCGAGGCTCTGTACGCGCAGCGCTACCGCTTCAAGCACGCGAGTGCTGTTCACGAGCCCCGCGGCGTACTGCTGGCTCGCGATGCGCAGGTTTTCTTCGGCCTGCTCCACCGCGCCGCGGGCAACCTCGGTCCGGGCCCGTGACTCCTGCAGCGTAAACCACGCCTGGCGGACCTCGAGCGCGATCATCGAACGCAGGTCGTCGAGTCGCTGTTCGGTGGCCCGTTGCGTCTGGCGCAGGCTCGCACTGCGGTTGCGCACCTGCCCGCCGTCGAACAACGCCCACTTGACGCCCACACCGGCCATCGCAAACGTGTCGCGATCAAGCGCCTGGTTCTCGAGGTACTGGTAGCCGCCGGTCAGGCTCACCTGTGGTGCCAGCCTCGAACGCTCCGCCGCAGCAGCGTGGCCCAATGCCTCACCCTGCGAAGTCAATGCGGCGATCTCGTGGCGGCTCTGCAATGCCTCCTTTTCAAACGAGGACACCTGCCCGCTGCCGGCGTCGGCCATCACCGACGTCGTGATCGGTGCCAGCGTGAACTCGCGATCAAGCGGCAGGCCCATCCGGCGGTTGTAAGCCGCTTTCGCCAGGTCCAGCGCATTCGCAGCCTGCAGCCGGCCCTGTTCCGCGTTGGCCCGTGCAACCTGCGCGGACAGCAGGTCGTTGCGCGGCACGACTTCCCGATTGAACATGGACTGCACATCGCTCACGTACCTCGTGAGGCTGTCCACGTTGCTCTGTGCGATCGCGAGCGCACGCTCGGCCCGCTGGACCGCCACGTAGCTTTCCGCCACGGCCAGGCGCAGGTCTGCCCGCGCGCGCTCCGCATCGGCAGTCCGCGCCGCGCCACCCGCTTCGGCTGCTGCGATCTGGCTGGTGATACGCCCGCCGGTATACAGAGGCACATCGACGCTGACCCCCGCCGTTGCGAAGTTGTCGTGGCTGAACACCTCCGGCAGCTGGAACGGCAGTACGTTGCTGCCAAAGCTGAATGCCGGCGCGTCCTGCATCTGCGTGAACGTCCCGCTCGCCACCAGGGTCGGCCAGCGTTCTCCCTTGGCGGCCCGCGCATTCAGTCGCGCTGCCTCCGCATCGCTCTGCGCCGCGGCGAGACCGAGGTCATTGCCCTGGGCCAGCGCCCAGGCTTCCTCGAGGGTCTCCGCCTTCGCTGCGAGTCCCATCAGCAACAAGCTGGCTGCGAACGGCACCGTCGAAACGCGCAGCAAGGCAAGGCGGTTGCTCATTTGAGCAGCTCGATGCCGAGGGCCTTGAGGACGTACTTCTCGTAGACCGGGATGGTTTCGCCGGTGCGGATCTTGCGCAGGAAGTACTTCTCGAACGCGATCTTCGCCAGATGCACCCATTTGCCCTCCTTCGCCCAGGTGACGTTGCGCGGCGGGATCTGCGGCAGCGCGACGAAGGCAGCGCCGGTGTCACCGAAATCCGCGAGGCAGATGGCGTTCCAGGTGGCCCGTGACTCGGCGGGCTTGCCTGCGATCTCGGCTGCGATGTTGTGGGCCAGCGCCGTCGCCATCGATTCGATCATGTAGCCGGTCTTGGGTGCGCCCGTCGGGACCGGTGTCGGCTCGACGGGCGGAATCGCCACGCAGACGCCCGCGGAGAAAATGTTCCTGTACTTCGGATTGCGCTGGTGCGCATCGATCAGCACGAAGCCACGCGGGTTGCACAGCCCCGGCACCGCAGCCACGGGGTCGACGCCCTTGAACGCGGGCAGGATCATGCTGTACGCGAACGGCAGCTGATGCTCCTTCCTGACCGTACCGTCTTCGGCGAGCTCGGTCGCGTTCACCTTGCCGGCTTCGACGGACGTGATCTTCGCGTTGGTGATCCACTTGATGTGGCGCTGGCGCATCTCGCTTTCCATCAGGCCCTTGCTGTCCCCCACGCCGCCGAGACCCAGGTGCCCGATGTAGGGCTCGCTGGTGACATACGTCATGGGAACGCGGTCGCGCAGCTTGCGCTTCCGCAGGTCGGCATCAAGGATCATTGCGAATTCGTAGGCCGGGCCGAAGCAGCTCGCCATCGGCGCTGCGCCGATCACGATCGGCCCGGGGTTCTTCAGGAACTCCTGGTAACGGTCCCACGCGGTCATGGCGTGATCGTGCGTGCACACGGATTGCGTGAAGGCATCGGGACCGAGTCCGGGTACTTCCTCGAAGGCGAGCTTGGGACCGGTCGCAATGACGAGATAGTCGTACTTGAGCACCGTGCCGTCGGCGAGGGTGAGCGATGAAGCCTCGGCATCGATCGCCGTCGCTTTCTGCGGATGCCAGGCGATGTCCTTCTTCGCGAGCGGACCCGCGAGCTCTTCCCGGGTTTGCTCGCGGGTTCTCCAGCCGACCGCCATCCACGGATTGGACGGCGTGAACTCGAAGTAGGGACTCGACCCCACCAGCGTGATGCGGTGTTCCTTGCCGAGCAGCTTGCGCAGTTCATAGGCGCTCGGCACGCCCCCTACGCATGCTCCCAGAATGACGACGTGTGCCATGGTGATTCTCCTATGCGGCCTTAGCCTTCCGGCGCAGATAGCTGTAGTACAGGATCGGGATGACGACGAGCGTGAGCGCGGTGGAAACGAGAATGCCGAAGATCAGCGACACCGCCAGGCCGTTGAAGATCGGGTCGTCGATGATGAAGAAGGCGCCGATCATGGCCGCGAGGCCGGTGAGCACGATGGGCTTGGCGCGCACGGCCGCGGCACGGATGACGGCATCGACGAGATCCCGCCCTGCGGCGACTTCAAGGTTGATGAAGTCGACGAGCAGGATGGAGTTGCGCACGATGATGCCGGCCAGCGCGATCATGCCGATCATGGAAGTCGCGGTGAACTGCGCGCCCAGCAACGCATGGCCCGGCATGACGCCGATGATCGTGAGTGGAATCGGCGCCATGATGACCAGCGGCACGGCATACGACTTGAACTGCGCCACCACCAGCAGGTAGATCAGGATCAGCCCCACCGAGTATGCGAGGCCCATGTCGCGGAAGGTCTCGTAGGTAATCTGCCATTCGCCATCCCACTTGATGGAGAACGCCTCCGGGTTGGCAGGCTGTGTGATGAAGCGCTGCTCGATCGCCGGATACTGGTCCCCCAGCTTGCCGATGATGCCGAACATGCCGTAGAGCGGACTGTCGATGTCGCCCGCCATGTCGCCCGTGACGTACGCCACCGGCAGCAGGTCCTTGTGGTAGATCGCGCCGTCCCACGTGGATTCGCGGACAGTGACCACCTCAGTCAGCGGAATGCGCTTGCCGTTGGCCGCCGGAACCTCGAGTGCGAGTACCGCCTCGATCTCGCTCTTCTCGGCGACGGGCAATTCCAGCCGGACCGGAACCGGATAGCGCTCCCGACCTGCATGAAGGTACGTGGCATCGTGACCCGACAGCGCAACGGCCAGCGTCTCTGATACGGCCTGCTGGCTGACGCCCAGCAAGGCGGCCTTCCCTCGATCGACCTCCAGGACATAGCGCGGAGCCGGCTTTTCGACACTGGAGTCGACGTCGACGATATCCGACGTGGCGACAAAGACGTCACGCACCTGCAATGCCGTTGAGCGCATCGCGGCGTAGAACGGCCCGTAGATCTCGGCGACGATCGGCGCCTGGATGGGCGGTCCTGGTGGGACTTCCACCACCTGCACCGTCGCACCGTAGCGCGCACCGATCTCCGCGAGGGCCGGACGTGCTGCAAGCGCGATCTCGTGGCTCTGGCGATCGCGCACATGCTTGTCGGTCAGGTTGACCTGGATGTCGCCGACGTTCGGGCCCGAGCGCAGGTAGTACTGGCGCACCAGCCCGTTGAAGTTGATCGGTGCGGCGGTGCCGGCGTAGACCTGGTAATCCGTCACTTCCGGAATCGTGGCGATCGAACCCGCGAGTTCGTCGAGCACGCGCACCGTCGTCTCGAGCGCGGTGCCCTCCGGCATGTCGACGACGATCTGGAATTCCGACTTGTTGTCGAAGGGCAGCATCTTCATGACTACCCATTGCAAGCCGACCATCGAAATCGCCACCAGGATCGCGATGCCGGTGCCCGCGTACAGGCGATGGCGACGCTTGCGGCTCTCTTCACCCCGCAGGAAGCGACCGAGAACACGCTCTGCCAGCGCGTCGATCTTCGTGGGACCCGGGTCGTGCGCCGCATGCGATGGCGACAGATTGCCGAGCAGACGACGCGACAGCCAGGGCGTGAAGATGAGCGCAATGGCGAGCGAGATCACCATGCCCATGCTCGCGTTGATGGGGATGGGGGCCATGTAAGGCCCCATCAGCCCGCTGACGAACGCCATCGGCAGCAGCGCCGCGATCACGGTGAAGGTCGCGAGGATGGTGGGACCGCCGACTTCATCGACGGCGGCAGGCACGATCCGGTCGGGATCGGTCCCGTCCATGAGCAGGTGGCGGTGGATGTTCTCGACCACCACGATCGCATCGTCGACCAGGATGCCGATGGAGAAGATCAGCGCGAACAGCGACACGCGGTTGATCGTGAAGCCCCACGCCCACGACGCGAACAGGGTCGCGGCGAGCGTGACGATCACGGCAGCGCCAACGACGATGGCCTCCCTCCAGCCCACGGCAACGATCACCAGCACGATCACGGAAACCGTGGCGAACATCAGCTTCTGGATCAGCTTCTGCGCCTTGTCGTTGGCCGTCTCGCCATAGTTGCGCGTGACGGTTGCCTCGACTCCATCGGGAATGAACGTGCCCTTCAGGGCCTCGATCCGGGCAATGACCTGGTCAGTGACGTCGATGGCGTTCCGGCCGGGCTGCTTGGAGACCGCGATGGTCACCGCGGGCACGTCCCCCTTGAGATCGAGGCGTCGCGCAGCAGCAGCGGCGCCGGCACCGAACTTCACGTACTGCTCGGGCTGGTCCGGGCCCGCGATCACGTCTGCGACGTCTTCGAGGTAGACGGGACGCCCTTCCTGCATTCCGACGACCACTTCCGCAACGTCGTCGCGGTGGGCCAGGAACTCGCCGGCCTGCACGGGGAGGACGCCGCCATCGCCCACGACATCGCCCGCCTGCAGCACGACGTTGGCTGCCTTGAGGGATTCGACCAGGCCGAGTGCCGTGAGGCCGTGGCCCGCCAGGCGCTGCGGATCGAGGGAGACATGCACCGTGTCGTCCGGTCCCCCGAGGGTGTAGACGTTACGGGTGCCCGGAACGCGCTTGATCTCGGCTTCGATGGCATGCGCGACCTGGCGCAGCTCATGGGCGCCGCGATCGGCGTCCTTCGTCCACAAGGTCAGCGACAGCACCGGGACGTCGTCGATGCCCTTGGGTTTGATGATCGGTTCCAGCACGCCGAGTCCCTGGGGGCGCCAGTCGCGATTCGAGTACACCGCGTTGTAGAGACGCACGATGGCTTCGTTGCGGGGCTCGCCCACCTCGAACTGGACCGTGAGGACCGCGACACCGGGTCGCGACACCGAGTAGACGTGCTTCACGCCGTCGATCTCGCCCAGCACCTGCTCCATCGGCGAGGCAACCAGGCTCTCGACCTGCTCGGAGCTGGCGCCGGGAAACGGCACGATGATGTTTGCCATCGTGACATCGATCTGCGGCTCTTCTTCACGCGGCGTGACGAGCACGGCGAAGACGCCAAGCAGCATGGCGGCAAGGGCCAGCAACGGCGTGAGTTCGCTGCGCAGGAACAGCTTCGCGATGCGGCCGCTTAGCCCAAGTTGCGGGGTATCCATCGTCAGTCCTGCTTCGCGGCAGCCGCAGGGGCGGTCCGCAACTGTTCAAGGGCAAGCAGCGGATCGGTGATCAGCACGTCGCCGGCCTCAAGACCTGCCAGCACTTCGACCTTGTCGTCGAAGCGATGCCCCACCCTGACCTGCCGCAACGTGATGCGGCCGTCGCCGGCGCTGAGGTAGACCGCCGTCACTTCACTCCGCTCCACGAGCGCGTTGACCGGGATCAGCAGCCGCTCGGCCTCGCCGACCACAAACGCCACTTTCACGAACATGCCGGGGTACAGGTCTGCCGCGTTCTCCGGCAGGTCCACTCGCACGCGGAAGGTATTGGTCTCGGGCGATGCCTGGGGCGCGAGGGTCAGCTTGGTGGCATCGATCCTGCGCCCGTTCACGTAGATCGCTGCCTTGCGGATAACACGGACCTTCTCCACGAGGCTCTGGGGCAGGTCGACATTGACGCGCAGGAACTGCAGCGACAGTCCGCTCATGAGCGGGGTACCGGGCTGCACCGATTCACCCGCCTGCACGAGCCGACGCGTGACCACGCCGGCATACGGTGCCCTGACTTCCGTGTAGCTCACGCCTTCGCGGGCAGCGGTCAGGCCGGCCCGTGCAGCAGCGAGCCTGGCAACCGTGGCATCGCGATCGGCGAGGGCCTGGTCGTATTGCTGCCTGGAAACAGCACGATCCGCAAGGAGTCCGGCGATCCGGTCGAAGCGGGTGCGCGCCTCCGCCTCGCGTGCGGTCGCTTCGGTCAGCGCTGCCTGTGCCTGTTCCAGGCCCGCTCGCTGTTCGGTGTTTCGCAGGCGCACGATCACGGCCCCGGCAGGCACGAAGTCGTTCACGTCGTAGAGCACTTCAAGCACTCGGCCTGACGTCTGCGCGGACACCGTGCCCTGGTTCACCGCCTCGATCGTCCCGTCAACGCGGCGTTCGAGCGGCGCCCGCTCGCGCTTCAACGCGAGCGTCGGCAACGGGTCCGCCGCCTGCGTCACTGCCGCGGCGCAGAGGCCAATCAGCAACGAGACGGACGCGACAAGGCTGCGCGGGTGGGGCATGGGCCTGTTCTCCGGTGAAAAGGGGATCAGAAAGCAGCGCCGGGCCTGACACCCAGCTTCTTCAGGATCACCGCCAGCGGGCAGAAGCCCGTGAACGAGGACTGGAACAGGTTGGCCCCGACGAACGCGGTCAGCCAGAACCAGTTGGGGCTGACGTAGATGCCGAGCGCGAGGCTCACGAGGACGACGGTGCCTGCAAACGCGAGGACGATGCGATCAATGCTCATGGGAATGCTCCGCAAGAAAAGTGAAGTAGGGCGGCTGTAACCCCCGTGATGGCGGTCCGGCCGGTCGTGATGGCTGCGGGACATGAACCAGACCCCGGAGAATGCTCGCAATGGCATTGCGGCGGCGTCCGGGAGAACTACGTAAGCCTGTAGCGGCGTGCGCTCTCTCCGTCGGGAGCAACGCCTGCCCCGCCGCGACTCGCAGCACTCCTGCCGTATCGGTTGTATGCATGCCTGACATCCGTAGAATCCGGTCCATCTGCCGGGCGCCTCCCGGTGAGTGGCTTTATATTAGGCTTTTCTAATTTAGTCAATACTGATATCCTGCGGCCATGAATACGAGCAGCCCGAAGCCGTCCCGTTCGAAAGCCAAGTCCCGCACCGTGCGCAAGCCGGCGCTCGCGCCGCATGAGATCCTGGCGCACGCTGCGGAGGCATCGGCCTTCCTGAAGGCGCTCGCGAACGAGCAGCGCCTGTGCATCCTGTGCACGCTGCTCGATCGGCCGCTCTCGGTCAGTGAATTGAACGCGGAGGTGGACCTCAGCCAGTCCGCGTTGTCACAACACCTGGCCGTGTTGCGCGAAGGCGGACTCGTGACGGCAGAACGTCAGGCGCAGACCATCACGTATTCCGTTCCGGACGGGGATGTGCGCCGGGTGCTCGGTGTCCTGCAGGACATCTTCTGCGGCAAGTGACGGGATCGGGCGGCCGCCGTGCGGCCTTTCGCGCTGCTAGGAAGGAGCCTTCGGAGTCGAACGCTTGCGTTCGATGTAGTCGTTGACCTCACGGCTCAGTGCATTGAGCGGCACAGGCCCGGCGCCCAGCAAGGCGTCGTGGAACTCGCGCAGGTCGAAGCGCTCACCGAGTTCGGTCGCGGCACGCTGGCGGAGCTCCAGGATGCGCAGCAATCCCACGGCACTCGCCGCACCCTGTGCGGGCTGCACGGCACGGCGCTCGACCACGCGGGTCACCACTGCGCGGGACAACGGCGTGTGATCGAGCATGTACTTGATCGCATCCTCCCGCGTCCATCTTTTCGCGTGAATGCCGGTGTCGACGACCAGGTCCACCGCACGATTCAATTCCATGACGAGCCGGCCGTACTCGGCCTCCGGCGTCGCGTAGCCACCCGCTTCCCTGGCAAGCCTGGCCGCATACAGCGCCCACCCTTCAGTGAACGACATGACGGGGAACGAGCGGCGGAAGTCGGGTAGCGCCTTGTGCGAGCGCACCGTTGATCGCTCCAGATGCCGGCCAGGCAACCCCTCGTAGTACGCGAGCGGCTCCAGCTCGTGCTTCGGCAGGTCGCCCATGCGGGCGACATTGACGTAGTAGGCAGCCTGGTCGGCCCCACTCTCATAGAACACCTTGGGGACAAACGGCTCATGCACCCTCGCGACCCGCTGCACGACGAGGGTCTCGTCTGGTGGCATGCTGAACAGGGGTCCGAGTTGCTGCCGCATCGAGTCGAGGCGGTCCGCCGTTTCCTTGAGATAGGCGGCCCTACCCGCTTCCGTATCCGGATAATAAGTGCCTGGGCGGCTGCCCATGGCCTTGAACAGGGCAGGCAACGAACCGGCAAGCCCAAGCGCAGGTGCCAGTTGCCGCACTTCGTCCTCGAGCCTCGCGACCTCGGCCAGGCCCATCTCGTGCAATTCGCCCGGTGACAGGTCCGACGTCGTGTAGAACCGCAACAACGCGCGGTAGTAACCGTCTCCACTCGGCAGCTTCCAGGCGCCGATATCGTTGGTTGCCTTCCTCTCAAGTGCGTTGAGCGTCCGGGCAAGCGATTCGTAGGCGGGCTGCACCGACTCCACCAGCGCCGTGCGCGCGGCGGCGACGAGCGAAGTCTCTCGCTCTGCGGGCAGGCCGAGCGCGGCGACCTTGTCAGTGAAATCGTTGAGCAGCGCACTGTCCATGGCCGAGCGATCGAAGGGGCGCCCGATCAGCACGGTGCGGATACGCGATGCCACTTGCGGGAAAACGAACTTCGGGGGAACGATGCCGGCTGCCTCGCTCGCGGCAAGCCTGCCCTCCGCCTGCTGGAACAGCGGCTGGATCCCTCGCAACCGGGCGATGTAGGCCTCGGCATCCGCCTCGTTCCTGATGTCGTGGACAGTCATCAGGAACGCCGGGACTTCCGTATGCAGCCCGTTGTGCGGCTCGATGACATACGGGTACAGCCGCCAGCGATGCAGCTCGATGCGACGCTCGGCCTCGTTCCCGAAGAGTTCGTAGCTCAGGCGCTGGCCGGCATCGAGCCTGGTGTAGTCCAGCATCAGCATGTTGGCGAGGTCCGTCCGGACCCGGAAATGGCGCCTGTCCAGCGCTTCCACCGACACGTCGTCCCACCGGTCGTTGCCGGCCTGCCGGCCGAGCCGGGACGCGAGCTGCGGGCTGTCGGCCAGCCGGGCCTCCCAGGCCCTGGCCAGGAAGGCATTGAACGTATCCGCTTCCTGTTGCCGGCTGGCCGCAACCTCGGCCGGGTTCGGGCCAGGCTTGTCGCACCCTGCCAGGAAGGCGCCAAGCGCCGCTAAGAACAGGACTGATACCGGAATGTGCTTCATGGGTGCTGCGAAGTGATCTTTCGGTTATTGTAACGACCGACCCTTTGTCTTACCTATACGTCGACGCGTATGAAGCTCCAGCAACTCAGGTACCTCGCTGCCGTCGCCCAGAGCGGACTGAATATCACGGCGGCCGCGGAAAAGCTGCACACCTCGCAGCCGGCGGTCAGCAAGCAGCTGAAGCTGCTCGAGGACGAGCTCGGCTTCCGGATCTTCGTGCGCAGCGGCCGCACGCTGACGAAAATCACCCCCGCCGGCCAGCAGGTCATCGACCGCGCGATCAAGATCCTGCGCGAGGTGCAGAACATCAAGGGCATCTCGGACGACCTCAAGGACGAACACCGCGGCACCCTGTCCATCGGCACCACGCACACGCAGGCGCGTTACGTGCTGCCGTCGGTGATCCAGCAGTTCCGTGCGCGGTATCCGGAGGTCCGGCTGCACCTGCACCAGGGCACGTCGGAACAGATTGCCGAGATGGCGGCGCTCGACCGCATCGACTTCGCCATCGCCACCGGCTCGCAGGACCTGTTCCCGAACCTGGTGCTGCTGCCGTGCTACCAGTGGTACCGGCGCATCGTCGTGCCCGCCGATCATCCGCTCGCGACCGTGAAGAAGCCGACGCTGGCACAGATCGCAGCCTATCCGATCGTGACCTATGTCTTCAGCTTCACGGGGTCTTCGTCGCTGCCCCAGATCTTCGCGAAGGCCGGGTTGACCGCGAACGTCGCGTTGACTGCGCGGGACGCGGACGTCATCAAGACCTACGTGCGCCTGGGGTTTGGCGTCGGCATCCTCGCGGATGTCGCCGTGGATCCGGAGACCGACAAGGACCTCGTGTCCATCGACGCGTCGCACCTGTTCCCGCTGCACACGACGTGGATCGGCTTCTCGCGCGGCGGCCTATTGCGTCGCTACATGTACGAGTTCATGCAACTGTTCGCCCCGCACCTGAAGCGCCGCCTGATCGACGACGCGGCCAACGCGGCCGACCAGCAGGAAGTCGATGCGCTGTTCGCTGACATCACGTTGCCGATCCGGTAAGCCACCGGCATCGCGGGACTCTGCCGATCAGCCTAAACAAGAAGGGCCACCCTGCGGTGGCCCTTCTTTCGCTAACGGGTAACGCGAGGCTGTCAGAACGACGCCTTGACCGTCAGTCCGTAAGTGCGAGGCTCGCCTGGTTGGCCAACCACGAGGCCCGTGCTGCCCGACTGTGTCGTCAGGTAGTCGAAGTATTCCCGGTCGAATGCGTTGCGCACCCAGCCGTAGACTTCCCAGCCGTCCGTCTTGAATCCCAGTCGGAAGCTCGCGAGGCCATACCCTGCCACGTCGGTGTACAGCGAGCGTGACGGATTGGACGAGAACTTCGACCGATAGCTTGCATCCGCGCCGAAGTACGCATCACCGGCCTTGCCGAGGAGCAGCGTGGGCCGCTCATACTGGAACCCGTACGAGAACGACAGCTTCGAGATGCCGGGCAGCCACTGGCCCGAGATGTTGCAGAAGGCCGGACTGAAGCCGCCTGCCGTACCCGGTGCGCTCGCCGGACTGACCGCAGTCGCGGCCGTGCCGCCTGACAACTCCGGCGGGCATGGCGCATCGGGAAACTCGACGTACTCATGGTCCGTGAGCGCACCGTTGACATAGAGGTTCAGGCCTTCGGCCGGCCGTGCGGCGAGGTCGGCCTCGAGGCCGCGCACGCGGACCTTCTTCGCATTCGCGAGATAGCCGCGGATCACGTTGGCCTGGCTGTTGGTCACGGTCGCCTGGTAGTCCGAGATCTCGGTCCAGAACCCTGCCAGGTTCAACGTGACCGTCCGGTTGAGCAGCTGCGTCTTGAGGCCCACCTCGTAGTGGTTCTCCGACTCGGGCTTCACGGTTTCCACAGCGGTGATCGGTGCGTTGCTCGCATCGAGCGGGAGGCCGGAGAGATTGATGCCGCCCGACTTGAAGGAGCGCGCATAGGTCGCATAGCCGAGCACATCCGGCGTGAAATCGTATGAGGCCGTGAAGTCACCAGAGATGTTCGTGTCATCGAACTTGGGCTGGTAGCTTTGGGGTGCAAGGACGCCCAGTTGCGCTGCCGTCAACGCGGTACCGGTCGCATTGGTGACGGTGGCGATGTACTTGCCTTCCTTCCTGTCGTAGTTGAAGCGCAGTCCCGGCTGCAGCCGGAACGAATCGGACACGTGCCACGTGACCTGCCCGAATGCAGCCGCACTCGTATTCTTGAGGCCGATGTCATTGTTCGCACGTAGGCCATTCAGGATCGCGGGCAGGCTCGCATTGGCTCCGCTCAGCAGCCAGCGGCTCGCGAGCGCCCCCTGCTCCTGGACACCCTTCGTGTCGATCGTCTGATAGAAGCCGTACAGGCCAGCGACATAGTCGATGGTGGAGCCGGAAGATGCGTAGCGGATTTCCTGTGACCACTGACGCTGCTGCGAAGGATTCTGTGAGATCGTCGTAATCGGCAGGCCGGTGAAGTCGCGGTCGTTCTCCGGGCCCCAATCCCACTTGCGATAAGCGGAAACGGACGTCAGCAGTCCCGGGCCTACCTTCCATTCCGCCAGCACCGAACCACCGCCGAACTGCTGCTCCGCCGACAGTTCCGCATCGATATCCGTGAGGCGGTCGAACGGGTCGAGGCTGGGCGGCGCATAGTTGCCGGAGGCTGCCGCGAGCGAGGCGTACTGGCGATTGAGCGGCCGCTGCGTCGCGCCCGTGCGTACGAACACGGTGCCGAATCCGTACGGGTTCTGGCGCGAGTAGTCCGTCGAGAACGTCACGTCGAGCGAGTCGGCGGCGCGCCACAGCAGCTGTCCCTTGAAGCCGAGATTGTTCTGCTCGTTGATCCACCGGCCGGTCGTGACGTTGTAAATCGTCCCGCGCCGGTCGGTAAAGGAAGTGCCGAGCCGGAACGCCAGCTTGTCGTCGATCAGCGGTGCCGAAATCGAGCCTTTGGCCTGCACATAGTCCAGATTGCCGTAGTTCACCTCGGCGCGCCCTTCGGTGGTGAAGCTCGGGCGACGTGTCGTCACATTGATCGCACCGGCAGTCGTGTTCTTGCCGTACAGCGTGCCTTGCGGGCCGCGCAGCACTTCCACCTGGTCCACATCGAGGAAGTCGAACGTGGCCGTCGCGCTGCGCGCGTAGTAGACCTGGTCGATGTAGATGCCGACACCCTGCTCGATGCCGTCGTTCGTGAGGCCGAATGGCGCACCGAGTCCGCGAATGGTGGCGGCCGAGTTGCGCGGATTGCTGGAGTAGAACTGGATGGACGGCTGCAACTGCGTCAGCTTGCCGACGTTGAACGTGCCCGTCGATTCGATGGTTGCGGAGTTCAGCACCGAAATGGCGAGCGGCACATCCTGCGACTGCTCTTCGCGGCGACGCGCCGTCACGACGACGTTATCGAGGTTGTCCGCTGCGTCCGGCGCTGCGGCTGCATGGATGGGGGCCGGTACGCTGCCGACAAGGGCGGCGATGGCGGCTGCCAGGCTCAACGTGTAACCGGCGTTCTGTCTCGAGATCAATCGTGCACTCACTGGTGGTCATCCCTACTGTTTGAATTCAAGCGGCGCAGGTCGCGCGCGATGGATCAGCATCGTAGGGAGCGAAGTGTGAGATTGCAGTCGCGCCACCGTGACAAAGCGGTTACGCGCACCGCAGTGCAGGTGATAGTTGGGGATGAACTCGCACGGAGGCTGACGAATGCGCGGATCGAGACACGGCGCACGGGCCCCTCTCCCGGCTGTCGGTCGCGCCCCCGTTACCGGGAGTCACGATTCCATACCGGCGACGCGAGCACTTGGGCATATACATATGCCGATTCCTGGCCGCTTTTTGCACACTTTTTGGCCGTTGTTACCTTTCTGTAACCGCTTGGCGACTGACCCGTAACCGCCCACTCCCTAGTATTCCGTCCATGGCCTTGCCCTTTCCTGCAGCGTGCCCCTCGGGGTGACGGCTGCATCGGCTGATGGGGCTCGGTCCTGCGTCGGACCCATGTCTGAACCGGAGCGGAAGAATCCATGAACAGGAATAGCTGGCTGCGTCACGCGACCACTGCGGTGGCCCTCGGGGCCCTGCTGGTCGGGTCGACGGCGGCCCATGCCAAGAACATCACGCTGCTCAACGTGTCGTATGACCCGACACGCGAGCTGTACGTCGATTACAACAAGGCGTTTGCCAGGTACTGGAAGGCGAAAACCGGTGACGACGTCCGCGTCAACCAGGCGCATGGCGGTTCGGGCGCCCAGGCGCGCGGCGTGATCGACGGCTTGCAGGCCGACATCGTCACGCTCGCGCTCGCGGCGGACATCGACGGCATCGCCACCAACGGCAAGCTGCTGCCCGTGAACTGGCAGAGCCGCCTGGCCGACAACAGCTCGCCGTACACGTCGACCATCGTGTTCCTGGTCCGCAAGGGCAACCCGAAGAACATCAAGGACTGGAGCGACGTCGTGAAGCCGGGCATCTCGGTCATCACGCCGAACCCGAAGACCTCCGGCGGCGCGCGTTGGAACTACCTTGCCGCATACGCCTGGGCGTTGAAGCAGCCGGGCGGCAACGATGCGACGGCAAAGGAGTTCATCCGCAAGCTGTACAAGAACGTGCCGGTGCTCGACACGGGTGCCCGCGGCTCGACGACGACGTTCGTGCAGCGGGGCATCGGCGACGTGCTGATCGCCTGGGAAAACGAGGCGTTCCTCGCGATCAGGGAGGTGGGCGCGGACAAGCTGCAGATCGTGATTCCTTCGGTCAGCGTGCTCGCCGAACCGCCAGTGGCCGTCGTCGACAAGGTCGCGCTGAGGCGCGGCACCAAGGACGTGGCGCAGGCCTACGTTGAGTATCTGTACACGCCTGAGGGCCAGGAGATCATCGCGCGCAACTACTATCGCCCGCGCGATGCGAAAGTGGCAGCGAAGTACGCGGCGCAGTATCCGAAGCTGCCGCTGGTGACCATTGCCGAGTTCGGCGGCTGGGCCAAGGTGCAGAAGGCGCATTTCGGAGACGGAGGCGTCTTCGACCAGGTGTACACGCCGCAGTAGCTGCGCGACCTCGACTAGAATCCGGTGACGTACCCTGGTCGCCGGATCTCGTTGCATATCATGACCCCACCGCTCCCAGTCTTCCGCGCACGGTGCTGCCTGCCGGTCGCGCTGTTTCTTGCCGCCGGCGCGGCGTTCGCAGCAGATCCGGCCCCCACGCCGTGGAACCTGCACGACGCCGTCGGGGCCCCGGCGAGCCTGCAACTGTCCGGTTCCTTCCGAGCGCGCCTCGAGACACTGTCCGGTCAGTCGCGTGCCGGGCTGGACTCCTCATTCAGCCTGGCCAGCCTGCGCTCGAACGTGTTCGCCGAGTACCGCAAGGACTGGTTCCGGATCGGCGGCGAGCTATGGGATAGCCGCGCCTACCCGCAGGAGCCGACCAGCGGGGTCAGCAGCAACGACGTCAACGCGCTGGAAGCGGTGCAGGCCTACGTCGGTGCGGACTTCGGTACTCCGTTCGGCGAGGGCTCGGCCGCCTCTGCACAGCTCGGAAGATTCTTGCTGAACCTGGGCTCGCGCCGACTTGTGGCGGCCGACGACTATCGCAACGCGACCAACGGCTATTCAGGCTTGCGCGTCGACCTCAAGTCCGCGGGCGGCAACGCGGTCACGCTCATCTACACGCAACCGCAAGTGCGCCTGCCCGATGCGTTGCCCGGCGTCCTCGACAACGACGTGAAGCTCGACCGGGAGAGCTCGGACCTCGTGTTGTGGGGTGGCGTCACCGCCGTGCCGAAGCTGTTGCCGTTCGCAACGCTGGAGGGATCCTGGTTCGGCGTCCGAGAGCGGGATCGAGCCGACCTTGCCACGCGCGATCGCAACCTGCACTCCGCGGGGCTCAGGCTGTACCGGGATCCCAAGGCAGAGACGGTCGATTTCGAACTTGAAGCCATCCAGCAGACCGGCTCCGTGCGTGCGAGCACGGCTGCGGCAGCCGCATTGCTCGATGTATCCGCCTGGTTCTACCACGTCGAAGCAGGCTACCAGTGGGCAGGGGGTTCGCGGCCCCATCTCGCGTTCGAGGTCGACTACGCGGGCGGCGACGACGGCGATGCCAAGTACGGTCGCTTCGACACGCTGTTCGGCATGCGGCGTGGAGACCTTGCACCGTCCGGCCTGTATGCAGCCGTGGGGCGGACCAACCTTCGTGCAGCCGGACTGCGCCTCGAGGCTACACCGACAGCGCGCCTCGACTACATGGCGAGCTGGCGGGTGCTGTGGCTTGCCTCGCGGACAGACAGCTTCTCCACCACCGGCGTCCGCGATGTCACCGGCCGCTCGGGCGACTTCGCGGGCCATCAGGTCGACGCCCGCCTGCGCTACTGGGTGATCCCCCGATCGCTGCGGTTCGAGGTCGATGCCGTGTTCCTCGCGAAGGGGCGGTTCCTGAAGGACGCGCCGAACGCGCCGCAAACCGGCGACACGCACTACCTGTCGGTCAACCTCACCAGCCAGTTCTGAGGTTGCGAAGGATTCGGTTATTCTGGAGTCCCCGCCAGCCCTAACCGGTGACGACATGAAATTCAGGGAACTGCTCGATTCGTGGAGCGAAGCGTCGCGGCCCATGAAGACCGCTCGCGAATACGCGATCCGCCTCAACATCGACGACGCGGCCCGCATCCATGCACTGGCCGACCTCTTCCCCGGCCACTCGGAGGAAGACATCCTCTCCGACCTGCTGTCGGTAGCGTTACAGGAAGTCGAAGGCGCCATGCCGTATCGCCCCGGCGCGAAGGTGATCTCGCACGACGAGCAGGGCGACCCGATCTATGAAGACGTAGGACTCACGCCGCGCTTCGGCGAGCTGGTGAAGAAGTACAGGCAGGAAGTGGGGAAGAAGGCCCGATAGAGAGAGGGAAGGGCTGCCGCCAAGCGGGGCTGCGCCAAGTAGGTCTCCGACAAGTAGGGCTGCCGCCAAGTCAGAGGCGGAGTACGAGCGATGGTAAGGGCGGCGTTAAATGAATTCGGCCCAGTCGAGTCTGGCCGTCGATTCTGGCTTGGCGGCAGCCCTACTTGGCGTAAGCCCCTGCCTTACAGAGTGGCCTACTTCTTCTTGTCCTTCTCCGCCAACCCCTTCTTCATCTTGATCCACGCGTCCAGCTTGTGGAGGTCGGTGGGCGACTTGCGGGGTTCGTCCGCGACCTTGGCCTTGGGAGCCGGCGCGCTGTTGTAGGGGTTGAAGCCCGTTTCGCGATTGGGCATCTGCGGCTCGTCGAGCGACAGTTCGAACCCTTTCTTCTTCTGGGGTGCGGTCGGCGGCGTGTCGACGATGGCGAGTTCCTTCGCCTCCAGCTTCTTGAGCCGCTGCGTGCTCACCTCGCGGCCAAACACGCCAGTGGACGTCTGCCACTCCCAGACGGGATTGCCCCGCGCATCGAATGCAACGCGACCCGAACTCTTCTCGTTCGTGCTTGCGGCAGGCGGCGCTCCGGGCGGGGACTTCTTGTCCTTGGGGTCCTTGGGATCGCTCATGGATTGCAGGGCGCGCCTCGGGTTCGACAACCGTAACAATGGGTCCATTCTGTTCGTGGCTTCAGGCACTTGCAATAGGGTGCCGCAGGAACCATTGTCCGAAGTTGCTACGGAAAACAAGCCCGCCCCGACGCCCGCACCATGGCAGAGCACCCTCGAACCCTCAACCGCCCGGCCGATTCCACCGGCTCAAGGCGCGGCTTCTTCGGCGTCTTCAGGTACAGCCGGCGGGCCCTCGACCTGGTCTGGACCACCAGCCGGCCGCTGACGATCGGCCTCGCCCTGCTGACGGTGCTGGCCGGCGTGCTGCCCGCCGCGATTGCGTACGTGGGCGCGCTGATCGTCGATGCCGTCGTCATGGCCATGCAGACCCACGCCCCGGGTTCGAGCAGGCAGGTCATCGAACTCGTCGCGCTCGAGGGCCTGCTGGTCGCCGTGACGGCCGGGGCACAGCGGGGACTCTCGACGTGCCAGTCGCTGTTGCGGGCCCAACTGGGGCAGCGGGTCAACGCGATGATCCTCGAGAAGGCCCTGACGCTCGACCTGTCCCAGTTCGAGGACTCCGAGTTCTACGACAAGCTGACGCGTGCACGGCGCGAGGCGTCGAGCCGGCCGCTGTCGCTCGTGATGCGCACCTTCGGCCTGGCACAGAATGCCGTGTCGCTGGTCAGCTTCGGTACGCTGCTCGTGCAGTTCTCGCCATGGGCCGTGGCGGTGTTGCTGCTGGCCGGGCTCCCCGCGTTCCTGGCTGAAGCGAAGTTTTCCGGCGACGCGTTTCGCCTGTTCCGCTGGCGGTCGCCCGAAACCCGCATGCAGCTCTATCTGGAAACCGTCATTGCGCGCGAGGACCATGCCAAGGAAGTGAAGCTGTTCGGCCTCGGCCCCCTGCTGCTCGATCGCTATCGCAACATCTTCCACAAGCTCTACAAGGAGGACCGCGACCTCACGATCCGCCGCGACAGCTGGGGTTTCGGCCTCGGCCTCATCGGCACGCTCGCGCTGTACGGCGCGTACGGCTGGATCGCACTGACGACCATTGCAGGCCGCATCACGCTCGGCCAGATGACAATGTACCTGATGCTGTTCCGCCAGGGGCAGAGCGCGGTGTCGGCCAGCCTGTCGGCAGTCGGCGGCATGTATGAGGACAACCTGTACCTGTCCACGCTGTACGAGTATCTCGAGACCCCGGTAGCGCCGCCCAGGGGCGCGGAGAGCAAGGGCCCGCACCCGGAAGACGGCATCCGCTTCGAGCACGTCAGCTTCACGTACCCCGATGCCGACAAGCCTGCGCTCGAAGACATCACGCTGCACATCCGCCCCGGCGAGTCGCTCGCGCTCGTCGGCGAGAACGGCTCCGGCAAGACCACGCTGATCAAGCTGCTGACGCGCCTGTATCACCCGACTTCAGGCCGCATCCTGCTCGACGGACGCGATCTCGAGGAGTGGGACGAGGCAGCACTGCGGCAGCGGGTCGGCGTGATCTTCCAGGACTTCGCGCGTTACCAGTTGCGCGTCGGCGAGAACGTGGGCGCCGGCGACGTGCGGCATTTCGAGGACGAGGCGCGCTGGCGTGAAGCGGGCGACAAGGGCATGGCCACGCCGTTCGTCGACACGCTGCCGCAGGGCTACGGCACGCAGCTCGGCAAGTGGTTCAAGGAGGGTCGGGAGCTCTCCGGCGGCCAGTGGCAGAAGATCGCGTTGGCCCGCGCCTTCATGCGCTCACAGGCGGACATCCTCGTGCTCGATGAACCGACCGCCGCGATGGATGCGGGTGCCGAGGCGCAGATCTTCGAGCACTTCCGCAACCTGACGAGCAACCGCATCGCCATCCTGATTTCGCACCGCTTCTCGACGGTGCGCATGGCAGACCAGATCATCGTGATCCGCGACGGCCACATCATCGAACGCGGCAGCCACGAAGAACTGATGCACCTTGATGGGCACTACGCCCATCTCTTCAAGCTGCAGGCGAAGGGCTATCGCTGAACACCGGCCGATGCGGTACCGGTGGCGGCGCGCGGCCTCGGCAGGAAGCGGGCAATGAGCGTGCCGACGATGACGCTGCCGACAAAGGTCAGTGCCTGCATGGATCCGCTCGCAAGCAGCACGATGCCGGGGCCGGGACAGATGCCGGACAGGCCCCAGCCGATGCCGAACAGCGCGCTGCCGCCGACGAGCGGCGCATCGATGCGTTCACGATCCGGCAGCCGGATTTCGGCGCCGAGCACACTGCGCGAACGACGCCTGACGAGCAGGAAGGCCGGTGCGGCGACCAGGATGGCGCCAGCCATCGTGAACGCGAGGGCCGGGTTCCAGGCACCGGCCACGTCGAGGAACGCCAGCACGGTCGCCGGGTTCGTCATGCCGGACAGCATCAGGCCGCCGCCGAAGAGCAAGCCTGCCAGCAGGGCGCCGACCAGGATCACAGTACACCTCCGTGGCGAACGACCCACACCGTGATGCCGGCCGTCACCATGAACGTCAGCACGGCAACCAGTGACCGGGGCGATACGTTCGCCAGTCCGCAGACGCCGTGGCCGCTCGTGCAGCCCGACCCCACCTGCGTGCCGACGCCCACCAGCACACCGGCCAGTGCAAGCCCAGGCAAGCCGAGCGAGAACTCCGCCGGACCCGTGCCTAGCACGAGCGCCGGCAGGAGCATGCCGACCAGAAAGACGACGAAGGCGCCCCGCGGCCCCATGTGTCCCTTGAGCACGCTGCCGACGATGCCGCTGATGCCGGCAATCCGGCCGACCACCAGCAGGAAGACGGCAGTGGCGCCCCCAATCATCAGCCCGCCGGCAAAGGCACGCAGGATCGTGTCAGCGTCAATGGTCATGAATACTCCTCACCCGTCAGAAGCGTCGCGACCACGACACGCCGAGCGAGTGCTCTGACAGGTAGTTGTCGACCTCGCCGCCGCCGAAGGCCGGCGGAATGGAGCCCGAACCGGTGACGGTTTCGCGGAACGCGTGCATGTACGCAACGTTGAGGGCATCGCGCCCGCCCAGCGTCCACGTGCCGCCGAGTGTCGCGTGCGTGCGCACGACGCCTGGCGCGATGATGTTGATGAAGGTCTGCTGGGCACGGATCGGCTGCGAATTGCGGCTGACGCCGCCACGCAGCGTGAACGCGTTGCTGAACACATAGCTCGCGCCGAGCTTCCAGGTCGACACGTCGCGCCAGCCGAAGCCCGGGCCGTTGTCGGCGCCGAGGGGCACGCCGGCGAACAGCAGCGTGCTGCTGTTGCCGACGGCCGGCACCTCCGAATACAGCGTTTCCTGCCAGTCGAGCGCCAGCGTGAGCTTGTCGGTGGCGCGCAGCGAGATGCCCGCACCGTAGGTCTCGGGAATGTCGAAACTGCCCCGTCCCTCGAACAGGCCGCTGTAGTCCTTGAAGCGGCTCATCCATGTCTTCGATTGCCAGGTGGCGCCGAGGGTGACACGGTCGCCGAACTGGCCCGTCCAGCCGATGCGCACGCCCCAGCCGGTGGAATCGTCGTAGCCGCGGTTGGACACGTTACCCGGGGCCAGGGAGAAGCCGCCGAACAGCCCGAGGCCCTGCGTCTCGAAGCGCTGGTAGGCGAGGTTCAACGCGATGCCGATCGACTGCGTGGCGGTGACCTTGTAGGCGAGCGCGGGTGCGACGAACGCCTGCGAGAGATCCATGCGCATCTTGCCCTATGCACCGAAGCGACCGTAGGGATTGACGTCGTAGTCCGTGTTCATGCCGCCATTGCCGTACAGCGCGAGGCCGACTGCCAGGCGGTCGCCCAGGTGCCGGCTGTAGCCGAATTCCGGAATGAAGAACACGCGCTCGCCATTGCCTTCGTACTTGACGGTGGTGCCTCCCTGGCGGATGACGCTGCCGCGCGACGGTGCGAAGAAATCGACGCCGAGCTCGAAGCCGTCCTGCACGCCGGACAAGCCGGCCGGGTTGGTGGCAATGACCAGCGCATCCTGGGACAGTGCGATGCCGGCACCGGCCTGGCCCTTGGCGCGCATGCCATAGCCGTGGGAAAAGTAGCCATTCGTGGCGTGGGCAGGCAGCGCGGCGACGAGCAACGCTGACAGGACGAGTCTGCGGATCATTAAGGCTCCAGTGGCACGATGGAATCCGGATGCGGTCCGGGATGCAGGCAACAGTAGCAACAAGGCGGTCACAAAGCAGTGTCCGCTCCATATCGCTATGGCATGGCTACATGCTCGATGCTTTGGAGTACCCGACGGACGTCAAAGGACCGCAATCCGGAGCCGGCTGCGGACCGCGGGCAACCTGCCTGCGGCAGGTATCAGTGGGTCATCAGGGGATGACTGGGGATTGGCAGGGATTGCCCGGCTCGACGCCATCGTCCAGCTCCCGCTCCGCTGCGTTGCGCAGGGTAACGCCGTCAGGTACCCGGCGCAGCCAGAACATCGCGTCCTGCAGTTGCCGCGCATCCTCTCCCAGCTTTGCCGTGGCCTTGTCGAACAGCGCTACCGCCATTCTCTGCCAGCTGTATCGGTTCTCCATTGAAGCTCCTCAGAAATCCTGGACGAACGCGCGATTGACGGCGGCCAGCGGCGAACGACCCTCTTCATAGAGCGGACGCCAGGCGGACCAGTCGATGTCAGAGGCTTCGATGTCCGAGAACAGGTCGTGATAGAGGTCGCGGATCGCCTCCACGACTTCCAGCTGCCAGTGAAACCAGGTCTGCCCGCGCATCGACGTGCCTCCGTTTGCGACAGTGCGCGGAGAGTAGCCCTCTGCCAGTGACAGTTCGGTAGCAACAGGGTGTCACTTGAGTGACATCGTCCCGCTCCGTGAACTGAATCGCAGTCAAGGCCAGCTGGCGCCGGCCGCAAGCGTCAAGTAGATTCCGGATAGTTGCAGTCAGGACATTGCCATGAACACCCGATCCGGATTCTTGCCGCTCGTCTTGTTTCTTCTCATTCCCGTCGCAGCGTTCGCAGCCGAACCGGCTCCGCCGCCGGACATCGCGTCCTTGCAGAAGGAAATCGAGGACCTGAAGCGCCTGCTGCCGGGGCAGGCCCACGTGATGTCCGACGTGGATCACCAGTACGGCAACCTGTGGTTTGCTGCGCGTGCGAAGAACTGGCCCCTGGCTACGTTCTATATGAATGAGAGCCGCTTCCGCATTGCGTGGGCCGTCCGCATCCGCCCGGTGCGTCCGTTGCCCGGCGGCGGCGAGATCGACCTTCGCCCGATGCAAACCCATATCGAACAGTCCGCCTATGCCGACCTCAAGGTCGCCATCGACAGACACGACGTCAAAGCGTTTGAAGTCGCCTACAAGAAAGGCCTCGGCGAGTGCTTCGATTGCCACAAGGCCATAGACAAGGCGTTTCTCAGGCCGGTGGTACCGAAGTCGCCAGGGGCGTCGGTGATTGCGGTGGAGCCGGAGTAGCAAAGCCAGACCGGCCAACTCTGTTGGCAAGGGGGCCTACCGGCAGGAAGGTCGCGGACGCGACAGGTAGGACTACCGTCAGGTCAGATCTGGCCTGCTGACAGGATCAGCCCCCTTGCCGACGAAGTCGGCCTACTTGCCGGTAGGCCCCCTTGCCAACAGAGTTGGCCGGTCCAGCAGCAGCGCTGGCTAATCAACGATTAGCCGATACCCCGCCCCCGGCGCCGTCTGCAACAGCTGCGGCACGGCGGGATCGAGTTCGATCTTGTGGCGCAGCCGATGCACGAGCTGCTTCAGGAGCTGGCGATCGCCGGCGCCGCGATGTCCCCAGACCTGCATCAGCAGCCGATCTGAACTGACGGTGTGTCCGGAATTCGCGAGCAGCATCTGCAGCAAGCGCAGTTCGAGCTTCGTGAGGCGGATCGGCTCGCCCTCGCCTACCTGGACCGTGTGCTCATCTACGTCGAGCTTCATGCGGCCGGCGGCGAGCGGCGTTGCCGTATCGACACCGGCACGGCGCAGCAGGGCCTTCACTCTCGCCAGCAACGTGCGGGGACTGAAGGGCTTCGTCAGGTAGTCATCGGCACCGAGTTCGAGTGCGCGCACGAGATCCTCTTCCTCGCCGCGCGCGGTGAGCATCATGATCGGCACGCGCGATTTCTGGCGCACCGCTTCGCAGACCTGGAAGCCGCTGGCGCCCGGCATGTTGATGTCGAGCACGATGATGTCGGGTTGCTCGGCCTCAAAGGCGCGGATGGCAGACGGTCCGTCGATCGCCTTCACGACGAGATAGCCGGCCTGCGTCAGCGTGAAGCCGATCAGGCCCAGCAGGTCGCTGTCGTCGTCGGCGATGAGGATCTTCATGGACTGGAGGCTGGGGGCTTTCGCCTGAAGGAGGAAAGCAACCTTCGCAAATTGCGCATCGTCAGGTAATAGTCGTTGGCAATGTGAACATGCGTAAAGCGAACCTGTTCTTCGGCCGCCAGGACGACAACGTACTGCCCGCGGCCTCCAGCCTCAAGCCTCAAGCCCTGCTTCAATCGGCAGCGTGATCACGAACCGGGTGCGGTCTTCCGGCGTTCGCGCGGCGATGATCTGGCCGCCATGCCGCTCGACGATGGACTTCACGATCCAGAGTCCGAGGCCCAGGCCGCCCGGCTCCGGCTCGGCCTGCGCGCCGCGATGGAACTGGTCGAAGATCGAACCCGAGTCGACATGCGGCAGGCCCGGCCCCTCGTCTTCCACCCAAGCGGCCACCCGATCGCCGCGTGCCTCGGCGCCGATCCGGATGACGCTGCCGTCGGGCGCGTACTTGATCGAGTTGGCAAGCAGGTTGACGAACACCTGCGTAAGGCGCGAACCGTCGCCGTCGATGTTCGGCAGGTCCTCAGGCAGCTCCACGGCCAGCGTCTGGTGCCGCTGCACGAGCAGCGAGCCGATGAGCGCCCGGGCATCTTCCACGACCTCGGCGAGCACGACGCTCTGGTGCCGGATACCGAGCTGGCCGGCCTCGATGCGCACGCTCTCGAGCAGGTTGTCGATCAACCGAGTCAGCCGCAGCGTGCCGCGCTCCAGGGACAGCACCAGCTCTTCCCTCTCGTGCGGCTGCATCGTGTTCAGGCCTTCACGCAGCAGTTCGATCGACGCGAGCTGGGCCGCGAGCGGTGTGCGGAACTCGTGCGAGATATTGGCCAGCGTCGAATCGCGCGCGCGGCGGACTGCCTCGAGATCGGTCTCGTCGCGGATCACCTGTACCTGCAGTCCGTCGACGCTGGCGGCGCTGACGATGACGGCCGTCCGCGGCGCCCCCTTGCCGAGGTCCAGCCGCTCGATCGCTTGCGCACTGCCCTCGCTGCGCGCCAACAGGATCGGGCAATGGGTGTCGCACGGACGCTGGCCATTCTCGGCCACGCACGGCTTGAGAACATCGCCGCAGAAGCGGCCGATCGCCTGCTGCGGCTCCACCCCGAGCATGCGGGCGGCCTGCGGATTCAGGTAGGTGATGACGCGGCCCTTGTCGACGGCATAGACGCCCTCGACGACGCCCTTGAGCACGGCCTGTGCTTCGGCCTCGCGACGGCGCAACGCCCCCGTCAACTCGACGAGGTTGCGACGCATGTCTTCCATCGTCCGCGCGAGCACGCCGACTTCGGCCGTCCCGCCAGTCGGAATGGATGCGGAGAAATCACCCTCGCCCAGTCGTATCGCCGCCTGCGTCAGGTCGCTGACAGGACCCGCGACACGCTGGCCGAGGATGTAGCCCGCCAGCACCGCCAGTGCGGCAAGGATCAGCGCCGTGACGAGCAGCTGCTTGATCAGCCGGCTCACGGAGCTGTCGATGTCGGCGGCCGACAGTCGCGCCTCGATCAATGCTACCGCCTCGCCCGTCGTGGCAAACACCGGGAAGCTCGATGCATACAGGTCGAACGCATCCACCCGCTGGACCGCGAAGCGGCCATCCGACAGTCCGGCAGAGTGGAGCTGAGTGAACTCGTCGACCGGCGCGCCGGTGAAGTTGCGGTAATTGAGCAGCCGGACCGGCAGCCCCACCCGCTCGGTGATGCGGGTCGCGAGGTCCGTGTCGAACAGGCGGATCGCAAGCAGGCGGAGGTTCGCATCGCCGTTCACGGGTGCAGCGGACCCGAGCAGCGCAGGCCCGCCGCCCGACGGCGCGGCCATGAAGCGCTCGCCCTGCTCGTCGCTGGCGAGCAGCACTTCCTCCCAGGGAAGCGGAACACCCGACTGCGCCACCAGCGTCGACCCGCTGAAGACCGCGCAGGACGACAGGCCGTCGGCTTCGCAAGCGCGCTTCAGCACCTGCTCGACGGACTCGGGCCGCCGTTCGGTCACGAGTCGCTGCAGCGTGGGCAGCGCAGCGAGGCCGCGGGCCTGCTTCAGGGTGTCCTCGCCGTAACGGCGCAGATCCTCGCGCGCCATGGCGCCGGCAAGCTGCACGCGCGCCTGTCCCTGGTCGTCGGCCAGGTTGCGCAGCATGCTGATCGCGGACAGCGAGATGCCGGCCAGCACCAGCACGACGATGACGACGTTCGTCAGCGCCAGCCACGCACTCAACGAAGCACGCTGCGGATCGAACTTCAGCTTCAGCAGGAGTTGCTGCAGGCGGGCCGGCACGTCGTTACCTCCTGCGCCGGTAGCCCGTGCGCCACTCGACCAGGGTCTTGATGACCAGGGTGACCACGGCGAGCAGCGTCAGCAGCGACGCCACCGCAAAGGCCGAGACGAACGCGTATTCGTTGTAGAGGATCTCGATGTGCAGCGGCATCGTGTTCGTGAGGCCGCGGATGTGGCCGGACACCACGGACACGGCACCGAATTCGCCCATCGCGCGGGCATTGCACAGGATCACGCCGTACACGAGGCCCCAGCGGATCTTGGGCAGCGTGACGCGGAAGAACGTCATCCAGCCGCCCGCGCCGAGCGTGATCGCCGCTTCTTCCTCGTCGTTGCCGAGCTGCTCCATCAACGGGATCAACTCGCGTGCGACATAGGGGAACGTCACGAACAGCGTGGCCAGCACGATGCCTGGCAGCGCGAAGATGATGCTGATGTCGTGCTCCTGCAGCCACGCGCCGAACCAGCCCTGCAGGCCGAACAGCAGTACGTAGACGAGGCCCGAGATCACCGGCGACACCGCGATCGGCAGGTCGATCAGCGTGATCAGGAAGCTCTTGCCCTTGAAGTCGAACTTGGCGATGGCCCAGGACGCCGCGAGCCCGAAAATCGTGTTGAGCGGCACGACGATGGCGGCCGTGATCAACGTCAGCTTGATGGCGGCGGCCGTATCGGAGTCCGAGAAGCTCGCGAAATAGTCGCCGAGGCCCCGGCTGAAGGCGGTGACGAACACCGTGGCCAGCGGTGCAAACAGCAACGCGGCGAGGAAGGCCAGCGACACGCTGATGAACGCCCAGCGGGCAAGCGCACTCATCAGGCCGTCGCGACCCGGGCGGCTTGCGAGCTCGGCGGCGTGGGCGCTGCTGCCGTGGCCGGCCATCAGCGTCGGTCACCGACGAGTCGTCGGCGCCCCCAGGCTTGCAGCAGGTTGATCGTCAGCAGCATCACGAACGAGATCAGCAGCATCACGAAGCCGAGCGCGGCGGCACCGCCGTAATCGAATTCCTCCAGCCGGATCACGATCAGCAGCGGCGTGATCTCGGTCTTGAGCGGCAGGTTGCCGGCGATGAAGATGACGGAACCGTATTCGCCGACGGCGCGCGCGAACGCC
Source organism: uncultured Pseudomonadota bacterium (assembly GCA_903898785.1). Taxonomy (GTDB): domain Bacteria; phylum Pseudomonadota; class Gammaproteobacteria; order Steroidobacterales; family Steroidobacteraceae; genus CAIUGU01. Next base: position 28,072 of record CAIUGU010000038.1, on the reverse strand, counting down.
ATCGTGAAGCCCGTGGCCAGTGCCGGCAGCACGGTGGGCAGGATGATGCGGCGGAACACATAAAAGCGTCCCGCACCGAGCGTCTCGGCGGCGTCTTCGAGGTCGCGCTGCACTTCGGCAAGCGCGGGTTGCACCGAGCGGACGACGAACGGCAGCCCGATCAGCGTCAGCGCGATCACGATGCCGATCCACGTATACGCAATCTTGATCCCGAACGGCTCGAGGTACTGGCCGAACCAGCCGTTGTGCGCGAACACGGCGGTCAGCGCAATGCCGGAAACCGCCGTTGGCAATGCGAAAGGCATGTCGATGAGCGCGTCGATGATCTTCCGGCCCGGAAAGTCGTAGCGCACGAGCGTCCACGCGATGATGAACCCGAACACGGCATTGATGCTGGCCGCCAGCAGCGACGCGCCGAACGACAGCCGGTACGACGCCAGCGCCCGCGCGGAGAACACCACTTCGAGCACGTGGTTCCAGTCCGTCATCGCCGTGCGGACCACGAGCGCGGTCAACGGCAGCAGCACGATGGCGCCGAGGAAGAACGTCGTGAATCCGAACGTCAGGCCGAAGCCGGGAAGGATGCTGGGCTGGCGAAAGGCCATGATTCAGCGGCGACCCAGGGAAATGCGGTCGAAGCTGCCGTCATCGGCGAAATGGTCTGCCTGCGCCTTTTGCCAGCCGCCGAAGGCCGCATCGATCGTGAACATCTGCATGTCGGGGAACTGCGCCTTGTACTGCTCGAGCGCAGCCGCGTCCCTCGGCCGGTAGAAGTACTTCGCGGCGATCTGCTGGCCTTCTGGCGTGAACAGGTGCTGCAGGTAGGCCTCCGCGACCTGGCGCGTGCCCTTGCGGTCGACGACGGTATCGACGATCGCGACCGGCGGTTCGGCGAGGATGCTCATCGACGGCCTGACGAGTTCGACGCTGTCAGGCCCCATCTCCTTGAGCGCCAGCATGGCTTCGTTCTCCCAAGCGAGCAGCACGTCGCCGATGCCACGCTGCACGAACGTGTTTGTCGACCCGCGGGCGCCGCTGTCGAGCACCGGCATCTGGCGGTAGATCTGCCCGACAAACTGTTCGGCTACCTGTTGGGCCCTGGCCACTTCCGCCGCTGCCGCAGGATCCTGCAGCTTGTCGAAGCTGCCTCCGAGTTCACGCTGCAGCGCATAGCCCCAGGCAGCAAGATAGATCCAGCGTGCTCCGCCTCCGGTCTTGGGGTTCGGCGCCACGCCCTCGATGCCGGGCCTCGCGACATCGGCCCAGTCGTGGATGCCCTTCGGGTTGCCCTTGCGGACGAGGAACACGATCGTCGACGTGTACGGCGAGCTGTTGTTGGGCAGCCGCGTCTGCCAGTCGGCGCCGAGACGCTTGCCGATCTTCTGGATGGAATCGATGTCGTATGCGAGCGCCAGCGTGACCACGTCGGCGTCGAGGCCGTCGATGACAGCCCGCGCCTGCTGGCCGGAGCCGCCATGCGACTGCTTGACTGCCACTTCCTGGCCGGTCTTCTCCTGCCAGTAGCGGGCGAAGCTCGCGTTGAACTCGCGATAGAACTCGCGCGTCGGGTCGTAGCTGACGTTCAGCAGTTCAACGCGCTTCGCCGCTCCTGCGCTCGCAGCACTGTCGCTGCCTCCGCACCCGGCCAGCAGCAATACCGACGCCGCAGCGAGCAGCAGTGCGCGCAGCGGGGACAGGCTCGGCGTCATGTTGGGGGTTGTCACGTGGGGCCTCATGCGGAGCGATAGACAATGAGCATCGGCCAGCCCGGGGAGGCCGTGAACAGGCGGTTGAAGCGCTCCGTGAGCACCTCGGTGTTCGAGACGCCGAGGATCAGCAGCTGGTCGGGCGACTCCGCGAGTTGCCCGGCGAGTTGCTCGACGACATCGCCGACGCGCAGTTCCGTGCGCATCTCGAGGCCGTGGACGGCCTGTGCTTCCGACCGTGCATCGAGCAGCGTGCGCACGCCTTGCGGGCGGGCCGCTTCGCTCGCGCCCTCGGGAAGAATGCCGACATAGACGGCCTCCGCGGGCACATGACGCAGCAGGCTGGCCGAGACCGCGAGTGTCGCGCGACGCGGGGTTTCATCGACCCAGTGAATCAGGATGCGCTGGGGCGCGACGACCGTCTCCGGCAGGACGAGGACTTCGCCTGCACCTCGCTGCAACAGGACCTGGACCTGTCGCGCCGACTCGGGGCCGGCGGCGATCACGGCGACGCCCGCGAGATCGGGCTTCGAGCCGGGTGCGCGCACGGTATCGAGCGTCGCATCGACCCGCACGGAAACGCGGGTCTTCATGCCGGCGGCCAGACCGGCCAGCAGCGGATGCTGGGACAGCTTCTTCGCATCGGCCTCCTCGGCGGCAAAGACAGAGAAACTCGACAGCGGTGTGGGCAGCACGTGAATGCGGCGGACGCCGATGAACACGGGGTGGCCCGGGGCAAGCGGAAATGCGCGCTGTTCGGGCTGCGTGCGGGTCACTTCGATCAACGCCGTACCGGAATCGCCGGCCGGGCCTGCGAGCTGCGCTTCCTCGGCGCCGCTCTGCAGGCGCACGCGCATGCGTTCGATGGCGCCGGTGAACACGATCTCCTCGACCTGGCCCTGGGCGAGATAGCCGGCCTGCAACTGCTCGCGCGTCGGGGCGAGCTCGACTTCCTCGGGACGCAACACGGCGACCACTTCGTGTTCGCGCCCGGTATCCACGCGCTCGACGGCGCGGGCGTTCACCGGTGTCGTCCCGAAGCGGATGCCTTCGCTGGTCTGGCGCGCGAGCAGCAGGTTCGCGGCGCCCAGGAACGTGGCGACGAAACGCGTGGCCGGGCGGGCATACAGCTCGTCGGGCTTGTCGCTCTCGAGCAGGCGTCCGAGGTTCATGACGCCGATGCGATCGGCAAGCGCGAAGGCTTCTTCCTGGTCGTGCGTCACGAGCACCGTCGTGATGCCGAGCTCGCGCTGGACCTGGCGGATCGTCCGGCGCAATTCCTCGCGGATCTTGGCGTCCAGTGCGCCGAACGGCTCATCGAGCAGCAGTACCTCCGGCTTGTGCGCCAGGGCGCGAGCCACGGCGACGCGCTGCTGCTGGCCGCCGGACAATTGCGTCGGCAGGCGATCATCCATGCCTTCGAGGGCGACCAGACGCAGCAGCTCCTTGCGGCGCTCGCGACGGTCGGCCGCCTTCATGCGCCGGACGCGCAGTGCGAACTCGATGTTGTCGGCCACGCTCATGTGGCGGAACAGCGCGTAGTTCTGGAACACGAGGCCGACGCCGCGATCGCGGGCCGACACATGCGTGACATCCCGACCGTGGAGGGAGATGCGCCCGTGGTCCACGCCGGTCAGTCCGGCGATGGAACGCAGCAGCGTGCTCTTGCCGCTGCCGCTCGGGCCCAGCAGCACGTAGAACTCGCCGTCGCCGACGTTCAACGACACATCGTTGACGACAGGGGAGCCCTGATACCGCTTGGTGACCTGGTCGAGCGTGATGGACATGAAGGCAGCGGGGCTTCTTCTAATGTGGAGGAGACTTCGGGCCTGACATGCTACCGCCACCCGGTTCCAGCGTCAGTCGCCTCGCGGTGACAAAATGGTTATAACTGCGGGAGCGCGGCCAGGATGATTTACGATGATTTCCCGGAAACGGCGGGGTTCTTGCCGGCGCATCCCCCAGGGTGGCCATATGCACATAACCAAACACTTTGAATGGCATTCCAAGCGAGCCCGTCCATGACCCTGCCTGTCTATGAAAAACTCGGATCCTTCTACCTGGGCCGGACCTTCGACGCAGCGACGTCGGCGGACACGAAGGATCTGCTGCTGTACGACTCGCGCGACCTGACCACCCATGCGGTCTGCGTCGGCATGACCGGCAGCGGCAAGACCGGCCTGTGCCTCGCCCTGCTGGAAGAAGCGGCCATCGACGGCGTCCCGGCCATCGTGATCGACCCCAAGGGCGACCTCGGCAACCTGAAGCTGACCTTCCCGAATCTCGCCCCGGGCGACTTCAGGCCATGGGTCGATCCGGGCGAAGCTGCGCGCAAAGGGCTCGATCCGGACGCCTACGCGGCGTCAACGTCGGAGATCTGGAAGAAAGGTCTGGCCGATTGGGAGCAGGACGGCGCGCGCATCCAGCGATTCCGTGACGCCGTGGATGTCGAGATCTACACCCCGGGCAGCACCGCCGGTACGCCGCTATCCGTGTTGCGGTCGTTCGACGCGCCGCCCCCTGAGCTGCGCGACGACACGACGGCCCTGCGCGACCGCATCAGCTCGGCGGTATCGGGCCTGCTCGGCCTGCTTGGCATCGACGCCGATCCGCTGCGGAGCCGCGAACACATCCTGCTGGCCACGATCTTCGACCAGGCCTGGGCGGCAGGCACCAGCCTCGACATCGCGGGCCTGATCCAGTCGATCCAGAAGCCCTCCTTCACGAAGGTCGGCGTGTTCGACCTCGAAAGCTTCTTCCCGGCCAAGGAGCGCCTGGGGTTGGCGATGAGCATCAACAACCTGCTCGCCGCGCCCGGCTTTGCCACCTGGAGGGAAGGCGAGCCGATGGACGTGCAGCGGCTGCTGTACACGCCGGCCGGCAAGCCTCGTGTGGCCATCGTGTCGATCGCGCACCTGAACGATGCCGAGCGCATGTTCGTCGTGACGCTGCTGCTGAACGAAGTCGTCGCGTGGATGCGGCGGCAATCTGGTACGTCGAGCCTGCGCGCGCTCCTTTATATGGACGAGATCTTCGGCTACTTCCCGCCGAGCGCGATGCCGCCGTCGAAAATCCCGCTGCTGACGCTGATGAAGCAGGCCCGTGCCTTCGGCCTCGGTGTCGTGCTGTCGACGCAGAACCCGGTGGACCTCGACTACAAGGGTTTGTCGAACGCCGGCACGTGGTTCATCGGCCGTCTGCAGACGGAGCGGGACAAGGCGCGGGTGATCGACGGCCTGCTGAGCGGAGGTGACGGCTCGCTCGACAAGGCAGCGCTGGAACCGCTGATCGCGAACCTCGGCAATCGCGTATTCCTGATGCGTAACGTGCATGACGACGCGCCGGTGCTGTTCCGCACGCGCTGGGCGCTGTCCTATCTCAAGGGACCGATGACGCTGCAGGAAATCGGGCGCTTGAAGCCGGCAGGTGGGCAGCGGCCGGTGCCCGGTGACCGGTCTGACGGGACAATTCTCCCTCCGGCCACCAGCCGCCAGCCACCGTCCACTTCCACGAAACCGATGATTCCCGCGGGCGTCACGGAGTATCACCTTGCCGGCGCGACAGGCGGAACCCATCGCCCCCACATTGCCGCCACTGTGCGGACGCATTTCGTGGATGCGAAGTGGGGCCTCGACGCGTGGGAGACGCAGACGTATCTCGCACCCCTGCTCGACGATGAGTCGGGTCCGGACTGGTCGCAAGCCACGGTGAGCGCCGACCTGAAGGACCGTCTGCAGACCACTGCTCCGACAGGGGCTGCTTACGCCGACGCGCCCGCCGCCGTACTCAGGCCGCAGAACTACGCGGCGTGGAGCAAGCAGCTCGGCGAGTATGTGTACCAGACGGCGAAGCTCGATGTCTTCAGCTGCCCGCTGCTGAAAATGACATCGGCGCCAGGCGGCTCGGAAGGAGATTTCCGCGCGCACATCTCGCTTGCCTTGCGTGAGAAGCGGGATGCCGAGATCGAGAAGCTGCGCAAGAAGTACGCCCCGCGACTCGCTGCGCTCACCGAACAGGTTCGTCGCAATGAGGAACGGGTCGAGCGCGAGAAGTCGCAGGTGACGGACCAGACCATGCAGACGGCGATTTCCATCGGGACCACCCTGCTCGGCGCATTGCTCGGCCGCAAGGCCCTGAGCAGTACGAATGTCGGGCGCGCGGGATCGGCAGTGCGCAGCGCGGGACGCGTGGCACGCGAGAAGGCGGATGTCGGCCGGGCGCAGGAAGGCGTCGAGGCCAAGTCGCAGCAACTGGCCGACCTGCAGAACGAGCTGGAGCTCGAGATCGGCAAGCTGCAGGGCGAGCTCGACCCGTCGGTGATCGACGTGGAGAAGGTCGGCGTGAAGCCGAGGAAGGCGGATACGAGCGTGACGCCGGCGGCACTGGTGTGGGTGGCGAGTTAGCGTCGGGTCGTGCTCACGGGAGGGATGGTGTGTTGAGGGCGGAGAGTCGGTGGCTGGCAATCAGATGGGCCGGCCTGATGGGTGTGATCACGCTTGCTGCATGCGGGCAGGCAAGCAACGAGCCGGAGCCTGGGCTCTATCGCGCGGTCATCGAAGCACCGGAAGGCGAGATTCCGTTCGGACTGGAACTGGGTGCTCCCGCGACGGGCGGCGACCCACGGGCGCCCTCGCTGCTCCTGCTCGAAGGCGACAGGCAGATCGCGTTCGACAGCGTGGCTCGCGTGGAAAAGGCGCTCGAAGCGCGGCTGCCCGGCGGCAAGGGCATGCTCGCTTTCACGGCACGCGGCCAGAAGCTCTCGGGCTACCTGCGCCTGCCGAACAGCGCCGGCGCGACGGATGAGTTCACGTTCACCGCGGAGTCGGGTCCGGTCTATCGGTTCTTTCGCGAGTCGTCGACCGACAATGCCGATGTCGCGGGTCGCTGGTCGGCGTCGTTCAGCAGCGGTGCTGCCGATTCCGACTGGGTCATCGTGCTGACACAGTCGCACGACCAGGTGTCGGGCACGTTCTACGGCCCGGGCGGCATGGAGCAACCCGTGACAGGACAGGTGCAGGGCGATGCCGTGCGTCTGTCGAGCTTCGATGGCCAGACGGCACGGCTGTTCACGGCCACGGTGAACGACGGCGGCGACCTGGAAGGCGAGGCCTGGTCGAACCTCACCGGCTCCGCACGCTGGACGGCGAGGCGCAATCCGGATGCGGAGATCGAGACCACCGCGGAAGAAGAAGCGCCGACGCCGCTCTGAACGCTCGACCGTCACGACAAGAAGAACCGGAATGACCGACCCCGTGATTGCAGACCGCAGCCCGATCGGCGTGGACGTCGTCGCAGGCCGTACCTACTGGTGGTGCACCTGCGGCCGCAGCACCCGCCAGCCCTTCTGCGACGGCACCCACAACCCCACGCAGTTCAAGCCCCTGAAGTACGTCGCCGAGCAGACCGGACAGGTCTGGTTCTGCGCGTGCAAGCACACGGCCACGGCGCCGCTGTGTGATGGGAGCCATCGCGGGCTGGCGCCCGAGGAGGAATAGACAGGCCGACTCTGTCGGCGAGGGGGCCTACCGGCGAGTGGCCAACTCCGTTGGCGAACGGACTGCCGTCGAGCCAGAGTGAAGACAATGGGACTGTGGTCTTGCCTCTGACCCGCCGAAAGGCCATTCGCCGGTAGGCCCCCTCGCCGACAGAGTCGGCCGGTCGCTCATTCTTCTGGGCACCGTTTGCAGCCAGCACCCTGCACCCTGCGGCCAGGGCGTAAACCGACGAAGCTGGCCGGTGGGCTCCCACGTGCCTCCTCCGTGTCAACGCCTGGCCGTGTTTACCGTTAGTATCAGTCTGTCAAACCAGAACAACAGCGCACTCGGCGAGGGAAGCCATGACTCTCGTACTACCCGCAGCCCCGTGGGGCACGCGTTTTCGGCAGGGCCTTTCATGCGGCATTGCAGCACTACTTGCGCTGACAGCGGCCTGTGGCGGTGGTGGTGATACCGCACCTGCGCCTGCGACGACCACACCTCCAACCGTATCGTTCGCCACCAAGCCCGAAGCCTACCGCTTCCTCAACCAGGCCACGTTCGGCGCCACGGAAGCAGATGCCACGGCAGTGGCCGCTCTGGGTTACAGCGCCTGGATCGACCAGCAACTCGCCCAACCCGCCTCCGTGCAACTGCCCGTTGTGCAGGCTGCCTATCTTCTCCTGACGAACCCTGCGCAGATGATTGGTTCGCTGAACGGCGATCGCACCGATGCCTGGATGCGCAACGCAGTGCGGGGACCTGACCAGCTTCGGCAAAGGGTTGCCTTTGCACTGTCCGAGATCATGGTCGTTTCGCAGGCAAGCACGCTGGTGAACATGCCGCACGCGCTGGCGGACTACCACGACATGCTGGCGCGCGATGCCTTCGGGAGCTTCCGCGCCCTGATCCAGGACGTCACGCTGCATCCGGCGATGGGCGTCTACCTGTCCATGCTCGGGAACCAGAGGCCGAACACGGCGCTCAACATCCGGCCGGACGAGAACTATGCGCGCGAGCTGATGCAGCTGTTCACGGTCGGCCTGGTGGAGCTCAATATTGACGGCAGCACCCGGCGCGACGCGCAGGATCAACCGCTGCCAACCTACAGCCAGGAGACCATCGAAGGGTTCGCCAACGTCTTTACGGGATGGAACTATGCGGGAGCCGCCAGCTTCGCGCAGGCGCGACGCACCCTGCAGAATCAGATCCTGCCCATGCAGGCCTATCCGGAGCAGCACTCGACAGGAAGCAAGCGTCTGTTGCCAGTGAACGGTGTGCCGGTCACTCTGCCCGCAGGCCAGACTCCGGCTCAGGACCTGGCGGCAGCGCTCGACAACATCGTCAATCACCCGAATGTCGGCCCCTTCATCGGCAAGCAGCTCATTCAGAAGCTCGTCACCAGCAATCCTTCGCCCCAGTATGTCGAGCGCATCGCCCGCGTCTTCAATAATGACGGCACCGGGCAGCGGGGCAACCTGGGCGCCGTCGTGAAGGCCATCCTTCTCGATAGCGAAGCACGCAACGCCCCCGCCTCTACTACGGCAGGCAAGCTCAAGGAGCCGCTGTTGAGGCTGACGCAGGTGCTGCGCGCCTACAACGCCCAGGCCGCAAGCGGCCGCTACTTCATCACGCCCCAGCAGCTCACGACGTCGTTCGGACAGGCGCCCCTCAACTCGCCCTCCGTGTTCAACTTCTTCAGTCCGTTCTATGCACCGCCGGGCGAGATCAGCACGCAGGGGCTGGTTGCCCCGGAACTGCAGCTGGCCACCGAGTACCTGAACACCCAGGTCACCAACTATCTGTACACACAGTCCTTCTGCTACGTGCCCACTCCCGTTACCGGTTGCGCGGCGCTGGGGCCCGACACGATCGTGCTCGACACCTCGTCCGAGCTCGCGCTGGCAGCCAATTCCGATGCGCTCGTCACGCGCATCGCGGAACGCCTGCTGGCCGGCCAGATATCGGCCACGCTACGGACGCAGGCCCGGGGCATGGTGGACATCGTGCCCGTCAACAGCGCCCAGCAACGTGTGGCGGAGGCTTTGTATCTCATTGCGACGTCGCCTGACTTCGCATTGCAGCGCTGAAGCATCGAGGAGACATCGTGAACCGCATCAATCGCCGTCGTTTCCTCCGTGCCGCCGCCGCCGGTGGCCTTGCGTATGCGTTCGGTAGGACGCCGCAAGCAGTGATGGCGCAGACCTTCGAAACCGGTGGCCCCTTCACGGACTACAAGGCGCTGGTCTGCGTGTTCCTGTTTGGCGGCAACGATTCGTTCAACGTCGTCGTACCCCGCAGCACGGCGGAGTACGCTGCCTATGCGGCTTCACGCCAGAACCTCGCCATCGCGCAGGATCAGCTGATCCCGATCAATCCCCTCGTGCCGGATGGCGCCGCGTACGGCTTCCATCCGTCGATGGGCGGCCTCGCCAGTCTGTTCGAGCAGTCTCGTTGCGCGGTGGTTGCCAATGTCGGCCCGCTGATCGCGCCGACGACCAAGACCCAGTATCTGGACAAGTCCGTGCCGTTGCCGCCGCAGCTGTTCTCGCACAACGACCAGCAGGACCAGTGGCAGTCGCTGAAAGGCCGGGGCGTCCTCAAGTCGGGCTGGGCGGGACGGATCGCGGATGTGATGGCGCAACGAGTCACCGGCCAGCAGCTGGCGCTCAATGCGTCGCTCGCCGGCCAAGTGCTGCTGCAGGCAGGCAACACGACCGTTCCCTACATCATGGGAGCGAATGGTGCAGTCGCCTTTAGGGGGTTCGGCACGAGCGGGAGCACGCTCGCCCGGCGCCGCGCGTTCGAGAGCATCGCGGGAGCCAGTTTCGACACGGTGTACGAGCGCGGCTTTGCCGAGGTCCATCGGCGTGCGGTGCAGTTCTCGGACAGGGTCAATCAGGCGCTGACTGCGGCGCCGCCTCTCGTAGCCTTGCCAGACAATCCGGTCACCGCTCTCTCCCCGCTCTCTACGCAGTTGCGTACCGTCGCCAAGCTGATTGCCATGCGTAGCCAGCTTGGCATGTCTCGCCAGATCTTCCTGGTCTCAACGGGGGGCTTCGATACCCATGATGATCAACTGGCCGACCAGCCAGGGCTGCTCGGCAACGTGAGTAGCTCGCTGAGGGCGTTCTACGATGCCACCGTCGAGCTCGGGGTCGCAAATGCGGTCACTACCTTCACGGAATCGGACTTCGGCCGCACGCTCACCTCGAATGGCGACGGCACGGACCACGCCTGGGGCGGCATCCAGCTGGTGATGGGCGACGCTGTCAGAGGCCGCACCCTGTACGGAACCTACCCGCGGCTCGAGATCAACGGCCCGGACGACGTAGGCGCGGGCCGCATGATACCCACCACTTCTGCCGATCAGTATGCAGCGACGCTCGCGAGATGGTTCGGCGTATCAGAGCAGAACCTGAACTACATCGCGCCCAGCCTCGGCAATTTCGCGACCCGGGACCTGGGATTCCTGATCTGAACGGGGCGAACGGCTGACAACGCCAGCCGGTTCGCCAGCTGCCGCTACCTCTTCACCCCACACGTATTCAGCCCGATGATGCTGTACAGCGGGCAATAGCCCATCGCAGCCGTGAGCAGCGGCACGAGGCCGATGAGGCCGAAGTAGCGGGCGCTGCCTTCGCCGATGAACAGATAGCTCAAGATGACGAGGCCGATGATGACGCGAACGACGCGGTCGGCACTTCCTACATTGGCATTCATGGGACACCCTCCTGGTGGGGTTTCGTTCCTGGGGACGGACAGCATACTTTGCGCTTGATGTGGGCCAAGGCGATAGCGTTGGTTGCCGAACCCCTTACGCAATCGCCGCAATGCCTGGGGCTCCGCCGGTGTTCGCGTACCTGCTACGCTTCCCGTCATGAACAAGGCGAACGAGGTCTTGCTGGTCACCGGCGGCACGCGAGGGGTCGGTGCAGCGACCGCGCGACTCGCAGCAGCGCACGGGTTCGCTGTCTGCATCAACTACCTGCAGGACGACAAGACGGCGACTGCGCTCAGCCAGGACATTCGGGACGGGGGTGGCATCGTCCATGCCTGCCGCGCGGATGTCGGCAGGGAGGCGGAAGTCACACGGTTGTTCGCGGAGTGCGACGCTGCGCTCGGCGCCGTCACCGCGGTTGTATGCAACGCCAGAACGCCTCCGACTCGCTTGCCGATCGAGCATTTTGATGGACGGCGCGCCGGACAGCAGCTCGATACCTCAGTACTCGGGAGCCTGCTGTGCGCGCGTGAGGCTGTGCATCGCATGTCGGTCCGGCGTGGCGCGCAAGGCGGCTCGATCGTGTTCGTCACGCCGCAGGCGCTACGCTCGGTGGGCGGGGTACAGTCCGTCGAAGAAGCGGTGCTCGACGCCGCTCGCGACGCGCTGACCACGACGCTCGCGAAGGGGCTGCAAGTCGATGGCATTCGCGTCAACGCCGTAAGGCCCTCCGCACCCCGAGTCACGAACTGGAGCGGCGGTCTGGCGAACCGCGCCGACCGCGCCGTCGGCCCCATGGCCATGGACCTCGGCACGTACGCAGACGAAGCCGCGAAGCAGATCCTGTGGCTGATTTCAGACGAGGCGGACAGAACGACGGGGGCGACGATCGACGTCGCGTGCCGCGACCAAGCCGGATAGGAGCGACCGGCGAACTCCGCTGGCAGCGGCATAGGCGCAACCGGCCAACTTCGTTGGCAAATGGCCTCCGGCGAATGGCTGACTTCGTCAGCAAATGGCCTGTCGGCAGGCCAGAGGTCAAATCGCGCTTGGTCTGAATGCCCTTTCTGGCCTGACGGTAGTCCATTTGCCAACAGAGTTGGCCATTCGACGGAGGCCATTTGCTGACGAAGTCAGCCGGCTTACTCCTCCGCGTCCGCTAGGCCGCCATCGACACCGGACTCCTGATCAGATGATCGAACGCTCCAAGCGACGCCTTGGCGCCGTCCCCCATCGCGATGATGATCTGCTTGAAGGGCACGGTGGTGCAGTCGCCGGCGGCGAAAACGCCGGGGACTGACGTCTGGCCGCGGGCATCGACTTCGATTTCGCCTCGCGGGGACAGCTTCACGACGCCCTTCAGCCAATCGGTGTTCGGGACGAGGCCGATCTGGATGAAGACGCCCGCGAGGTCCACCTTGTTGACGGTGCCGGACTGGCGATCCTTGTAGTGCAGCGCGTTCACGCGCTGGCCGTCGCCCGTGATCTCGGTGGTCTGGGCGCTGGTGATGACGGTGACATTGGCCAGGCTGTGCAGCTTGCGCGTGAGGACCGCGTCGGCCCGGAGTTGCGCGTCGTACTCGATCAGCGTCACCTGGCTCACCACGCCGGCGAGGTCGATGGCGGCTTCCACGCCTGAGTTGCCGCCGCCGATCACGGCGACATGCTTGCCCTTGAACAGCGGGCCATCGCAGTGCGGGCAGTACGCCACGCCGCGATTACGGTACTCCTTCTCGCCGGGCACGTTGATCTCGCGCCACCTGGCACCGGTGGCGAGGATCACGGACTTCGACCTGACCGACGCGCCGCTCTCGAACCGGACCTCGATGAGATCGCCCGGGATCAACGCGACCGCGCGCTGCAGGTTCATGATATCCACGTCGTAGGACTTCACGTGCTGCTCGAGCGCCATCGCGAGCTTGGGTCCTTCCGTCTCCTGCACGGAGATGAAGTTCTCGATGGCCATCGTGTCGAGTACCTGGCCGCCGAAGCGCTCTGACGCAACGCCCGTGCGGATGCCTTTGCGCGCGGCGTAGATCGCCGCAGCTGCGCCGGCAGGGCCGCCGCCCACGACGAGGACATCGAAAGGTGCCCTGGCGCTCACCTTCTCCGCGTCGCGCTTCACGGCACCGGTATCCAGCTTCGCGACGATCTCTTCGAGTCCCATGCGGCCCTGGCCGAAGGACACGCCGTTCAGGAAAACAGTCGGCACCGCCATGATCTGGCGCTGGTTCACTTCGTCCTGGAACAGCGCGCCATCGATCATCGTGTGGCGGATGCTCGGGTTGAGCACTGCCATGAGGTTCAAGGCCTGCACGACGTCAGGACAATTCTGGCAGGTCAGGGAAATGTAGGTCTCGAAGACGAATTCGCCGTCGAGCGCACGGATCTGGTCGAGCACGTCCTGCTCGGCCTTGGGCGGATAGCCGCCGGTCTGCAGCAACGCGAGCACCAGCGACGTGAATTCATGCCCCATCGGCAGTCCCGCGAAGCGGATGCGCGGTGCCCCGCCCGGCGCACCGACCGAGAACGACGGCTTCCGCTCGGCATCGTCGCGGCGCACCTGCACCGTGATGAGCCCGGACAGACCGGCGATGTCGTTAAGCAACTCGAGCGTTTCCAGCGACGCGCTGCCGTCATCCACCGAAGCGATGAGTTCGATGGGCTGCGAGACCCGTTCGAGATAGGCCTTCAACTGCGTCTTCAGGTTCGCATCGAGCATGGATTTATCCTGTGTCTTCGCGGGGGGTGGACCGCGCCGTCAAGCCCTGGCTTGCCGGCGCGGCCCTTCAAGGACCCAGTGAGAGCGATCGATCAGATCTTGCCGACCAGGTCGAGCGACGGCGCCAGCGTGGCCGCACCGGGCGTCCACTTGGCCGGGCAGACTTCACCCGGATGCGACGCGACGTACTGCGCCGCCTGCACCTTGCGCAGCAGCTCCTTCGCATCGCGGCCGATGCCGTTGTCGTGCACCTCGATGATCTTGATCTTGCCTTCCGGGTTGATGACGAACGTGCCGCGCAGCGCGAGGCCTTCTTCCTCGATTATTACCTCGAAATTGCGGGACAGCAGGCCGGTCGGGTCGGCGACCAGCGGGTACTGCACCTTCTTGATCGTGTCCGACGTGTCGTGCCACGCCTTGTGCGTGAAGTGGGTGTCGGTCGACACGCCGTAGATCTCCACGCCCAGCTTCTTGAATTCGGCGTAGTTGTCGGCGAGGTCGCCCAGTTCCGTCGGGCACACGAACGTGAAGTCGGCGGGATAGAACACGAACACGGACCACTTGCCCTTCAGGTCCTCGTTCGTGACGGTCACGAACTGGCCGTTATGGTAGGCATTGGCCTTGAACGGTTTGACTTCAGTATTGATCAGCGACATAGCGGAATTCCTCGAGCAGTGTTTGGGACGGGGGCCATGCTAGGTGGCGGCGCACCATTTAGGAAGTAAATGGTTACGATGGGAGCGATAGGGAATGGCTATCGCGATAAATGAGGTGACCGGCCGGCCTTGCCGGCAAGGGGGCCTGCCGGCAGGTAGGGCGTGCGCCAAGTAGGCCTCCGGCAAGCCAGAGGCTCAGTAGCTTCCCATGGCTCTGCGCGAGAACCAGACGCTCAACGACGCTTCGCTACCGGATGATCAGCTCTGACCTGCCGGCAGGCCTACCTGCCGACAGAGTCGGCCCACTTGCCGGCAGGCCCCCTTGCCGACAGAGTCGGCCGGTTTATGCCTTGGCCACATTCGCCTCGAGGTACTCGTCGTACGTGCCGCGGAAGTCGACCACGCTGCCGCCGGCGCGGACTTCGAGGATGCGCGTGGCGAGGCCGCCGACGAACTCGCGATCGTGGGAGACGAAGATCAGCGTGCCGGGGTACTTCTCGAGGCCGATCTGCAAGGCCTCGATGGTCTCCATGTCCATGTGGTTGGTGGGCTCGTCCATCAGCAGCACGTTCGGCTTCGTCAGCGTGAGCTTGCCGTAGATCATGCGGCCCTTCTCGCCGCCCGACAGCACCGTGACCATCTTTTTCATCTCATCGCCGGAGAACAGCATGCGGCCGAGCGTGGCGCGGACGATCTGGTCGTCGCTCGGCGTCTGCCAGTCGCTCATCCACGTGAACAGGTCCACTTTCTTCGCGAACTCCGCCTGCGGATCCTGCGGCATGTAGCCGAGCATCGCGTTCTCGACCCAGGAGACGGTGCCCTTGGTGGGCTTCAGGTCACCCGCAAGGCAGCGGATCAGCGTCGTTTTGCCGATGCCGTTGGCGCCGATGATGGCGATGCGCTCGCCCGCCTCGACCTCGATATTGACGTTCTTCAGCACCTGCGCATCCGAATCGGGATACGTGAAGCCCAAGCCTTCGACGGACACGGCGTTGCGATACAGCTTCTTCGCCTGCTCGAAGCGGATGTACGGACTCACGCGCGACGAGGGCTTCATCTCCTCGATCTTGATCTTCTCGATCTGCTTGCGGCGCGACGTGGCCTGGCGTGCCTTCGACGCATTGGCGGAGAAGCGGCGGACGAACTCCTGCAGGTCCGAGATCCGGTCCTTGGCTTTGGCGTTGGCAGACTCCACGCGCTGCCGCGCCTGCACCGATGCGAGCATGAAGTCGTCGTAGTTGCCGGGATAGATCTTGAGCTGGCCGTAGTCGAGGTCCGCCATGTGCGTGCAGACCTGGTTCAGGAAGTGGCGATCGTGGCTGATGATCACCATCGTCGCGTCGTAATTGTTGAGTTCGCCCTCGAGCGAGCGGATCGAGTTGATGTCGAGGTTGTTGGTCGGTTCGTCGAGCAGCAGCACGTCGGGCTGCGAGAACAGCGCCTGGGCAAGCAACACACGCAACTTCCAGCCGGGCGCCACTTCCCGCATCGGGCCATTGTGGTATTTCTCCTCGATGCCGGCGGACGACAGGATGCTGGCCGCGCGCGCCTCCGCGTTGTAGCCGCCGTACTCGGCAAACTTGGCCTCGAGATCGGCTGCGCGGATGTAGTCGTCGTCGGTGGACTCGGGGTTCGCGTAGATCGCATCGCGCTCGGTCATCGCCTTCCACATCTCGACGTGGCCCTGCATGACGACGTCGATGACGCGCTGGTCCTCGTAGCCGAACTGGTTCTGGTTCAGCTTGCCGAGCCGCATGCCCGTCTGCAGCATCACCTCGCCGGAACTCTGCTCGAGCTCGCCGCCCAGGATCTTCATGAGCGTGGACTTGCCGCAGCCGTTCGCGCCGATCAGGCCATAGTGGTTGCCGTCGGAGAACTTGACGGTCACGTTCTCGAACAGCGGCTTCGCGCCGAACTGGATGGAGATATTGGAAGTGGAGAGCATCGTTTGTCCGGTCAGCAAGGAAGAGAGGCCGACATGGGGCCGGCCCGAGCAATTTAAACAGCGAGTACGGTCAATTCGTGGCGGTGGCGGGGGCCCTGAAAGGAGCCGTCAGCACGCGCTCTGCAACCAGCGCAGAGACGCCGCACACGGCCATGACACAGGCCAGGGGCCATGCGGTGCCGTCGTGCCACGCGCTCATGATGACGCCCACGATCGTTGCGAAGACGAACTGCGCAGAACCTGACAGCGCGGACGCCGTGCCGGCGCGATGGCCCTGTTTCGCCAGTGCCAGCGCCATCGAGTTCGGGTTGATGTAGCCCAGGCTGCCGACGTACGCAAAGAAACCGATCGACAGCACGTACAACGGCAACCAGCCCGCCAGCGCGAAGCCCGCCAGGCCGACACCAGCGACGGCAGGGATCACGACGGCGCGGTGGAGCACACGCGTCGCGCCGAACCTCCCGACCAGTCGACCGTTGATCTGGCTGCCCAGGATGAAGCCGGCCGCGTTCGCACCGAAGAACCAGCCGAAGTTCTGCGCCTCGACGCCGTAGATCTCGATCAGCACGAACGGCGACCCGGCGATGTACGCGAACATGCCGGTCAGGGCCGTGGCGCCGACGAGTGCGTAGCCCACGAACGACCGGTCCGTCAGCAGCTGGCCGTAGCTCCTCAGCACCGAGGGCACGCTCAGCGGCACGACATGCGCGGGATCGCGGGTCTCCTTCAGCAGGAAGTGCACGCCGACGAGCGCAAGCGTCCCGGCAGAAGCCAGCAGGAAGAAGATCGCGCGCCAGCCGAACTGCGTCAGCAGCCAGCCGCCCACCAGCGGGGCGATGATGGGCGCGATGCCCATCACCAGGATGAGCCGCGAGAACAGCCTGGCCGCAGCGGCGCCGGTCGCGCAGTCGCGGATGATCGCCATCGTGACCACCATCGCGGCACAGCCCCCGAGCCCCTGCAGCAGGCGGAACGTGGCGAGTTGCGTGACGGTCGAGCTGAGCGCGCAGCCCACGGCTGCCAGCAGGAACAGCAGCAGGCCGAAGTACAACGGCGGCTTGCGGCCGAAGCGGTCGCTGATCGGGCCATAGAACGCCTGGCCCGCCGCCAGGCCGACGAAATAGGTGGCGAGCGTGAGCTGCAACGACCCGCTCACCGCGCCGAACTCCCGTTCGATGGTCGGGAACGAGGGCAAATACATGTCGATGCTCAAGGGGCCAAGACCAATCATGGCGCCGAGCAGCAGGACGACCCTCGTAGGCAGGGGGGTGGAAGAAGTCTCTTGAGTCATGGCCTGGCGTAACGGCGGGGTTCCGAAGCGCCCGCATGGGTGCGGGGGTGCGCATCATGCCATTCAAGTGCGCTGCCCGACAGGGGGTTTGCGCAGGTTTCACAACGGCCGGCATTCGGCCAGAATAGCCGCCCAGCCGCAGCCCGTGATCGTCCGCTTTTCCAGTTCAATCGGGCACTTGCGTGTGCTTCGGCGCAGCGTTCCACCATGGTGAGGTTGACCCCGTCATGCCTTCATTCGACATTGTTTCCGAACTCGACATGCACGAGGTGGCCAATGCCATCGACCAGGCCACCCGCGAACTCGAAACCCGCTTCGACTTCCGGGGCACCAAGTGCCGTTTCGAACACGCCAAGGAGGTCATCACGCTCGTCGCGGAGGCGGACTTCCAGCTCAAGCAGCTGCTCGACATCCTGAAGCTCAGGCTGACCAAGCGGGGCATCGATATTGCGTGCCTCAAGATCGACGATCCGGTCATCAACCTCGCGACCGCGAAACAGGCGATCACGTTGCGGCAGGGCGTCGAAGCGGAGCTGGGGAAGAAGATCCAGAAGCTCATCAAGGAATCGAAGCTGAAGGTGCAGGCCGCCATCCAGGACAAGAAGGTCCGCGTGACAGGCAAGAATCGCGACGACCTGCAGACCGCGATCGCCCTCGTCCGCGGGGGCAAGCTCGACATGCCGGTGCAGTTCAACAACTTCCGCGACTAGCGTTGCGGGGTCGGCGGCCGCCGGCCACTGTCCTCTATACTCCCCCCATGAATCTTCGCGACTTCCGCTACCTCGTCGCCCTCGCCGACACGCGCCATTTCGGGCAGGCGGCGACGCGCTGCCACGTCAGCCAGCCGACGTTGTCCGCGCAGATCAAGAAGCTGGAGAACTACCTCGGCGTCGATCTCATCGAACGGCAGCCCCGCCGCATCGCGCTCACCGACATGGGCGAGAAAGTCGTCGAACGCGCCCGCCGCCTGCTGGCAGAGGCCGATGGCATCCAGGCGCTCACGCGCAAGGAAGGCGACCCGTTGTCGGGCAAGCTGAAAGTCGGGCTCATACCGACGATCGGTCCGTACCTGCTGCCGCTCGTCGCGCGGAAGCTGCACAAGCAGCTGCCCAAGCTGCAGCTCATGCTGTACGAGTACCAGACCGCCGTGCTGCTCGACAAGCTGCACAAGGGCGAGATCGACGTCGGCATCCTGGCGCTGCCGGTCGACATGGACGGACTGGAGTCGCAGAAGCTCTATGAAGAGGACTTCCTGCTCGCCGTCCCGTCCGATCATCCGCTCGCGAAAAAGGCGCGCGTCAAGCCCGAGGACCTGCCCGGCGAGACGCTGCTGCTGCTCGAGGACGGGCACTGCCTGCGCGACCAGGCGCTCGCCGTCTGCAGCCGCGTGGATGTCCGCGAGAGCCTGGACTATCGCGCGACGAGCCTCGAGACGCTGCGGCAAATGGTGGCGGCGGGTCTCGGCGTCACGCTGCTGCCGGCGCTCGCGACGAGCGGTCCTTTCGCATCGAATCGCAGCCTCACGCTGAAGCCCTTTGCGAACCCGGTACCCACCCGCACGGTGGGCGCCGTCTGGCGCAAGAGCAGCACGCGCACCGCCGCCATCAAGGCCGTCGGGCACCTCATCCACGCGACGATGGCCGACAAGACATGAGCGCCACTCCGCCTGCCGGCAAGGCTACCCCCGTCCTCCACCTGGGCAGCCTGCACGACGAACAGATCCAGGCCTGGCTGCGAAGCGGCGAGAATGCAGCGGTCCTTGAGGCCAACTTCGGCGAGGCGGAGTATCGCGAACTGCGGCAGCTCGCGGAGGCAGTCGCCACGCGGCGTGTTCGCGGCGGGCCGCGGGTACTGATCCTGCCCGGCATCATGGGCTCGAAGATCGGCACGCCCGGCCGCGTCAACGACGACGTGCTGTGGCTGGATCCGGTCGAGGTGATCGCGGGCAATCTGACGGACCTGGCCCTGCCGCGTGGCCGGAAACTGCAGCCTCTCGGCGTCATGCTGTTCGGCTACCTCAAGCTGAAGCTGTCGCTGCAGCTTGCCGGCTTCGACGCGAGCTTCCATCCGTTCGACTGGCGCCTCGGGCTCGACGTCCTGGGCAAGGAACTCGGCGAGCGAATTGCCGGCGAACGGGCGACCTCGGTACGGCTCGTCGCACACAGCATGGGAGGGCTGGTCGCGCGCGCGGCGCTGAACGGTCCGGGCAGCAAGCGGATCGCGCAGCTCGTCCAGCTCGGCACGCCGAACTACGGCTCGTTCGCTCCCGTGCAGGCGTTGCGCGCCACTTATCCGACGGTCCGCAAGATCGCCGCGCTCGACCTGCACCACACGGCCGAACAACTGGCAGAGAAAGTGTTCCGCACGCTGCCCGGCCTTTACCAGATGCTGCCGGCCCCCGAGCGCCATCCCGCCCTCGACTTCTTCGATCCGCGCTCGTGGCCACGCGATGGCCTGGCACCGGACGCTGCGCTGCTGGAGGAAGCGCGTCGCGTGCGCGACGGACTCGCCCCTGCCGACGAACGCTGCTGCCTGATCATGGGCGTGAACCAGGAAACGGTCGTCGGCGCACGTCGGGTGAAGGACTCCTTCGAGTACACGCTGGGTCTGGAAGGCGATGGCACCGTGCCGCGGGCGCTTGCCGAATGGCCCAAAGCCCGGACCTGGTTCGCCGAGGAAACGCACGGCGGACTCACGAACAGCACCCTCGTGGCCGCAGCCGTCGTGGACCTGCTCAAGACCAATGACACGAAGCAGCTGCCGTCCACGGTGTCGCGCAAGCGTCGCGTGGTCGTCGGCAAGGTCCGTGACTCCGTGTTGCGCCAGCGGGTGAAAGGCAAGATCCGCTGGACGGACCTGTCGCTGGAGTCGCGCCGCAGGTTCCTGGAACCGGTGATCTCGCCGGAATTCCTCGGCCGCGCGGCCGAACCCGCGCGAGCTCCGGCTGCGCCGCAACCACGCCTGATCGATGCGCAGCAGCGTCGCCGTACGCTCGAGATCCGCCTCGCCTGCGGCAGCATCACGGAAGTGCAGTCGGAGGCGATCGTGCTGGGCGTGTTCCGCGGCGTCGAACCCGGCGGTGCGGCGGCCGCCATCGACAAGCGCCTCGGCGGCGCGATCAAGGAGTTCACGCTGCGACGCATGTTCTCGGGAAATCGCGGCGAAGTGTTCGTGTTGCCGACCGCACGCAGTCGTCTCGGCGCGGAGCTGGTGTTGCTCGCAGGACTCGGCGACTTCGACCGCTTCGATGCCGATGCACAGGCGTTCGTCGCCGGGAATGTCGTCCGCACGTTTGCGCGCACGCATGTCGACGAGTTCGCGACGGTGCTGCTCGGCGGCGGCTCCGGCGTCAGCATCGAGGCTGCGCTGGCCAACCAGCTGGGCGGCTACTTCCGCGCGCTGAAGGAAAGCGATACCGACCGTCGCCTGAGGCGGATCACGCTGGTGGAGTTCGATCGCGCCAAGTGCGCGGCCCTCCGGGATGCCCTCTTCAAGCTGTCGGCCACGCCGCTGTTCGACGACATCGAGGTGTCGTTCGACGAGGTCGACCTGCCCACGGTCACGACGGCCGCACCCGCTGAGGTGGTGCCCGTCCGTCGCGGTGCGGCCCAGCGGTTCGCGTATCTCATCGTGTCGCAGGACACCTCGCAGCCCAAGGTGCTGGCGCTGCGCGCGTCCGTGCTGACCTCCGGCTCCAAGGCGGCCGTGCTGACGGGAACCAAGCAGGTGCCGAAGCGGCAACTCGACGAGCACCTGCGGCGCATCGAGGGCAGCGACTTCACCGCCAGGCGGCTGTCCGGCTACGGCGAAGTGCTGGGCGCGATGCTGCTGCATCGGGACGTGCTGCAGGCACTCGATACCGTCAAGGCGCATCACCTCGTCGTCGTCCATGACAACGCAGCGGCGGCGTATCCGTGGGAGACGCTGAGCGTGAACGGCCGTTTCCCCGCTGCCGATGCGGGGTTGAGCCGCCGCTATGCGGCGGAGAACCTGTCGGTCGCCCGTTGGCGCGAAGCGCGGCGCCAGGACGCCACGCTCGACGTGCTGCTCGTCGTCAATCCGAGCGGCGATCTCGAGGGCGCGGCGGCAGAAGGCGATCGACTGCAATCGCTGCTCGGCAAGCGGAAGGACATCCGCATCGTCAGGATCGAGGGCAGCGAGGCCAGCCGCGAGCGCCTGCTCGAGGAGTTCCGCTCCGGGCGCTACGACGTCCTGCATTACGCCGGCCACGCCTTCTTTGACGCGGAACAGCCCGGGCGCAGCGGCATCGTGTGCGCGGACCAGAAGGTATTGTCCGGCCCGGATCTCGCCAACGTCGCGGAACTGCCGGCGCTCGCCTTCTTCAATGCCTGCGAAGTGGGCCGCCTGCGCGCGGGACAGCGCTTTGCGGGCAAGGCGGAGGAGCGGCTGCGTCGCAACGTGAGCCTCGCAGAAACCTTCCTGCGCGGGGGCGTGGCCAACTATGTCGGGACGTACTGGCCCGTCGGCGACGACGAGGCTGGTACCTTCGCGGCCACGTTCTATCGCGCACTCGTCCGCGGCGACTCGGTCGGCACCGCCCTCAACGCCTCGCGCGCAGCGGTCCGCAAGCTCGGTTCGGTCGATTGGGCCGACTACCTCCACTACGGCAGCTACGACTTCACGCTCAAGGCCCCGCCGCGGACTCCCCGATGACCAGCCGGCTTCCGACCTTCTTCATCTCCCATGGCGGCGGCCCCTGGCCGTGGATCGACGAGATGCGGGCGATGTTCGCAGGCTCGGCCCGGTGGCTGGCCGGGCTGCCGCAGACGCTGCCCTCCACGCCGAAGGCCATCCTGTCGGTGACGGGCCACTGGGAGGCAGCGGAGTTCACCGTCGGTACGTCGGCACAACCGCCGATGGTGTACGACTATTCGGGGTTCCCGGAACACACCTATCACATCCGGTATCCCGCACCGGGATCGCCCGCCGTCGCCGAGCGTGTGCGCCTGTTGCTGACGGAGGCAGGGATTCGCTGCGACACGGATGCCACCCGCGGCTTCGACCATGGGACGTTCGTGCCGCTCTACGTGATGTATCCGCAGGCGACGATCCCTGTGGTGCAGCTGTCGATCAAGCACTCGCTGGATCCCCGCGACCATCTGCACGCGGGCACTGCCCTTCAGCCGCTTCGGGACGAAGGCGTCCTGATCGTCGGCAGCGGACTCAGCTATCACAACATGCGCGGCTTTCGCGGCGGCGGCGGACCCGCCTCGCAGGCGTTCGAGCAATGGCTGACGAGTGCGGTTTCGGAGCCCAACGTCGCCACACGCAACTCGCGGCTGCTGGCCTGGGAACAGGCGCCCGCCGCGCGCTCGTCCCATCCGCGCGAGGATCACCTGATTCCATTGATGGTCGCAGCGGGCGCTGCAGGGGATGACCTGGGTCGTCGGGATTTTCTCGACAACGTCATGGACGTCGCGATGGCGTCGTACCGGTTCGGCTGATTCCGTTGCTGCAGGTGCGTCAAATACAGCGGCCCCGACTTCGGCTTTCCTCTCTTGCGTTTGGCGCGCAAACCCCGCTAGTCTGCGCGTGAGCCTGTTGCGCACCCCGTGTGCGTCAGGCGTTTCAGCCAGGGGGTTTTGCCTTTACCGGTCTTCACCCACGCTTGAGGTTGAGTACGGCGGGGATGATCGAGTGGGGGCCTTACAATAAGGCCACGCGCACGTGGAACCGACCGATGTTCGCAACCCGGACCACTACCACCGGGTTGTTGATTGCCAGTGGGCATGCCCCGCGCACACGGATGTACCTGAATACATCCGCCTCATTGCGATGGGCCGCTTCACCGAAGCCTATCTCGTCAACCGCGAATCAAATGTCTTTCCCGGCATCCTAGGCCGCGTGTGCGATCGCCCGTGCGAGCCCGCATGTCGCCGCGGACGTGTCGAGGCCGAGCCGGTCGCGATCTGCCGGCTGAAGCGCGTCGCAGCCGATCACCGCGACCCGGTCGAGCACTTGCTGCCGCAGGCGCCCCCCGAGAAGAACGGCAAGCGCATTGCATGCATCGGCGCCGGGCCCGCTTCGCTGACCGTGGCGAACGACCTCATGCCGCTCGGTTACCAGGTCACGATCTTCGAGAAATGGGGCCAGGCAGGCGGCCTGATGCGCACCAACATTCCGTCGTTCCGCCTGCCCGCGGGCGTGCTCGACGACGAGATCCGCTACATCATCGACATGGGCGTGGACCTGAAACTCGGTACGCCCGTCGCCAGCCTGGATGCACTGCTCAAGTCCGGCGAATTCGACGCCGTCTTCATCGGCAGCGGCGCACCCAAGGGCAAGGACCTCAAGATCCCTGGCAGGACGGACGCTGATCGCATCCACATCGGCATCGACTGGCTCGAATCGGTTGCATTCGAGCACATCAAGACGATCGGCGAGAAGGTGCTCATCATCGGGGTAGGCAATACCGCAATGGACTGCTGCCGCTCTTCGCTGCGCATGGGCGCGAAGTCCGTGAAGGTCATGGCCCGCAAGCCCCGGGGCTTCTTCAAGGCTTCCGAATGGGAACTGGACGACGCCGAGGAAGAGAGCGTCGAGATCGTCGTGAACCACGCGCCGAAGGCTTTCGTCACGCAGGGCGGCAAGCTGACCGGCATGCTCTTCGACCAGATGGAGTACGACCTGGTCGACGGCCAGATCACCGGCGAGCGCGTGAAGGGCGAGGTACTGATCCCCTGCGACGACGTGATCCTCGCCATCGGCCAGGAGAACGCCTTTCCGTGGATCGAGCGGGACCTGGGCCTCGAGTTCGACAAGTGGAACGTCCCCAAGGTGGATCCCGTCACGCACCAGTCGACGCTGCCGCAGGTCTTCTTCGGCGGCGATGCGGCCTTCGGTCCCAAGAACATCATCTGGGCCGTCGAGCACGGCCATCAGGCCGCGATCTCGATCCACCAGTACGTGCAGGGGTTGCCGGTCGCCGAGCGCCCGCCTCCCATGGTGACGCTCGCGAGCCGCAAGATGGGCATCCACGAGTGGTCGTACAAGAACGACTACAACCCGGTCGAGCGGCGACTGATGCCGCATGTGAGCCTCAAGGAGCGCTTCAAGAAGCTGAACATCGAGGTGGAGCTGGGCTTCACGCCCGAGCAGGCCGAGGCCGAGGTGCAACGCTGCCTCAATTGCGACGTGCAGACCGTATTCGACGCGAAGCTGTGCATCGAATGCGATGCCTGCATCGACATCTGCCCGGTCGACTGCCTGACGATGACGCCGAACGGCACCGAAGAAGAACTCCGTCCGCGCCTCAAGGCCCCCGCCGCCAACAAGAGCCAGCCGCTCTATGTCTCGGCCGCGCTCAAGATGACCGGCCGGGTCATGGTGAAGGACGAAGACCTGTGCGTGCATTGCGGGCTGTGCGCCGAGCGCTGCCCGACGGCGGCGTGGGACATGCAGAAATCAACAATCAACATTCCGCACGCCTCGGACGGTAAACAGCCATGGTCGAATCCGCAGCGCAAGACAGCCTGAGGGAAGCCCGCAAGGCCGGCATCAACGACTTCGTCATCAAGCTGGCGAACGTCAACGGCACCGGTTCCGCCAGCGCCAACACGCTGCTGATGAAGTCGGTGTTCCGCATGGGCGTGCCCGTGATGGGCAAGAACTACTTCCCGTCCAACATCCAGGGCATGCCGACGTGGTATGAGATCCGCGTCAGCCGCGACGGGTACGTCGCCCGCTCGGGCCGGGTCGACCTGATGGTCGCGATGAACGCGGAGACCTATGCCCGCGACATCAAGGAGCTGAGCGCGGGCGGTTACCTGATCTACGACTCGACGTGGCCGCGGTCGACGCTGCTCAAGCGCGACGACATCACGGTCCTCGGCGTGCCGCTCGCGAAGCTCGCCAACGAGAACTTCAACGGCGTGCGCAACCGCATCCTGCTCAAGAACATCATGTATGCAGGCGTGCTGGCAGCACTGCTGGACATCGACATGGACGTGGTCCGCGCGCTGCTCAAGGAGAGTTACGGCGCGAAGCCGGCGCTGCTTGACTCCAACAGCAAGGCGTTCGACCTCGGGTATGCCTATGCCAGGGAGCACTTCGCGTGTCCCCTGCCGTTCCGGCTGGAGCGCATGGACAAGACCGCGGGCCACATCCTGATCGACGGCAATACGGCGGCGGGCCTGGGCTGCGTCTTCGCCGGCGCCACCGTCGGCGCGTGGTATCCGATCACGCCGTCCACGTCGTTGATGGATGCCTTCAAGAACTTCTGCGGGAAGCTGCGTGTCGACCCCGAGACCGGCAAGCACAACTACGTGATCATGCAGGCCGAGGACGAGCTGTCCGCCATCGGCATGGTGGTGGGCGCATCCTGGAATGGCGCCAGGGCTTTCACGCCGACGAGCGGCCCCGGCATTTCGCTGATGAACGAGTTCATCGGCCTCGCCTACTACACCGAGATTCCGGCGGTGATCTTCGACGTGCAGCGGGTGGGTCCGTCCACCGGCATGCCGACGCGCACGCAGCAGTGCGACCTAATGATGTGCGCGTACGCATCCCACGGCGACACGCGGCATGTGATGCTGTTCCCGGCCAACCCGGAGGAAGCTTTCTACATGGCCGCCACGGGATTCGATCTCGCGGAGCGGTTGCAGACACCCGTGTTCGTCATGCTCGACCTGGACATCGGCATGAACGACTGGATGGTCCGGGACTTCAAGTGGGACGACACCTGGCAACCGGATCGCGGCAAGGTATTGACCGCTGCCGAGATCGAGGCCCTGCCGAAGTTCCACCGCTATGTCGACAAGGACGGCGATGCGATCGCCGCCCGCACGCTGCCAGGCACGCATCCCAAGGGGGCCTACTTCACCCGCGGCTCCGGGCACAACCAGTTCGGCGGATACACCGAGGACTCGACGGACTACCAGATCGTCGTCGACCGCCTCAAGAGGAAGTTCGAAACTGCGAAGAAGCTGGTGCCCAAGGCCGTCGCAGTGGGGACGATGAATCGCGACATCGGCCTGCTGTCGCTCGGCAGCTGCGACGGCGCCGTGCGCGAGGCGCTCGATATGCTGGGCCGGCGCGGCATCCATGCGGATTATCTGCGCGTTCGCGGCTTCCCGTTCGGTGAGGAGGTGGAGAACTTCCTCGCTGCCCACGAGACGGTCTTCGTCGTCGAGCAGAATCGGGATGCCCAGCTCAAGTCGCTGCTGATCCTGGAGACGGCAGTCGCCAAAGCCAAGCTGCAATCGATCCTGCACTACAGTGGCCTGCCGATTTCATCCGATTGCATCGTCGACGGCGTGCTGGCCTCGCTCGCGAATTCGCTCACGCCCCGGACAGCCACTGCCGGCAAACCTTGAGGAACCGACATGAGCTTCATGACCAAGCCGAAGGTTGCCCACCCGAGCCTGCCCCGCAACGAGCTCGGGCTCACGCGCCGCGACTATGAAGGCGGCATGTCGACGCTGTGCGCGGGCTGCGGCCACGACTCCATTACGGCGGCGCTGATCGAGGCCGTCTGGAGCCTGTCGCTGCGGCCGCAGGACATCGTGAAGCTGTCCGGCATCGGCTGTTCGTCGAAGACCACGGCCTACTTCGTCAGCGGCGCGCATGGATTCAATGGCGTCCACGGCCGCATGCCTTCCATCGCTACGGGCGCGATCGCCGCCAACCGCGACCTCCACTACATCGGCGTGTCCGGCGACGGCGATTCGCTGACGATCGGCTTCGGCCAGTTCGCGCATGCAATCCGGCGCAACATCAACATGCTGTACGTGTGCGAGAACAACGGCGTTTACGGCCTGACCAAGGGTCAGTTCTCGGCCTCCGCGGATATCGGTACCAAAGCGAAGAAGGGCGAGGTCAATCAGCAGCCGCCTATCGATCCGGCCCTCGCGGCCTTGAGCCTGGGCTGCACGTTCATCGCGCGCAGCTTCTCGGGCGACAAGGAACAGCTCGTACCGCTGTTGCAGGCCGCATTGAGCCACCCGGGCTTTGCGATGGTGGACGTGCTGTCGCCGTGCGTGACCTTCAACGATCACGAGGGCTCCACCAAGAGCTACCAGTTCGTTCGCGACCACTACGACGAGCTGGTGCACGCAGACTTCGTACCGTTGCGGAGCGAGATCAAGGCCGACTACGGACCGGGCGAGGCATTGCCCGTGACGTTGCATGACGGCAGCCGCGTCGTCCTGCGCAAACTCGATCCCACCTACGACCCGACCGATCGCGGCAAGGCGTTCGAGTACATCCGTACGAAGCAGGCGCAGGGGGAGTACGTGACGGGTTTGATCTACATCGACGAGCAGAGTCCGGAATTCCATGAGGTCCAGGGCAGCGTCGCGACGCCGATGAACCGCATGCCTTACGAAAAGCTGTCCCCCGGCAACGCAGGATTGCAGAAGATCCTGCAGCGCTATCGCTAGGGAACCTCTGCACAGGTTTCGCGACCGCGTTGCGTCTCCAATCCTCTGCTGCGAGGCATCGGACCGCAGGCAATATCGGGAATATTGACAAGGTCCGTAACGACGCAGCAGAGGATTAGAGGCGCAACCCATTAAACGACTATTTATTCATTGATCG
>CAIUGU010000037.1 GCA_903898785.1 uncultured Pseudomonadota bacterium | reverse complement strand
TCGAGGGTGCCGTTGGCGGCCATTTCGTCGAGGTCGGTCAGGCGGCGGATGGACTGCCGGACGGTCTTGAAGTTGGTGAGCATGCCGCCGAGCCAGCGATGGCTGACGTAAGGCATGCCGCAGCGGATGGCGTCCTTCTTGACCGATTCGCGGGCGGAGCGCTTGGTGCCTACGAACAGCACGCGGCCGCCGTCGGCAACGATCTGCCTGATGAAGTTCGCGGCCTCGTTGTAGAGGGGCAGCGTCTTCTCGAGGTTGATGATGTGGATGCGGTTGCGTTCACCGAAAATGAACGTCGCCATCTTGGGGTTCCAGAAGCGGGTCTGGTGTCCGAAATGGACACCCGCTTCCAGCATCTGTCGCATGGACATGCCGGGCATAAAATAAACTCCTGTCGGGGTTGAGCCGCCACGGACCCCTTGCGACGACCCCGGCTTTGAGCCCTGCAAAGGACTGAATCCGGGGCACCCCGCCGCAAGTGACGGTACGTGTGTGGTTTTGTTGCGAAAAAAGCGCGCGCTTTATACCATAAACGTGCGGCTTTACCAATGGCGATGAACGGCGCGCCCCAAGGGGTGCCTGGCTACCCCAAGCGCGCCCTCGCCGCCGGCGAAGACGCCCGAACCGGACCCAAGCCGCTTGTAGTAGCCTAGCGGCCCATCCACCCACCTGTTCCACGGACCTGACGTCAGCCCCTGCCGGCTGATCCTCCCACATGCAAGTGACCCTGAAGACCCCGGAACAACAGGACAGGATGCGCGTCGCCGGACGCCTGACTGCGGACGTCCTCGACATGATCGGGCCGTATGTCGTCCCCGGCGTCACCACGGACGAGCTCAACGACATCTGCCACCGGTACATCGACGAAGTCCAGCGGGCCATCCCCGCCCCCCTCAACTACCGCGGCTTCCCGAAGTCCATCTGCACGTCGGTCAACCATGTGGTCTGCCACGGCATCCCGGGGGACAAGCGCCTCAAGCAAGGCGACATCGTCAACATCGACGTCACCGTCATCAAGGACGGCTGGCACGGCGACTCGAGCCGCATGTACACGGTGGGCAAGGTGGCGCCCGCGGCCCAGCGGCTGATCGACGTTACCAGGGAGGCCATGTGGCTCGGCATCCGCGCCGTCAGACCGGGACTCAAACTCGGTGACCTTGGCGCCGCCATCCAGCAGTACGTCGAGGCCAGTCATTTCTCGGTCGTCCGGGAGTACTGTGGCCATGGCATCGGCCAGGTGTTCCATGAAGACCCCCAGGTCCTGCATTACGGCGAACCCGGGACCGGGTTCGAACTGGCTCCCGGCATGACCTTCACGATCGAACCGATGGTGAACGCCGGCAAGCGGAGCATCCGCCTGCTGCCGGACGGCTGGACGGTCATCACCAAGGATCATTCACTGTCCGCGCAGTGGGAGCACACCGTGCTGGTCACCCAGACCGGCTACGAGGTGCTGACCCTGGGCGCCGCCGACCGGGCGGCCTGATCATGCCCACCGTCACTACGCAGGACATGGAAGAACTCGAAACGCGCGCCAGCGACCCGCCGTGGGACTACCTGGGCGGCGTGGACAAGGCCCTCGCCGAAGGCAGCTACTCCGTCGGCACGTTCCGCACGGCGCTGCTCGACGGTGACACGCGGTTGCGGCAGCGTTTCATCGAAGACGAGCCCATCGAATGGCTGGTGCGCGACCGCGCCCGGCTCGTCGACCTGCTGCTGCGGGCGGCGTGGAAGATGCACATCGGGCCGCACGCCGACGAGATCGCGCTGCTGGCTGTGGGCGGCTATGGCCGCGGCGAACTGACACCCTGCTCCGACATCGACGTAATGGTGCTGCTGCCGAAGAGCGAGCACGCACCATGGCAACCGCAGCTCGAAGGGTTCCTGACCTTCATGTGGGACATCGGCCTCGAAGTGGGCCACAGCGTCCGCACGATCGACGACTGCCAGCGTGAAAGCGCCGCCGACGTCAGCGTCGCCACCACGCTCATCGAGGCACGACTGCTCGCGGGACCGGAACCGCTGGTCGAGGCCATGCGCCGCGCACTGGCCCCGGAACTCGTGTGGCCCACGAAGGACTTCTTCGAAGCCAAAGTCGCCGAGCAGACCGCGCGCCATCATCGCTATCACGACACCGCCTACAACCTGGAACCGAACGTGAAGGCGAGCCCAGGCGGCCTGCGCGACATCCAGACCATCGGCTGGGTGGCCAAGCGGCACTTCGGCGCCGACTCGCTCGACGAGCTGGTGGACCACGGCTTCCTGACGCGCAGCGAATTGCGCAAGCTGAAGACGGCACAGGCCTTCCTGTGGAAGGTGCGCTTTGCGCTGCACGTCCTCACCGGCCGCCGCGAGGACCGCCTGCTGTTCGACCACCAGATCAAGCTGGCGAAGATGTTCGGCTACGAGGACGCCACGTACACGCTGGCCGTCGAGCAGTTCATGCAGCGGTACTACCGCACGGCGATGGACGTCGCGCTGCTGAACGAGCTGCTGCTGCAGCTGTTCCGCGAGGCCATCCTGTCAGACCTCAGCATCCCGCCGGTCCCGGTCAACGCGCGCTTCCAGATCCGCAACGACTACCTCGAGGTCACGAGCGAAGACATCTTCGACCGCTTCCCCTCGGCGTTGCTGGAAGTGTTCGTCGTGCTCGAGCAGAACTCGCAAGTGCGTGGAGTTCGCGCCTCGACCATCCGGCAGATCACGCGCCATCTCTGGCTGATCGACGAGGAATTCCGTCAGCACCCCCGCAACCACCGCCTGTTCTTCGACATCCTGAGCGCCCCGGTCGGTGTCACGCACGAACTGCGCAGGATGAACCTGTACGGGGTTCTCGGCCGCTACATTCCCGGGTTCGGCCGCATCGTCGGACGCATGCAGTACGACCTGTTCCATGCGTATACG
The DNA here is from genome assembly GCA_903898785.1 of uncultured Pseudomonadota bacterium. GTDB lineage: Bacteria > Pseudomonadota > Gammaproteobacteria > Steroidobacterales > Steroidobacteraceae > CAIUGU01. The sequence goes on along the minus strand of CAIUGU010000037.1, from coordinate 6,628 downwards.
GTCGATGCCCATACGCTGTTCGTCGTGAGCAACCTGCGGCGCCTTGCGATGCCGAAGTACAACGACGAATTCCCGGCACTGTCGCGCATCATGCAGGCGCTGCCGAAGCCTGAACTCGCGTACCTCGCCGCGATCTTCCATGACATCGCCAAGGGCCGCGGCGGCGACCACTCCGAACTCGGTGCCGTCGATGCCGAGGCTTTCTGCCTGGAACAGGGGCTGTCGCGCTACGACGCTCGGCTGGTTGCCTGGCTGGTCAAGAGCCACCTGGTGCTGTCGGTGACCGCGCAGAAGAAGGACATCAGCGATCCCAAGGTCATCCACGACTTCGCGCGCTTCGTCGGCGACCAGACGCACCTCGACTACCTCTACGTCCTCACCGTCTCCGACGTCCGCGGCACGAACCCGAAGCTCTGGAACAACTGGAAGGCCTCCCTGTTCGCGGAGTTCTACGAGCGCACCAAGCAGGCGCTGCGCCGTGGCCTTGAAAGCCCGATCGACAAGGACGAACTGATCGCCGAGAACCAGGCGCAGGCCCGCGCCCTGCTTGCGCAGACGCAGACGAGGCCGGAGCGCATTACCGCAGTATGGCAGCGCTTCACGGAAGCCTACTTCCTGCGCTTCGCCCCGGATGAGATCGCGTGGCATACGGAACTGCTGGCGGCCCGCTCGGATGATGACAAGACGCCGCTGGTGGCCGTTCGCCGGCAGACAGGCCGCGGCGGTACTGCAGTGCTCACCTATACGCTGCATACGCAGCACAGCTTCGCACGCACCACGGCGTTCCTTGACCAGATGGGACTCACCATCGTCGATGCCCGCATCATGCCGACCGAGGGCGACTTCAGCCTCGACTGCTATACCGTGCTCGAGGATACCGGCAGCGAACTCACGGACAGCACTCGCATCTACGACCTCGAGCAGCAGCTCCGCGAGGCGCTGGGCAAGCCCCTGCAGGCCGCCATGACGGTGACGCGCCGCGCACCGCGACAGGTCCGCATGTTCTCGACCGCGACCCAGATCAACTTCAGCGAGGACAGCGTCAACGGCCGCACGATCCTCGAGCTGATTGCCGGCGACCGCCCGGGCCTGCTGTCCGAGATCGGCAAGGTGTTCATGGCGGAGCAGGTCGACATCAACACGTCGAAGATCATGACCATCGGCGAACGCGCCGAGGACGTGTTCTACGTCACCGACTACGACGGCAAGCCGCTCGATGCGCACGCCCGCGAACGCCTGGAGCAGAAGCTCGTGGAAGCGCTCGACAGGCGCGAGTAGGACCGGCAGACGACCATGAATCCCAGGCTGGACTCGCTCCTCCCCTATCCGTTCGAAAGGCTGCGCCAGCTGCTCAAGGGCGCCAAGCCGCCGCCCGGTCTGCCGCACATCTCGATGTCCATCGGCGAGCCGCGCCATGCGCCGCCGGAGTTCATCCTCGAAGCGCTGCGAACCGCGCTGCCGACGGTCGGCAGCTACCCGTCGACGCTCGGCATCCCGGAGCTGCGGGCGGCCGGAGCAGGGGCGCTGTCACGGCGCTACAGCCTGCCGACCGGCTCGCTCGACCCGGAAACCATGGTGTTGCCGGTGACCGGCACGCGCGAAGCCCTGTTTGCCTTTGTGCAGACGGTGGTGGATGACAGGGCCGCCCACCCTGCTGTCGTGATGCCGAACCCGTTCTACCAGATCTATGAAGGCGCCGCGCTGCTTGCGGGCGCAGAGCCCGTGTTCCTGAACGCGACGGCCGACAATCACTATCTCCCCGACCTGAATGCCGTGCCTGATGCAGTCTGGAAGCGCTGCCAACTCCTGTTCCTGTGCAACCCCGGCAATCCGACCGGCGCCGTGATGAGCGTCGACTACCTCCGGACCGCGCTCGCGCTGGCCGACAAGCACGATTTCGTCATCGCGGCCGACGAGTGCTACGCCGATCTGTACCCCGATGACAACGCACCGCCCCCCGGCCTGCTGCAAGCGGCGCTGGCCGCGGGCCATTCCCGGTTCGAGCGGTGCGTGGTATTCCACAGCCTGTCGAAACGATCGAGCGTGCCGGGCTTGAGGTCGGGCCTCGTCGCGGGCGATCCGGCGCTTCTCAAGGCGTTCCTGCTCTATCGCACCTACCACGGCAGTGCGATGCCGCCACCCACCCAACTGGCCAGCGTGCACGCCTGGAACGACGACGAGCATGTCGCCGTCAACCGCACCCTCTACCGGCAGAAGTTCCACGAAGTGGGGCCCATCCTGGACGACCTGCTCGATGTCGCAACGCCGGCAGGCGGCTTTTATTACTGGCCGCACGTCGGCGACGACGAACGCTTCACGCGAGAGCTGTTCGAACAGCAGCATCTCACGCTGCTGCCCGGCAGCTACCTCGCCCGCGATACCGCCACCGGCAACCCCGGACGCGGCCGCGTGCGCATTTCGCTCGTCGCCAGCGTCGAGGAATGCGTGGTGGCCGCGCGCCGCATCCGCGAGTTCCTGCTGGCCAGGCGCCGTTCTTCCTGACCCCACGGCCGACCCCTTCTCCTTACCACGAGTCCGCTCCCATGCCGCACACTTCACTTGCCACCCTGATCGATGCCGCGTTCGAGAAGCGCGCGGAGTTCAACGCGAAGAATGCGCCCGCGGACGTCCGCGATGCCGTCGACAAGGCGCTGATGCTGCTCGACAACGGCGCGGCGCGCGTCGCCGAGAAGATCGACGGCACGTGGCGCGTGAACGAATGGCTGAAAAAGGCCGTGCTGCTGTCGTTCCGGTTGCACGACAACCGCGTCATCGACGCCGGCTACACGCAGTTCTTCGACAAGGTGCCGCTCAAGTATTCCGGTTACGATGAGGCGCGATTCCGCGCAGAGGGCGTGCGCGTGGTTCCTTCCGCAATCGTGCGGCGCGGGGCGTACGTGGCGCCGAACGCGATCCTGATGCCCTCCTACGTCAACCTCGGCGCGTATGTCGGCGAAGGCACGATGGTCGATACGTGGGTCACCGTCGGCTCCTGCGCGCAGGTGGGACGAAATGTCCACCTGTCGGGCGGCGTCGGCCTCGGCGGCGTCCTTGAGCCGCTGCAGGCGAGCCCGACGATCATCGAAGACAACTGCTTCATCGGCGCCCGCTCGGAAATCGTCGAAGGCGTCATCGTCGAGGAAGGCGCCGTGATCTCGATGGGCGTCTTCATCGGCCAGAGCACGCGCATTTACGACCGCGAGCGGGATGAAATCCTGTACGGCCGCGTTCCGGCCGGTGCGGTGGTGGTGCCCGGCACGCTGCCCGCCGCGAACGGCAAGTACGGGCTGTATTGCGCGGTGATCGTGAAGCGCGTGGATGCCAAGACCCGGGCGAAGGTGGGCATCAATGAACTGCTGCGCGAGGCAACGACCACCAGCGCGTAATGCGTGCGCGCGGAGAGGCTTGCCGCCCCTCCGCCCGGCCTGCGCTGCTCAGCCGTAGCGGCCGGTGATGTAGTCTTCCGTCGCCTTCTTGCTCGGGTTCGTGAAGATCTTGGCAGCCTCGTCGAACTCGATCAGCTCGCCCAGGTACATGAACGCCGTGTAGTCGGAAACGCGCGCCGCCTGCTGCATGTTGTGCGTGACGATCAGGACGGTCACCTGGTCGCGCAGCGTCGAGATGAGCTCCTCGATGCGGGCAGTGGCAATCGGGTCGAGCGCCGACGTCGGCTCGTCGAACAGCAGGATCTCCGGACGGGTGGCCAGCGCCCTCGCGATGCACAGGCGCTGCATCTGGCCGCCGGACAGCGCGAGTGCGGAGTCCTGCAGGCGGTCCTTCACCTCGTCCCAGATGGCGGCATTACGCAGCGCCTTCTCGACCTCTTCGGCCAGCAGCACGCGATTGTTCACGCCGCGCAGGCGCAGGCCGTAGGCGACGTTCTCGAAGACCGATTTCGGGAACGGGTTGGGCTTCTGGAACACCATGCCGATGCGCATGCGGACCTCGATCGGGTCCACCTGCCTGCTGATCAGGTTGATGTTCTCCGGATGCAGCATGATGCTGCCCTCGTAGCGCGTATCCGGCTGCAGGTCGTGCATGCGGTTGAAGCAGCGCAGGAACGTGCTCTTGCCGCAACCGGACGGACCGATCAATGCCGTCACCTGCTTGTCGGCAATCAGCATCGACAGGTTCTTGAGGGCCTGGTTCTGGCCGTAGAAGAAGTTCAGGTTCTCGACGGCCGCCTTCACGTCGATGCGGCGCGCCTTGCGCGTGTCGTCCATCGCGATGCCCAGGCGCCCGCGACTGTCGGTCGCTGACCCGCCCTCTGCAGCCGAACGGACTGTGTTCGTCGAATCCATCATGTTCACCTGTCAGGCGATCCCTGCGATCGCTGCGCTCACCAGTTGATCTTCTTGCGGAAACGGTAACGGATCCAGATGGCGACACCGTTCATCAGCAAGGTCATGCCCAGCAGGATCGCGCCTGCAGCGGCCGCATTGGACTGGAACGCCACGTCCGGCCGCGACACCCAGTTGAACATCTGGATCGGCATCGCAGTAAACGGGTCGCTCAACCACTGGAAGGAGACGAAAGGCGGTTCGGCCGAGAGGGGCGGCGCCGGCAGGAACGCAATGAAGCTGAGCGCACCGATCGTGATGATCGGCGCGGTTTCGCCGATGGCCCGCGACAGGCCGAGGATCATGCCGGTCAGCACACCGCCTGTCGAATAGGGCAACACGTGGTCCTTGGTGACCTCCCAGCGGGTGGCACCAAGGCCGTAGGCCGCCTCGCGAATGGCCTTGGGCACGGCCCTGATCGCCTCACGCGTCGAGACAATCACGACCGGCAGGATCAGCAACGCCAGCGTGAGGCCGGCGGCCGCGATGCTCTGCCCGAGATCGAGCTGGTAAACAAAGAGACCGAGGGCCAGCAGGCCGTAGACGATGGAAGGCACGCCGGCCAGGTTGGTCACGTTGATCTCGATGATCGCCGTGAACCAGTTCTTCGGGGCGTATTCCTCGAGATAGATGGCTGCCGCGACGCCCACCGGCACGGCGCAGAAGGCCGTCACGAGCATGATCAGGGACGTGCCGACCCACGCCGAAAGGATGCCCGCCTGCTCGGCGCGTCGCGAGGGGAAAGAAGTGAGGAATTCCGTGGTGAAACGCGGCCAGCCGTCGCGCACCAGCTGCAGGAACAGCATCGCCAGCAGCATCAGGCAGGCCAGCATGACCGTCAGGCCGATAATGACGAACACGCGGTCGAGCAGCTTGCGGCGCGTCAGCCCCGCGCGCAGCGCCTCAATGGATTCGTGCATCGGAGCGGCCATCAGTAAGCCTCCCGGAAGCGGCGCGTCAGGAAGAAGCCGATCACGTTGAAGATCAGCGTGATCGTCATCAGCACGAGGCCGGCCGCGAAGATGCTCTGGTAGCCGATGCTGCCATGGGGCAGGTCGCCGAGGCTCACCTGCACGATGAATGCGGTGATGGTGGCCGCCGGCTCCCGCGGATCGAACGTCAGGTTGGGCTGCATGCCGGCGGCGATCGCCACCACCATGGTTTCGCCGACCGCGCGTGAGATGCCCAGGATGAATGCTGCCGCCAGGCCCGAGAAGGCGCCCGGCACGACGACGCGCAATGCGGTCTGCAAGCGGGTAGCCCCCATGGCAAACGACCCTTCCCGCATGTACCGCGGCACGGCACGCATCGCATCTTCGCTTACAGAACTCACGTAGGGCACGATCATCAGGCCGATGACGAGGCCCGCGCTCAGCATGTTGAAGCCGGGCAGGTCGGGAATGATCATCTGCAGTAGCGGCGTCACGAACTGCAGCGCGAAATATCCATATACAACAGTGGGAACGGCGCCCAGCAGCTCGAGGATCGGCTTGACGGTCTCGCGCACCCGGTTGGGTGCGAACTCGCTCAGGTAGATGGCGATTGTCGTGCCCAGCGGCACCGCCACCAGCAGCGCCACCATCGTGGTCGTGAGCGTACCTGCGACCAGCGGCATGATGCCGTAGTGCGCGTCGGCGAACAGCGGGGTCCACAGGGTGTCGGTGAAGAACTCCCGCAACGTCACGTGCTCGAAGAACGCGCTCGACTCGTACAGCAGGATGGCCACGATGGCGACCGTCGTCAGCATCGCCACCAGGCCGGCAGCCAGCAGCACCAGTTCAACGATACGATCCCGGACCTTGCGGTAACGCGTCTGCGTAACGAACCCTGCGGCGGCAGGCGCGGTCGTATTCATTTACTCACTAGCCTTGTCAATACCGTGAAGGCCGGGGCGGCCCGCCGGCGCGGTGAAGCATACCCACCTTGACCCGGCTTTGTCCTGCGTCGTGCACCGGAGCCGGCCCCAAGGATAAGGGGCAGGAACCGGTCTCCCGGTATCCTGCCCCTGCTCTATCACAACAATATTACTGTTCCGGACCGGCGAACGCGCCCGCCGGGCATCAGGTCTTCAGTCAGAGCTTGCCTTCACGGGCCAGCAGGCTTTCGATCGTCACGCCCACTTCTGCGACGCCGCCGAACACGGTGCCCAGCTTCTGGTCCTTGAAGTGCTTGAGGGTCAGCTGGTAGGACGCAGCCGGCAGCGGCACATAACCGACTTCCTTGACGAGGTCGGCACCCTTGGTCAGGTAGAACTCGATGAACTCCTTGATTTCAGGACGCGCCGCAGC
>CAIUGU010000036.1 GCA_903898785.1 uncultured Pseudomonadota bacterium | reverse complement strand
TGCCCAACATGGACGGCATCCAGCTGGTGGGCGAGCTGCGCTCGCTGCCGCAGTACAAGTTCGTGCCCATCCTCGTGCTGACCACGGAGTCGGGCGGCGACATGAAGATGCGCGGCCGCCAGGCAGGCGCGACCGGCTGGATCGTCAAGCCTTTCGACCCCGCGCAACTCATCGCCACCATCAACCGCGTCCTGCAGTAACGCTCGCGGGTTGTTCGGCGATGTCCTCCCAGCGCGATCCGTCCCTGGTCGGCCCAGAGGCCCTCAAGGCGGCTGAAACCTCCAACATGCTCAAGCTGTGCGCCGCCCAGCTCGACGGCGCACTCGGCGATTGCGACGCCGCGATCGAAAGGCTGCTCGAAGCCCTCACCACGATCGTCGAAGATTCAGAGTGGCTGCGGCGCAAGGCCGCGGGGCTGGCGGCCGAAGACTCGCAGGCGGCCGCCGAAGTCGACATGCGCAGCAACCGGCTCGTCACCAAGGCCAATGCGGCGATCCAGGCGCTGCAGTTCCATGACCGGTTGACGCAGCGCCTCGGCCACGTGCGCCACAGCCTGCACGCTCTGGGAGAGTTCGTGACGGACACCGAGCGCAGTGCGCGCCACGAAGACTGGCAGGAGCTGCACACGCGACTCGGCCGCACGTACCGCACCCGCGAGGAAGTCGCGATCTTCGAGACCATCATGGGTACCCGGCACGCGACGGCCACGGCCCCGCGCACCGCGACGAGCGAAATCGAACTCTTCTAGGCGGGCGGGTGCAGGATTCGCGGACCGCGAATCGGCATCAATCTTCTTCTGGCCCTATCCGCCCTTCCTCCGCATCAGTTCGGGCTGATGGTGAACTTGGAAAAGGCGACGCCCAGATCCCAGCCGCGTCCCTTGCCGCTCAACGCCAGCGACACTTCGCCTTTCGTCAGCACTTCTCCCTTCGCCGACTTCACCGCGCCCGCATGGGCCTCCGCGGCGGCATAGGAGCCCATGATCTCGTCGATGCCTTTGACCGGCGAGAACCGGCCGATGCCGTCCTCGATGCTCGACTTGCCGACCGTCAAACCGCCGCCCTCGGATTTCAGTGTCACGTTCCTGCTCTGGCCATTGGAGCACGTCACCGTGCCGGTGCCGGAATACGTCTTGTAGAACACCGACCAGCCCGACATGCTGAACTTGAGGCTGCAACTCACGTTCGCGTCGGCGGCCATCGCGGCCGGTGCGCCGAGTACGGCCGCGGCCAGAAGGCCCAGGATCCAGGGGGCTGACATTTGTCGTTGCATGATGTGCTCCAGTTTCGAGACCCAAGACGGACGAGTGTACCCCCGCGACGCGCTGCGCAGGAGGTGGGGCCGGCATGACGCGCACGGGGCATTGAAGAGTGGCCGCGCTGTCGCCATACAGATACGCTAACGAATTACCAACGTTCCGCGACAGCCAGCGATTCCATGACGACGAATTCGACTCCTTCGGCCAGCGAGAATTCCCTGCCCACCAATCCGCTCCTCGCTCCATGGAGCGGTCCGTACGGGGGCGTCCCGCCGTTCGATCGGGTCGCGACCGCACACCTGCAGCCTGCCCTCGAAGCCGGCATGGCCGAACAGCTCGGGGAGATCGACGCGATTGCACGCAATCCGGCACCCCCGACCTTCGACAACACGATTGCCGCACTGGAGCGGACGGGTCGGCTTCTCGATCGCGTCAATGCCGTCTACGGCGTCTACACGTCGACGCTGAACGATGAAGGCGTCCAGGCGATCGAGCGCGAGATGGCACCCCGGCTCGCGGCCTTCAGCGACCGGATCACGCAGAACGCGGCGCTGTTCGCGCGCATCGCCAGCGTGTACGAGGCTCGCGAGCAGTCGGGCCTCGACGCGGAACAGCAGCGGCTGACCTGGCTGTACTACACCGATTTCGTCCGTGCCGGCGCGAAGCTCGATGCGGCCGCCAAGCAGCAGCTGTCTGCCATCAACCAGCGGCTCGCCGGGCTGTTCACGCAATTCAGCCAGAACATCCTTGGCGACGAGGCCAGCCAGGTGCTCATCCTCAGGGATCCCGCGGATCTGGAGGGCCTGCCGGAGTCGGTGCGCACCGGCGCCGCCGTCGAAGCCGAACGTCGCGGGCACCCGGGCTGCTGGGCCATCAGCAATACGCGCTCGAGCGTCGAGCCGTTCCTGGCCTTCTCCACGCGGCGCGACCTGCGCGAGCAGGTGTGGCGCGCGTTCGTCCAGCGCGGCGACAACAACGATGCGCGCGACAACAAGGCGCTCGTCACGGAGATCCTGGCCCTGCGCGCAGAACGGGCGCGCTTGCTGGGCTTTGCCACGCATGCGCACTGGCGGCTCGACAACCAGATGGCGCAGACGCCGGAGCGCGCGCTGGAACTGATGCTCGCGCTGTGGACGCCCGCCGTTGCGCGCGTACGGGAGGAAGTCGCCGACATGCAGGCGCTCGCGGACTCGCTTGGCCATGGCCTCAGCATCGAACCGTGGGACTACCGCTTCTACGCCGAGCACGTCAGGAAGCAGAAATTCGACCTCGATGCGGCGGAAGTGAAGCCCTACCTGCAACTGGAGAACTTGCGCGAGGCGCTGTTCTTCGTCGCCCGCGAACTGTTCGGGCTCGAGTTCTCGCCGGTGGATGCGGCCCAGGTTCCCGTCTGTCATCCGGACGTACGCGTGTGGCAGGTGGAGGACGCGACCGGCAGGCACGTCGGGCTGTGGTACTTCGACCCGTATGCGCGCACGGGAAAGTTGTCGGGAGCGTGGATGAGCGAGTACCGCCGCCAGCACCGCTTCGACGGCGAGGTCACGCCGATCGTCTCCAACAATGCGAACTTCGTGCCGGGCCGCCCCGGCGAACCGGTGCTCGTCAGCTGGGACGATGCGGTCACGCTGTTCCACGAGTTCGGCCACGCGCTGCACGGGCTGTTGTCGAACGTGACCTATCCGTCACTGTCCGGGACATCGGTGCCGCGCGACTTCGTGGAGTTTCCGTCTCAGCTGCTCGAACACTGGCTCGCGACGCCGGAAGTCCTCGCCCGCCATGCGCTGCACTTCGAGACGGGCGAGCCGCTCCCGCCCGCCCTCTTCGCCAAGATCGAGCGCGCGCGGACCTTCAACCAGGGATTTGGCACGGTCGAGTATCTCGCGAGCGCCCTCATCGACATGAAGCTGCACCTGGAAGGCGGCCGGTCCATCGACCCGGGCCCCTTCGAGCGCGACACGCTGGCATCCCTCGCCATGCCGCGCGAGATCGTCATGCGGCACCGGACGCCGCAGTTCAATCACGTGTTTTCAGGAGACGGCTATTCCGCAGGCTATTACAGCTACCTGTGGGCGGACACGCTGACGGCAGATGCCTGGGAAGCCTTCACGGCAGGCGGCGGGCCGTTTGATCGAGAGGTGGCGACGCGGCTGAAGGAGCAGGTGTTCACGCGCGGCAATACGCAGGATCCCCTCACCGCCTATCGCGCCTTCCGCGGGAGCGATCCCGGCGTGGCCGCGCTGATGCGCAAGCGTGGCTTTCCTGCATGACGTCGAGCCGGGGCGCGTCAGGTCTCCGGCTGCAGCGACTTGAGGTCCTGCGCGAGGTCGGCGAGCTTCACGGACAACGTCGCCCGCTGCTTGGGTAACAGCGACTCATCGAGCTCGTTGGCCAGCGCCATGAACCGTCGGCGCTGGTCGGCTTCCGCAGCGCGATGCGCTTCCGTATAGGTCTTTTGCGGCTCGCGCAGCAGCCCCTCCACGTCATCGCGCCCTGCCGGTCCTTTGGCCAACGCCTGGCGCAAGGCGTTGCGCCACGCGGTCTGGCTGGCATACCACTCGTCGGTCTCCCCGAGCAGGCCGGCGGCCTCCATCTCGGTCACGGTGCGCTCGACGATCGCCTTCTGCTCAGGCGTGACCGCGCCCGTCCAGCGCTCGAGCGACTTCATCATCGAGCGGGTACGGCGCTTCTGGCGGTCGGCGGACGTCCGCTCCCGCTCCTCGTCCAGCTCCTCGCGATTGCGCTTGTCGAGATTGGCCAGGAACTCGTCGGCCTGGTTCGGGCGAAGCGTAGTCAGCAGTTCCGCAGCCTCGGGAGCAAGCTGCGCAGCCAGGTCGCCAATGAAGCCTTCCGCCTGCTGCATCGTCCTCGGCAGGAGCGCGGGGTCCGGACCGACGGCCACCTTCCCCGAGAGATCGCGCAGGAACAGCTCGTAGCGCCTGAGCTCGGAATCGCGGTGCCAGGCAAGGGAACGCGCGAGCCAGTCGCGCAGGCCGTCCTGCTGGCCCTCGTCGAGGGTGACGAGGCTGCCGATGTACCAGCGGGCGATCGTGTCGAGGCGGTTGTAGACCAGGCTGCTGGTGCAACCCGCGACAACCAGGGCCCCTAGGAGGACGGCCACTCCTCGCATTCGCCGCACCAGGGAAGAATTCGTTTTCAATGAAGAATCCTCGACTGCCCACGATCAGCAGGGCCGTCAGGAGAGTGGACACCCGAGGTTGCCCCAGGTTCCACTCCCCTTCCTGACATCAAGTCATGGTGAAGAAGCTCAGCTTGTTGCCGTCGTGATCACGGAAATAGCCGGCGTAGAAGTGCGGACCGCGGGGACCCGCCGGACCTTCGTCCTTCGCGCCGAGCTCGATGGCCTTCTTGTACAGGGCATCGACCTTGGCAGGGCTGTCGAGGTACAGCGCGACCATCGTGCCGTTGCCGCCGGTGGCGGCCTTGCCGTCGTAGGGCTTGATGAGCCCGAGGCCCGGCGTGCCGGCGCCGATGGACCAGTTGATGAACCGATCCGACTCCATGGCGCGCTTGGCACCGATTTCCCCGAGCAGCGTGTCGTAGAACTTGGCGGCCCGCGCGAGATCGTTGGTGCCGAGCGTAACGTAACCGATCATTGTGAACTCCCCAGTTGTTGTTCGAAATCGAGCGCGGATTCTGTCCCCATGACGCGGAACCCGCAAGAACGGCCTGCCGGATGCCCCCTCAACGGCACTCGAAGCTTGCGGCCAGCTTCTCGTCCCCCCCCTTGTAGCGGGCCATCTTCGGGTACGCGCACAGGGGCCGGGAGATTCCGGGCATCTCCGCGGTGCCGCTGGCCTCGATGCGCGCCGGCGCGTCGCCCTTCTCGACCCAGCGCTCGATGGCGCCGAGGCCGTCGAAGGCATCCGTGGCCGGACCGCCCGCGCAGTGGTTCATGCCGGGCACGAGGAACAGCCGCGCAAAGCCATCGGCCCGCGAGCCGTGCCTTGCCTTGACGCGCTCGATGTAGTCCATCGACTCGGCGGCCGAGAAGATCGGGTCCGCGAGGCCATGGATCAACAGCAGCTTGCCGCCGTGCCTGCGATACGCCGCGAGATCGACATCGTCGGCGGAGTTGTAGATGGCCGCAAACGCCCTGAGCCGCGCCGGATCGCGGTCGAAATTGAAGTTGAGCATGTTGAGCGACGGATCCGCCGGCGTCGCGAACTCGTAGCCGACGGCTCCCGAGATCAAAGCAGCATGGATCGAGTTGGGGGTGCCCGTCGTCGAGGTTCCGAGGGTCCATGCCCGCCAGCCTGCGCCCGTGATGCCCGGATCCCAAGGCCAGCGGAAGTACAGCGCTTCACCGGCACTGTTGCGCGGCCCGGCCATCATCGCAGCCAGCGCATCGGCCTGTTCCGGCTTGAGGCACGCACCTGCGTTGCCGGCGCTGCACTTGAGGTCATTCGTATTGATCCGGCATTTCGCGTCCTGGACCAGACCGTCCTTGAGGCCGTCCAGCGCATCGCACTTCTCGAGCACGTGGTTCGCCACGACCTTGAGGTCCGTGGGCGTGAACGACTGCGACAGGATGCGCTGCCCGTCGGTACCGACCGGCGCGACACCCTGGAAACGCTGTGTCGTCCACGCAGCGGCAATGCTGGCACCCGAGGCCACGCGCATCGCCGGTGCGATCGCGATGATGCCGTCGAAGTAGTCGGGGAAGCGCTGCGAGAACATCATGCCCTGGCGACCGCCGCCAGAGCAGCCGATGAAGTAGCTCTTGTCGGGCCGGTTGCCGTAGTAGTCGGCAACGATCGCCTTCGCGGTGACGGCGGTGCGGTCATGCGCGTTGTAGGCATGGTCGATGCGCGCCTGGTTCTCGAGGCCGAACAGCGGGTCCGGGCCTTGATGCCCGGCATCCGTCGTGACGGCGGCATACCCGCGCTGCAGGGCATTGTCCTGAGCACCGAGAGCACCGGAGTTGTTGCCGTACGCCGGCCGGACGATGCCGTCATTGCCGCCACCCCCCTGGTACAGGAAGCGATGGCTCCACGCACTCGGCAGGCGCAGTTCGAAGCCGGTGTAGTACGGCTTGCCGTCGGTGCCAACGCGCTCGTCGATGCGACCCTGCACGATGCAGTGTTCGGGCAACGGAGTGCCGACTTCGGTCTGGCCGTTGCGCGGCCGCTCGGTGCCCGCCGGCACCCACTTCGCAGCGGTGATGCGCACGCCGGGCAGGCTCGTGCCGGTCAGCGCCGCACATCGTTCGGCGGTCACGACGGCGACGGAGGCCCTGGCCGGCTCATCGCCGGTGCCAGCGCAGCCCGCAAGCAGCGCGATACTGACTGCGACGGGAACAGCCTTCGGAATCAAGCGGAATGCGGTGGCGCTCATGTTCTTATCCTTTGCTGGCACTCAAGGACGCTTGCAGCTGAAGCTCGACGCCTTCTCGCTGTCGCCCTTGCCGTCGTAGCGGGCAATCTGCGGATACGGGCACAGCGGACGCGACCGGTCGGCTGCCCAGCCGGCGGGCAGCTCGGGATTCACGCCAGCGGGATTGCCGGCGCCGCGGGCCGTCGCGACGATGGCCTCCGGCGCCTCGCCCTTCTCCACCCAGTTCACGAGCGACGTGAGCATGTCGAACTGGTCGGTGGCGGGACCGCCGCGGCAGTGGTTCATGCCCGGGACTTCGTAGTACCGCGCGAAGCCGCTGGCATCGCCGCGGCTCGACTTGCGCAGGCCGTCGTACCACGCAGCCGTGTCGCTCGACGAGAAGATGGGATCGCTGGTGCCGTGATACACGAGCAACTTGCCGCCTGTGCGCTTCAGGTCCGCCATCTGCGTGGCATTGGGCGGTGTCATGAACGACATCGCGGCTTCGTTGTAGGGAGCCGCCGTCGCGAAGATCTTCGGGCCGTCGCGATTGACGTCGAACCCCATCGCGAAGCCGCGCATGTCGCGCAGCACGGACGCATCGGCCGGAGGCGACTGGAAGATGAAGGCCATCGCGGGCGGATCGCGGTTGGTAACCGACGCCACGAACTTCCAGTCCGCCCAGTTGGCACCGGCAATGCCGGAGTCGAACGGGAACGGCGGCGACAGCTTCTTGCCCTTGGCATCGCGGACGCCGGCAAACAGCTTGCCGATGACATCCTTCTGGTCGGCCGAGAGGCACGTGCCATCGCGCTCGCCTTTGCACGTGGCCACGTCGCGCGCCAGGTTGAAGGTCTTCTGGCACTTGGCAATCGACTGAACGAGGCCGTCCTTCGCGCCGTCCAGTGCGTCGCACTTCGCGAGCACCGCATTGGACACGAGCTGGCGCTCCGGCAGCGTGAAGCCGCTCGCAAGGTCCTGCGACGTCGTCACGCGCGAGTACTGCTGCACGGCGTACAGCTGCGCGAGCGCGGATTGCGGCAAGTTGAAGCCGGGGTCGCCGGCAAGGAAGCCATCGTACTGTTCCGCATACCGCGCGGCAGCGACCATCACATGGCGACCGCCGTTGCTGCAGCCGCCGATGTACGAGTAATCGGGGTCCTTGTCGTAGGCGCTGCGGATCAGTGCCTTGGCCATCGGTGTCAGCGAGCCGACGGCCTGATAGCCGTAATCGAGCCGTGCCTGCGGATCGAGGCCGAACAGGGGGTTCTGCGCACCGGAGTGGCCGGCATCGGAGCTGATGACCGCGAAGCCCTGCGCAAGCGCATTGGTCGCTGCAGCGCCGCCGTTGACTGCGCCGAAGGCCGGGACCACGGCACCGTCGATGCCGCCATTGCCTTGGTACAGGAAGCGGCCGTTCCACTCGACAGGCAGCCGCATCTCGAAACCGATCGCGTACGTCTGTCCATCCACCGGGCTCACGCGTTCATTCATCTTGCCCTGGACCAGGCAGTGCGGGCCGATCGGCTGGCCGGCCACGGCTGCGTTGCCCCCCGGGACCACGGTGGCCACCTGCAGGGAAGTCCGCGGAAAGCCGAAGCGAGTCGGCAGTTCCGCGCAACTGCGGATGACCGCGGACTGCGCGGGGCTGCGCTGCGCAGGCGGCGTCGCTGCCTCGGTCGTTGCCCATCCGTACAGCGTCGTCGCGATTGCTGTGCCGAGCAGCAGTGCCGGTTGTCTGGCCATCGGATCTCCCCCTCTTGTCCTGCTTTGTTTGACTGTCGACGTACTTAACGGAGCCCGAGCGCGCGGATCGCGTTCTGCTTCAGGATCAGGTCGTGGACTTCGGGCTTGAAGCCCGCGTCCTTGAAGTCGCTGATCCAGCGGTCGGGCGTGATCAGCGGGAAATCGGAACCGAACAGCATCTTCGTCTTGAGCTGCTTGTTCGCATACTGCACGAGTTGCGGCGGAAAGTACTTCGGCGACCAGCCCGACAGGTCGATGAAGACATTCGGCTTGTGCAGGCAGACGGACAGCGCCTCGTCCTGCCACGGCCACGACGGATGCGCGATGATGATCGTGAGCCCCGGGAAATCGGCGGCCACGTCGTCGAGGTGCATCGGGTTCGAATACTTGAGACGGAGCCCGCCGCCGCCCGGCATGCCCGTGCCCATGCCCGAGTGACCGCTATGGAACAGGGCTGGCAACCCGGCCTCGGCGATGGCCTCGTACATCGGATACGCCATGCGATCGTTCGGGAAGAAGCCCTGCATCGTCGGGTGGAACTTGAACCCGCGGACGCCATGGTCCTTGATCAGGCTGCGGATCTCGCGCACGCCCATCTTGCCCTTGTGCGGATCCACGCTGCCGAACGCGATCATGATGTCCTGGTTGGCCATCGCCGCCTCGGCGACTTCGTCGTTCGGGATGCGGCGCACGCCGGTCTGGAACTCGGAGTCCACGGGGAACATGACGAGGCCGATCTTGCGTTCGCGGTAATACGCGATCGTCTCCGCGATGGTCGGACGCTTGCCGGCCTTGAAGTACTGGCTGGCGGCGTCCTCGAACGGCTTGCCGTACTCGTCCGGCTCGTGGCGGCAGGAGACTTCCGCGTGCGTATGGACGTCGATCGCGACCAGGTCGTTGATGTTCATCTTCAGTTCGCCTTCTGCTGCTCGGCATCCCACTGCGCCAGTGTCTTGCCTTCGCGCACCAGCTTCTCGAGCAGCGGCGCAGGCTGCCAGTGCATCGGGCCGAAGCGGGCCTGGTACTTGAGGATGCCGTCGTACAGGGTCTTGAGGCCAATAGTATCGGCATGGAACATCGGCCCGCCACGGTAGCGCGGGAAGCCGTAACCCGACGTCCACACGACGTCGATGTCGCTGGCCCGCAGCGCCACGCCCTCTTCGAGGATGCGCAGCCCTTCGTTGAGCAGCGGATACAGGCAGCGCTCGATGATCTCCTCCGGCGTGTGGGCACATGGCTTGATACCGAGCTTCTCGGCCCGCGCACGCAGGATCGCGATGGCCTCCGGATCGTCGAGGCGCGCACGGTTGCCGGGTTCGTAGCGGTAATAGCCCTTGCCGTTCTTCTGGCCGAGCCGGCCCGCTTCGTACAGCGCGAAGTCTGCCTGGTAGTACGCAGGATCCGGCGGGAAGCGGTCGGCGTTGGCCTTGTGGACGTTGACGCCCACCTCGATGCCGGCCATGTCGAACACGGCGAGGATGCCCATCGCCATGCCCCATGCTTCCAGCGCACCGTCCACCTCGCGCGGGTTGGCTCCTTCGAGCACCATCGCCTCCGCCTCGCGGGCATAGCCTTCCATCATGCGGTTGCCGATGAAGCCGTAGCAGACGCGCGCCAGGACCGGCGTCTTGCGCAGCGGCTTCGCCATCTCGAGCACGGTGCGGATGGTCTGCGGCGACGTCCGGCGCGTACGCACGACCTCGAGCAGCGGCATCACGTTGGCGGGCGAGAAAAAATGCATGCCGATCACGTTCCCGGGACGGCTGACGGCATCGGCGATGAGCTCGATGTCGAGCGTCGACGTGTTCGTGGCCAGCACGGCGTCGGGCTTCACGACCTTGTCCAGCTTCGCGAAGATGGTCTTCTTGAGGTCCATGCTCTCGAACACCGCCTCGATGACGACGTCGGCAATCGCGAGGGACGCATAGTCGAGCGAGCCGGTGATCAGGCCCATGCGCTGCGCCTTGTCGGCCTCGGTGATGCGGCCGCGCTTGACCATCGAGTCATACGTCTGGCCAATAACCTTCAGGCCGCGGGCCAGCCCTTCGTCGCTTGCATCGACGATGACGGCGGGAATGCCGGCATTCGCAAAGCAGATCGCAATGCCTCCGCCCATCGTGCCCGCGCCGATCACGCCGGCCTGCTTCACCTGCGCCGCGCGAATGTCGGCGGGAATGCCGGGCACCTTGCGCGTCGCGCGCTCGGCGAAGAACACATGCACCGCGCCGCGCGATTCGACTGTCAGCTTGGCCTGGTTGACGAGCTCCGTCTCGTACGTGAGACCGTGCGCGAACGGCAATCGCACCGAGGCGGTGATCGCTTCGATGGCCGTGTACGGCGCTTGCCGGTTGGGATACTGCTTCGCCGCCTGCTCCTTGAAGCGCTGGACGATTGCGGGGGTTGCGGTGGCTGGATCGACGCGGCGTTCCGACGTGCGCCTGTGCCCCTTGCCTTCTGCAACGAGCGCCTTCAGGTACTCAAGCGCACCCGCCGCGAGATCGCCGGCAATCACGGCATCGAGGAAGCCGGCACTCGTCGCGGCATCCGTATCGACGGGCTTCGCTCCGAGCACCAGCTCGAGCGTCTTCTCGACGCCGATCAGGCGCGGCATGCGCTGCGTGCCACCTGCCCCCGGGATGATGCCGAGCGTGACTTCAGGCAGGCCAAAGCGGGTACCCGGTGCCGCGACACGGTAGTGGCAGGCGAGGGCGATCTCGAGGCCGCCGCCCATGACCGTGCCGTGCATCGCCACGACCACGGGCACGGTAAACGCCTCGAAGCGGGCGAACAGCGCGCGATACTCGGCCTCCTTCGGCGGACCCGCGAACTCGCCGATATCCGCACCGGAGAAGAAGGTGCTGCCGTCGCAGCGGAGCAGCACGCCCTTGAGTCCCGAGCGCTTCTCGACGCCGTCGAGGGCCGCGCTCAACCCGGCGCGCACGCCGGCATCGATGGTGTTGACGGGGGGGTTGTTGACCGTGATGACGGCAAACTCGCCGGTCAAGCCGGCGGTGCTGACGGTAACGATATCCTGGCTCATTCGACGATCCTCTTCATTCAGTCAGCAATTCAAGCAGGTGGAGCAGCTGGTCGCGGCCGGCGGCACCCAGGCGTCGCGTGATGGCCGCCTCGGCGCTGCGATGTGCATCCGCTGCCTTGCGCAGCAGGCGGCGGCCTTCGGCCGTCAGCACCAGTGCATTCGAACGGCGATCCGCAGCAACGGCCTGCCGCTCGACGATACCGCGCTCCTCGAGCGCGTTGATCAACGTGACCATGTTCGCGCGCTGGATACCGAGCGCGTTGCAGACTTCCACCTGCGTGATGCCGGGATTGCGCTCGATGAGCGTGAGGACGCCCACCTGGCCCGGCCGCAAGTCGAGCTCGCTGAGCTCCTGGGTCACCTTTGCAAAGATGGCAAGCTGCGCCCGCCGCAGTCGATAGCCCACCGACTGCTCCAGCAGCCCCATGTCGAACAACTCGGCTTCAGTGTCTGCAGGGCGTTTGCGCACCGCTGCCCCGTCCCGGCGAATCGCCATCCCATTGTCTCCTTGGCGCGGCCTTCAAGCGGTCGCGATACAAATCACGTCAGGCCCCGGCTCACGCGCGTACAGCGCCTCGACCAGATGCGCGCGGTTGTCGAGCACGGCACGCTGGTTGATGTTGCCCTTGTCGGTCAGCTCGCCGCTCCCGAGGCCGGGCGGGCTGTCGAGCACCAGGGCCCGCGCGATGCTGGTCGAACTCCCCGGGTGATCGACGGCGAATCGATCGAGCCGTTGCCTGATCTCCGCAAGCAGGACCGGAGACTTCGCCAGCTGCGCCATCGTGATGTCTGCCGGCAGCTGCGGGAAGAACGTCGCGCAAGCGCGCATGTCGGGAAGCAGCAGCGCCCCGAGCCCATCCCGGTTGAGGCCGGCGATGACGACGTCGACGCAGAGCGGCGACAACGCGGTCAGCAGCGCCACTCGCAGTGGACCGACACTCACCCACGTACCGGAGGACAGCTTGAAGTCTTCGGCGATACGGCCATCGAACATCAGGCCGGCCGCCGGCTCGTCGGGATCGGCAAAGCGCACGGCATCGCCCATGCGGTACCAGCCTTCTGCGTCATACGCGGCCGCTGTTCGCTCTGCATCGCGCCAGTAGCCCGGCGTGACCATCGGTCCGCGCACGCGGAGCTCGAGCTTGCCGTTCACCGGAACGAGCTTGACCAGGCAACCGGCGGCCGGCAACCCGATGAAACCCGCACGAGTCGTGTTCGTGGCGAACGTGACGCTGGGCGCCGTCTCCGTCGCACCGATGCCGTTGATCATCGGGACAGTCTCGCCCCGCTCCCGTCGGGACACCTCGAGGTACCCGTTCCACACTTCCTGCGACAGCCCGGCCGCTGCGACGAACGTCGTCCTCAGCCGCTTGAAGAAACTCTCGCGGAGCGCGGGGTCCTGCTGCAGGAAGGGCAGCAGGGCTTCGTAGCCGCGCGGCACGTTGAGATAGACAGTGGGAGAGACTTCGCAGAGGTTGCGGACCGTCTCCTTGATGCCGGCCGGGGTCGGCTTGCCGTGGTCGATGTAGTAGGTGCCGCCGTTCATCAGGACGATGCCGATGTTGTGGCTGCCGCCGAACACGTGGTTCCAGGGCAGCCAGTCCACGAGCACAGGCGGCTCCTTTTCCAGAAACGGCATCGCCTGCAGCAGCGTCGCCTGATTGCTCATCAGCATGCGATGCGTGGTGATCACGGCCTTGGGATTGCCCGTGGAGCCCGACGTCAGCAGGAACTTGACGATCGAGTCCGGGCCCACTCGCGCGTGAGCGGCGTCGGCGGCCGCTACATCGCCAGACGCCAGGTCTGCAAGTGCAGTACTGGTTCGACCGAACTCCCGCCCGGTGAGGGTGACCCACTCCCTGTCACCGGCCGCGTCGCTGGCATGCACGGCGTCGACCGCACGCTGGTACTCGGGGCCGCCGAACACGGCAATCAGGCCGGGCGTCAACAGCGACAGCACATACTGCAACCGCCCAAGGGCGCCTTCGGTCAGCGAATAGGCAGGCGAGACCGGGACGAATGGAATGCCGACATACGTTGCGGCCAGCGCGAGCAACTGGTGCTCGATGCTGCTGCCGGAAAGAATGGCGATGGGCCGATCGGGCGAGAGGCGCCGGGCCAGCAGACCCGCGCCGATCCCGCGAACCTTCGCAAGCGTCTCCGCATAACTCAGCCGCACCCACTCGCCTTGCGGCCCGCGCTGTGCGATGAAGGTGCGATCCGGCGCCGCACTTGCCCAATGGACCAACCGATCCGTCACGCGCGCCGGGCAGTCGCGCATCTTTCCCTTGGGCTCCATCAGCCACGCGCCATCTGCCTGCAGCGTGACCTTGCAGTCGTAAGGCGGATCAGCCGTCATTGGGAGGTCAGTCAGCGGCTTGGTCATTGATCGGCAACCTGCTGGCAAGGAAGACGGACGCGACGCCTGCGACCACGACCAGGGGCAGCATGCCCATCAGCACCTGGGCACTCGACTGTCCCGCACCCAGCAACGACGCGGCGAACAGCGGGCCGGCGATCGAGCCCAGGCGACCGACGCCGACGGCGGCGCCGACACCCACGCCACGCACGGCACGCGGATAAACCTTGGGCGCAAACGCATACACGATCGCCTGCGCTGCGAGCACGGCGGCACCGAGCACGAAGGCCAGTACCGTGATCGCACCGACGCCAGCCTTGGCGAGCAGCAGCAACATCAGGCCGAGCAACGCGAACACGAGGCCGGTGGTCACCATGCGGTTGCCCCGGTCCAGCGTGAAGCCGATCGCCGCGGCCCCGATCGTGCCGCCGATGTTGAAGATGATCTGCGTGACGGCCGCGTCGGCGCGCGTCATGCCGATGCCCACCAGCAGCAACGGCAGCCAGTTGAGCAGGAGGTACAGCAGCAGCAGCGAGAAGAAGAAGCTGCCCCATAGCAACGCTGTCTTCAGGCCGCGCCCGTCACCCATGAGTGCAACTGCAAGACCGGGCCGCGCGGTCGACGCACCGGCCGCCTCACCGCGCCACTCCGGTTCGCGGACGAAGTAGATGAAGGCCAGGGCGATGACGAGCGGCGCTACGCCACCGGTAATGAAGATGACGCGCCAGCTCTCGGGCGTACTGAGCACCGCAACGACGCTCGCAAGCGCCCCGCCGAGCGATACGCCGGAGTACATCAGCGTGACATTGCGGCTGCGCTTCTCGGGTGCACTGCTTTCTGCAGTGAGGGCGATCATGTTCGGCATGGCACCACCCAGCCCCAAGCCGGTCAGGAACCGCGTCAGGATCAGCATGTCGATGGTCGTGCAGAACGCCGTCAGCAGCGAAAACAGGCCGAACACCGCGAGCGACAGGATCAGCGCGAACTTGCGCCCCTTGCGATCTCCGAGCCAGCCACCGAACGGGGCGCCGAAGAACAGGCCCAGGGTGCTTGCTGCAAAGAAATAGCCGAAGACCTGTGGCGAGGGATGCAGCTCTCCCGCGATGCCGGCTGCAGCCACACCCGCAGACTGCAGGTCGATGCCTTCGCAGAGCATCGCCAGAAAGCAGAAAAAGACGTTGTGACGACCCTTCATAGCGCTCCCCTGTGGCCCCCGTCGGGGTGCCGCTTGTTGTTCTGTGGACGCGACCTGCCCCACTTGCCCGCGACTTCCTCGATCGTTACATCACCCGATAGAAGTGCACGATGACGAGATCGGCCTGGCGTTCAGCCGTGGAGATGAACAAGGTCCTATTGACCCATTCGTACTTCGATCCCCGCGGCGCATTGAGCTTGGCCGACGTGCGGAAGTAGTACTCGGTCGGCGCGACGGCCTCGCCCCTCGCCATCCGCGCGATGACTTCCGCGGGACCATGGCGATAGCCGGTGTTGATGACGGAGATCTTCACGCCATCGTCGCTCTCGAGGATGTACGTGGCCTCGAGCGCAAGGACATCGTCGGCCGTGCGGAAGACCTGCAGGTCGCCGCCTGCCGCGAGCACACTGCCCTTCAGCATCGGGCCCTGCACTTCGCCGCCGGTGATGGGGACATACCGCTGCAGTCCGTCCGCGCCCTGCCCGATGACGATCGGCGCAGCTACCTTGACGTATGCAGTGAATGCGAACTCGGTCTTGAGCGGCTGGGGCGCGACCGGCTTGATCGCAGGTGCGGCGGCCGCGAAGGTCAACACGGGCATCGCGAGCCCGACCAATGCAACGACCAGCGTACGGTGGATGCGGCTCATCATTGTTCGGACCCCCATTCTTGTAGCCGTGCCGACGCGGCAACGACCGAAGTTCAAAGCGAACGATTGTTATTGAGTATAACTACTTTCGTTTTGAGGGCAACTACGGAGGCAGCGAAGAGTTTTGCTGCGGTGTGTCAGCGCGGCAAGGAGTGACGGGATAACGACGGCGGTCTCCGTCCGCAAGTGGGCCTCCGGCAGGAGGGTCTGACGACAAGTAGGGCTTCGCCAAGTCAGAACCGATCCCGGAATCTTGTTTGGTCTGCTATCTCCCCTCTGGCTTGTCGGCAGACCCACCTGTCGCGTCTGCGACCTACTTGCCGGAGGCCTACTTGCGACCAGAGGTCGCCGGTTGCCTCCTATTTTCCGACCTGCCTCAGCTCCGGCCTCCTGATCTCGGCCACCTTGTCGCCTTGCAGCCTGACGGTCCCGGTCAGGAACCCGGTGTCGCCGATGGGGAGCGTATAGAAAAGCGTCTGGGTGCCGGGGGAGTCGCCGGGGCGCAGGGACACGGGCGTGCCGAGGACGAGGATGACCTGCTGGGCCGTCATGCCCGGGGTCACCTTGTCCCACTTCTCCGGGGCGAGCCAGGCGCTCGGGTCGGGATCGGGAGCGGTGGCCCGGCGTGTCACGCCTGGCGCTGCCGCGGACGTGCGCTGCGCCTGCTGCAGCTGGTCGAGGCGGCGGGACAACTCGCGCACTTCGCGCTCCAGCGTCCGCACGTCATTGCGCAGCTGGTCGACAACGGCATCGTCCGCGGCAGAGGCGGGCCCCGTCAGGGTGATCGCCAGCAACAGAGCAGCCAGTGGCAGGGCTTTCATGGGCGCCTCCGGAATGAAAAAGGCCCGCGACTTCTGGAGTCGCGGGCCTTGATGCTAGTCCTCGCAGGGCCGCCCGGCTAGGCGGAGGGCTGTCAGACCCCGGCGCGCTTGCCCGACTTGCGCTCGAGACGGACGACGCGGCCTTCGACGGCCGGGCCTTCGTTCATGACGACGACCTTCGCGCGGCGGAAGAAGTTGAAGTCCGTGGCGCTCGCCCAGGTGTAGGCACCCATGACGCGGCCGACCACGAGGTCACCGACCTCAAGCTCGGGCAGCATGATGTTGTCGTCGATGACGTCGATGGAGTCGCACGTCGGGCCGGCCAGCACGCTCGGGAAGCGCGGGCCTTCCGTGCGCAGCGAGTCGACGGGGTACTTGGCGTGGTCGAACATCTGGCCGCTGTACGAACCGTAGACGCCGTCGTCCAGGTAGTACCACCAGCGACCGTCGCGCTTGGCCTTGCCCATGACGGTCGAGACGGCCGTGCCGGCAGGTGCCGAAATGAACCGGCCCGGCTCGGCAATGATCCGCACATGGGCCGGCACATGGGCCAGCGCGGCACGGATCGGCGCGCAGAATTCGGCGATCGGCGTCATCTCTTCCTGGTAGGTCACGGGGAAGCCGCCACCGATGTCGAGGATGTCGAGGCCCGGCAGGCCGGCCAGCAGCGCTTCGCCCATCAGGTTCGTGCAGGCGTTGATCGCCTCCACGTACTTGGACGAGTCGCCGGCTTGCGAGCCGACATGGAACGACAGGCCACGCACGCGCACGCCGAGGGTACGGGCAAGGCGGATGAGATCGAGGACGGCGCCGGGCTCGCAGCCGAATTTCTTCGACAGGTCGACCACAGCCGACGGGCTGCGGAACGACACGCGGATCAGCAGCTCGGCGCGCTTCTTGAACTTGGCAAACTTGCGGACTTCTTCCGGGTTGTCTGCCACGAACGTCGTCACGCCGAAGCGCAGCGCATCGCGGATGTCGCTCTCGCGCTTGATCGGGTGGGTATGGATGCAGCGCTCGGGGGCAATGCCCTGCGCCTTCACCAGTTCGACTTCACCGGTGGTGGCGAGGTCAAAGAAGGCGCCTTCGCGGTTCAGGCACTGGACCACCGCGGCATGGGGCAGCGGCTTCAGCGCGTAGTGCAGGTCGACGCCCGGCAGCGCAGCCTTCAGCGCGTGGTACTGGCGGCGGACCTGCTCGCAGTCGACGACGAGCAGCGGCGAACCGAAGCGGGCCGTGAGGGCACGGATCTCGGTCGCGGCGAGCGAAGTGGAATCGAAGGAATCGGAAGGAGAGACACTCGATGCCTGAATAGCGGCCCGGGGTAACACCTGTAGGTACCTCTTGCTGAAAAAGCTGCTGACACTAAACCAACCCAGTGATGAGTCTGGTCGAGCGGCACCTGCAGCTTGCGCAATACCTCTGAGTGCTCTCTTACACAGCCGTGGCAGTTCGGGGAACCCGTAGCTGCCGCGCGGGCGCAATGTAACAAAAATGGCCAGCGATGCAAGGACTGGGTCACACTTTTTTCCGTGGCGGTTTGCGGAGGTCGCCCGGCGACGCATCGAGCGGCGGGAGCCTGGACCTGAGCAGCCTGGTTGCAGCGAACGCTGCACGCCGGTTCGACGCGGTCGCAGGCGCGCTCCACGACGGCAGAGCATCGCGAAATGCCGGGAATTTCCGGCGTCAGCGTCCCGTCAAGTGAAGTCTTCGTCCATGTCCGCGCGCAGCGCGGCGACGTCATGGTCGTAGGTGACCACGTTCTCGGCGGTGGCTGCCCGCTTCAGCCGGTCGCGCACGGCGTCCCACCGCTCGCCCTCCGGCACGTCCTCGACGAGGATCATCCGCGCACCCGACTTGTCCAGCGTGCGCAGGTTCGAATACAGGTTGCGCGCGTAGACGTCCGGGCGGATGCCGGCGTTGATCCACGTCATGAAGGGACTCGCGATCGACGGCGGCTTCATGCCGAGCACGGCGACCTTCGCCTCGGTGGAAGCGAACTCCTGGATCACCTTCGACAGTTCGCGGCCCGGAACGATGTTGAGGGGAGTCGTCGGCGAGTAATGCCGAAGCGCACTGCCCGGCACCCGCGGGCCCGAAGGATCGGCGCCCACGACGAGGTTCGGAACCACGGCGCGCAGCTGGGTCGCGGTGATCGACCCCGGCCGCAGCAGACGCGGTTCCGGACCAACGCAGGACACGATCGTGGACTCGAGGCCGATCTTGGAGTCGCCACCGTCGAGCACGACCGGCACGTCGTCGCCGAATTCCTCGCGGACATGTTCGGTCCGGGTGGGGCTGACGTGGCCATAGCGGTTGGCGGACGGCGCCGCGATGCCGCCACCGAACGCGTTCAGCAGCTGGCGGGCGATCGGATGGTTCGGGATGCGTACGGCAATCGTGTCCTGGCCGCCGGTGATGACGTCGTGGACAGCCGGGCCCCGCTTCAGCACGAGCGTGAGGGGACCGGGCCAGAAGGCATCGGCGAGCTTCTGCGCAGCGGGCGGCATCTCCTGTACCCACCGCTGCAGGTACTTGGGATCGTCGATGTGGACGATCACCGGATGGCTGGACGGGCGCCCCTTCAGCGCGAAGATCTTGCGAACCGCCTCCGGGTTGTTGGCGTTGGCGCCCAGCCCGTAGACCGTCTCGGTCGGAAATGCCACGAGGTCCCCGGCACGGAGCGCTTCGACAGCGGCTTCGATTTCCTTCTGGGTGACGCGTGCAATTGCCATAATCCGATCATACCAAGCGGGGAAGACGTGAAGTGTGGACCGCCGCGCAGTGCTGGGGATCGGCCAACGCGAGAGGCATGGGGAAAGCGTTGCCACCGGCTCCGGTTGCGAGTCCCGAGGCACGACTGTAGTTGATACAGTCGTCGCAAGCGGCGTGTCGCAAGGCAGCGCCACCCCGCCAATGGCTGCCCGTCAGGCAGCGGCGATGCCGCCCTTCCCTATTCGAGCGCGCTTCGCTGCCAGCCGCCGGCCGTGCGGCGCAGCTCGTAGGCGGGCCAGTAGCGCTTGTCGAGCTTCAGGGTGATGACCTCGACCGCGCCGTTCCACGCGACCGTGCGCAACCGCACCGACGAGCGGTCCTCGCGGCCCGAGACGGACTTCAGGAACGCGTCGAGGTCCGGTGTCGGCTGGCCGTCCACTTCGACAATGCGGCGCCCGGCCCACAGCTGGTTGCGCGTGGACGGTGAACCGTACGAGAAGTACGCGACGAAGACGCCCTGCGGCACGATGCCCCGCTGCGCGGCCATCGGCCGGTGCGGCATGTGCAGCACGGCGCCGGCCCACACGACGATGCGGCTCAGGTCCTCGCCGACCAGCGGCATCGTGTCGATGTCGAGCTTCATCTCCTTGCCGTCCCGGAGGATCGACAGCTGCACCTTCTGCTTCTGCGTGGCGCGCTCGACCTCGCGGAAGCGATTGACGACGACGTCGTCCACCGCGAGCACGAGGTCTCCGGGGCGCAGCAGCTTGGCGGCGGGCGATCCCGCGACCGTCCGCGTGACGCCGAGGACCTGGCGACGTGCGGGATTGTGCTGCTGGATGCGGTTGACCCATTCCTCGGGCAACCCGAGCGACCGGGCCGCCGCGAGCGACACCGCGCTGAACTCCGCCTCCAGCGAATAGAGCGGCAGGCCCTGCTGCACCAGCGGCAGCATTTCGAGCGCAAGGTCGATCGGGATGCCGCTGTTGTCCTGGCGGAGGTCGCGGCCCGCTTCATAGGAGAAGCTCGACCACGTGGCCAGCACTTCGCCCTGCTTGTTCGTCAGCACGCCGTCGTACTCGGACGGACCGTTGATCAGCCTGATGGTCTCGAGGTTGGAGTCGCGGAACCGGAGCGTGCGCGAGAGCGGGAAATCGACGGCATCGACGGCGGACACCGTGGCGGCCTGCGACTGCACCATCGAATCGGAATTGAGTCCCACGGCCCACACCTGCTCGCCCGGCTTGAGTTCGCGGGCCTTGAGCACCGCCGACTTCACCGGCGTATCGCCGATCAGCTTCGGGTCGTACGCGACGACGGCGAGGTTGTGCACCGGATGCACGTACACCACGCGCCCCGGCACTTCGAGCGTGCCGGCGAACGTGAGGCGGACATCGCCCAGCGTCACGGGGACCGTATTGCGATCGATCAGCACCAGGCCGCGGCTCGCGTCGATGACGAGGCCGGTACCGTGGTAGTTGCGATCGGTGATGCCGGTGACCGAGTACGGCATGTCGAAATCGACCAGCACCAGCGACGGCGTCAGCTTGTCGATCAGCGGATCGCCCGACGTCGCGAAGCGCGTGCCGGCCGGCACGGTCGGCTTCGAAGTGCCGTCGCTGACCCACTCGGTGCACGGCCAGACGCCCTGCGCATCGTCGCGCTTGCAGTGGCGGATCGGGAACCAGCGGCGATCCATGCGCACGACCTTGAGCTTCGACGCACGCGGATCTTCGATGGACACGTAGCGGGCCGACACCTGCTCGCCGTCCTGCACGCCCTTCAGGATGGCCTCGAAATCGGCCAGCGACTGGGTAGGCTTGCCGTTGAAATCGGTGATGACGGCGCCGCGGGGAATGCCCGCCGATCCGAGCACGTAACCCGGGTTCGCGACGTACACGCCGCGCACCGGCGAATTGAGGTGGCGTGCCTGCTGCCACGACAGCGTATGCACGATGCCGTCGCCGAGCTCGAGGTATTCGTCCGGCGTAATCTGGTCGAGGTTCTGCACGGGCAGCTCGTGCGTCTGTGCCTGGCCTCCCCGCTGGACTTCCACCTTGACCATTTGCCCGACCTTGTCGTCGAGCACGCGGGACAGCGGGTCGAACGTATCGGCCAGCTTGCCGTCGAGGCGGACCAGGATATCGCCCGGTTCGAGGACGCCCTCGGCGGTCGAACCCGGCTGCACTTCGCGGACGACGAGCATGCCGGTCCGGCCCCGCTCGGTCTTGCGGACCTCGGCTTCGGTCTCGGGCTTGAGGCCGAGGCGGGCCAGCTCGTCGAAGGGCGTGTACTTGAAGACCGTCTGCAGCGTGCCCCGCTGCACCGGCTTGCCCTGCTGGATGAGGCTGAGCGCACGCGCGACGCGATCCAGCGGCAGGTAGAAGCTGGAGGCCGCATTGCTGCTGCCGCCCGCGTTGAGCGCCAGCACGCGCCCGTCGATGTCGAGCACCGGCGAACCCGACGAACCGCCCGACGTGCCGGAGGCGGCCTGGAAATAGAACGTATTGAAATCGTTGTACTTGCCGACGCCGTACGCCGGCGCCTCGCGGTCGAGGCGGGCCAGCGTGCCGGCCAGGATGGACAACTGCTCGCCGGCGTCATTGCCGACCACGCGGATCTCGCGGCCGACCTGCGCGCCTTCCGGGTGCAGCTTGAGTTCGGCCGGCTTGATGAAGCGCAGCTTCGACGGGTCGTAGCGATAGAACCCGAAGTCGTGGATGGGGTCGCGGTAGACCGGATACAGCGTCACTTCCTCGCGATTGAGGAACACGGCCTGGGCGGTGACCG
>CAIUGU010000035.1 GCA_903898785.1 uncultured Pseudomonadota bacterium | reverse complement strand
TTCGTCGACGATCACGATGTCGAAGGGTTCGAAGTCGTCGTCCTGCCATGTGGACCGTTTGCCGGCCTCGTTGCAGGTCATGCCCACGACGTTGGAGTGACGGACGTATAGCCTCTGTAGGGTCTCCACGTCCTCTTCCGACACCGCTCGGATGCGCGTCAACCATTGCGTTTGAATGTCGCGCCACTTGGTCCCGCGCTGCAGCGAATCGCGCATCTGGATTCGCGTGGTGGCCACAGCAGCTCGGGCTTGGTCCAGGGCCTCACGCGATGGTGTGGGAGCAGGAGCCTTGCGGCCAGCCAGCGGCCATTCTGCGTTCCATCTTTCGATGGCTGCTCGCAGGCGATCTTGGGCAGACCGCTCCGCTTTGAGGGCCGTCTCGCTCTGCGCTCGTGCCTGCTTGATGCACTGCTCAGATAGCTCCACGTCCTTCGCAGACTTCGCTTGGTCGATTGCAACCGCATCGATGCGCTGTCTCCATTCTGCGGCAGTCGCCCTCGCACAAACGTCGACTGCCCGAGCGAGCTCGATCTCTTGACGTAGCAGGGCATCGCTTGCCTGCAGCGCGTTCGTCACAGCGGGTGTGGGCTGGAGGGAGTCGACGATGGTCTCCAGGGATTCTGGCAGCGGCGAAGAGAAAGCTCTCCTGGCAAGGCGGGCGATCTTGCCGGTGGCCTTGTTCCAGCCGTCACCCTCGAGTTCTCGGATGCGTTTGTTGATCGCCCGCAGCCGATCCATGTCCGTCGCCGAATCGGAATCGACCAGCGACTCCTTCTCCTTGCGCAGGGTCTTCAGTGCGTCTGCGGCCTCAGGATCGGCGGTGCCTCCGCGCAGTGCCACGTCCACTGCTTTGGCCAGCTCGATCAGCGGAACGAGCCGGGATCGGTGTGACTCCACCTCTTGGAAGACAATGCCCTGATCGCACAGCACACTCGGCAATGCAACCGCACCTGGCCATTTCTCCTGCTCGCCGTCCACGGGCAAGTGGCCTTCGCCGTTGGCCCACTTCAGCAGTGCAGCGAGCCGCTCCGCACGGCGAGCGATTGAGAGATGGCTGTCACGGCTTGCTTGCAACGCGACCTCGTGGCGCGAGACCTGCGCTGCAGCGGATCGGAGCGCCTTAGTCGAAGTCGACAACCCGAGGGACGCCTCCCCTTGTTCTCGCAGTGCTGCTTCGAGTTGCTGGACCGCAGCTTCTCGTGCGCTCAGCGCTCGCTCTTCGCGCGTGGACTTCTCCAATCGCCGTTCGCAGTGGGTCACGACGCTCTCGAACCAGCGGCGGACCACGTTCTCTTCCAGATAGGCGCGGAACTCCTCGTCGATGCTCTCCTTCTTGCCCTTACGAAGGGGGCGAACCCACGGCACGCCGGCAAGCCTCGAAAGTGCGTTGTCTACCGCGAGGTTGGTCTGGGACGCCACCAGGACACGTTTGCCTTCTCGGGTCGCGCGGAGGCATATGTCGGCGATGACCGTCGTCTTGCCCGTTCCTGGTGGGCCCTGGATCAGACAGAGGTCTGGAGCTGACAGGGCCTTAGCAACTGCATCGGCTTGTCCTGGGTTCAGCTGCCGGGACTCATCCAGGGCCGGCAGAGACGACACTTCGACCGGCACGCTCGCAGTCGACGAGTCGAAGAGAAAATCGGCTAGACGAGGGCTGAACCCCTGACCCCGCATCAGGCGGTCGACTCCGCTGCGTTGGTTGTTCAGTGGTGCCAGATCGCCGGCGATCGCGGACACAAGGAAGCCTGAGTCTGGGATGTCAGGCTCATACCCGTCTTGGAATAGGTCCTCGTCAAGCCGTACCCGGACGACCCGTTGCTGCTTGTGGACTTCGACATCTTTCCAGTTGAGGCGATCTGAGCTCGCAGCTCGAACGGTGTCGATCTGCCCCAGCCTCGTGATGTCGCCGTCCTGGCTACGGCGAGCACGAGTTTGCGCCCGTCTCTCCGGATCAGGAAGCTCGGCGGTCACGCCGATCTCCAGGCCGACTGGCAGCGGCGTGGTCGATGGATCGGTCAGGAACATCAGCGACTGGCTCCCATCCCAGCGGGCTGCAACGTAGGGCAGTCGGATCTGCCTGGACTCGATCAGCTTCAGCATCCAGTCCAAGTAGCCATGCCAAGCCTTGAGCCTCCGGGCCGTCGCCGCGCGGTGGAAAGGCAGCCTTCGCAGGGCGTCGAAGTCCCCGTGTGACATGTAGGCGGCGGAGTTCTGCCAGATTAGTGGCGCGATCACCCGGGCTTCGAAATCGCGCAGGGCTGCGTGCGGGGTCACCTCGACACCTTCGACGGCCAACTTGCCTTGTCTTCGGTTGGCGCAGAGTGCGAGTGTCACCGGGCCGACTGCTGCCATGTCCGATGTCGGGCCTTCGCGGGCGGGGCGCAGTAGGACGCGCAAGCGGTGACTTGGCGCGTCAGGTTCCATTCCGACGTTGCTTGCGTAGAGCGTCGCCGTCAGGCCATCGGGCCACACTCGATCGAGGTAGTCCGGTAGCCCGAAGTCCTCCGGCGTTTCCTCGTTCGCGCGAGCGAAGCTGTCCAAGAACTTGCGAACCGGAGGAAGGAGCTTCAGGTCCTCGGGGATGTCGAGAACCAAGCGGTGCAGCGGCAACGAGAGACCCGAGTCGTCGTACGGTTCGAAATGTCCCAGGGGATCACTCATGCTCGTGATGTCAGTCGCGGCACACGTGGCGCCTCGTCCCAGAAGCGCTCCTCATGAGGAGTTCTTACCAAGCGGCAAGGCTGGCCAAAAGAAGCACCATCGCATCGGTGAGGCGGGGGCCAGAGTCCCCTCGCAGGGCCTCAGGATTCGAGGTAAGCGGTCCCGACGCGGTTAAGGTAAGGACCACTCACACCCCTCGATGGCCGCCATGAGGAGCCCGTCCATGCGGAACGACATGGAGCAAACCTCCGCAACCGATTTCGACGGCAGTTTCACGGAATCGTGGTGAAGTCGGTTGCGGCATTCCGCGCGAAGCAAGTCCAAGCACCGGGCCCGGACCACCCAGGACGAACGACCGCCAACGAGCCCCCGGCGCGCGCACCGCACTCGCGCGCGACCGAACAGAGGTCGCGGCTTTGCCCCACACCGTCACTCCGCAGCCCGCCCCTCGTCGATAGCACCTCCTTCCGCTGACGGCGGTGCCCGGCACCCCGCTGATCACACCCTGCTGCGATCATCCACAGCGCCCCGGGCAACCCCGCGATCGCAGGCGGATCATACATCTCCGCCGGCATGCGCCGCGGGCCTGCGCACTTTGGACTGACTAGCACTTCGACGCCAAACCCGCGTAACAGCCGTTCAGCCCCCAGCAACCGTGGCCGGCAACTGCGGCGACAGCCACCGTGTGGCCCCCGCAGACGCTCGCGGTCACGGCGTCCCACTTCCTGCCGACGAACGCCGCAGCCGCAGCCACCGCGTTGTCCGCCCGCAAAGCCTCGCTAACCCCACCATCGCCAGCAATGCGGCGGCAACCAGTTGCAGCGCCCGCCCCCTCTTCCCGGCCCTCCGCCGCCTGCCGCGGCACTACCTTCGGCCGCAACCCGGACGCCGGCCCCAGGACGCCGTGGTGGGTCAGCAGATGCTGGCGCGGCTGCAATACCAGTTCGCACAGGCGCTCCATCAAGACCGCGTTCGTCATGCCTCAGCCGCCTTGCCGTCTCGCCAGCGTTTCTTCAGTCCTTGGACGATCCGGCAGTTCGGCGAGCCGCAACTCGCCCACCGCCGGTCGCGCGTGGTCGAGGGCACGGCGTCAAACTGGTCGCCGCCAAACGCACGATTACGCAGATCAGCAATAAGCGCGTCCACAAACTGACATACCGCTAAACCGACGCCAGCGGTGCCGGACGGAAACTGCGCGTGCGCAGCACGCTGGTCGGCGCGACTACGGTGCAGGCCAACCGTCTAGCTAGGCGCGGGGCAGCCCTCCCAGCCTCACGCCCCCACCCTCACCGCCCCCGCTCCAGCACATACGGCGAGTGCGTGTGCATCCCGACCAGCGGCCGGATCGCCATCGGATCGGTGAGCAACGGTGTCTCGCGCAGGCGATAGCCGCCCACGAACGGCCCGAACGAGCCCGTGAACTTCGCGCCCTGCGGCTCCTGCAGCACGATCGCCGCGTAGCGACGGCCTTCGAGGTCTTCCCGCAGGCTCTGCAGCAACGCGACTGCGGCGCGGTCGTCCGGCGGGAGGCCCGGTTGCTCGACCCAGGCGAGCAGGTCCACCATCGCCTGGCCGTGGGCGCTCGGCTCCTTGCCGGCTTCGACCGCGAGCCAACCCTGGAACGGCAACCAAACGGGACCGTCCTGCGCGCGCACGA
>CAIUGU010000034.1 GCA_903898785.1 uncultured Pseudomonadota bacterium | reverse complement strand
CGCGCGCATGGGCTTCCACGGCCTGGACGTAGGCGGAGATGATGCCGTCGGCATCCGGCCGCTCCCCGCTCGCAAGCAGCGGCACGAAGCGCGCCACGTAGCGACCACGGCTCTCACGCCGCATCGCGATGAACACAGGCTGGAAGCCCATTTTCGCGCCGATCCAGCCCGGACCGCGGAAGAACGCGGTCTCCTCGCCGAAGAACGGACGCCAGCTCTGCTGGTCGCTCGATGCGGGCGGCGACTGGTCGGCGACGAGCGCGAGCAGCTTCACGCTGCCGCGCTGCTCGATCAGGTGCTGCACGATCCGCTTGGCCGGCACCAGCGTCGCACCGAAGCGGCTGCGCATGGCGGTGAGCGCACGATCCGCCGGCTCACGGCTCACCGGCTTGTAGGCGGCTGTAAGTGGCGCGCCGAACGCGGTCGAGCAGCGCAGCAGCAACCACTCCCAGTTGCAGTGATGTGCCGCCAGCAGCATCACGCGCTTGCCGTCCTTGAGCGCACCCTCGACGACCTCCGCGCTCTCGAATCGCAGCCGACTGCCGAGGTCGTCCCGGTCGATCCGCGCGCCATGGACAGCCTCGGCCACGAGCTCGCCGAGGTAGCGATAGAAGTCCGCGGCTATGTGCCGCCGCTCGGCCTCGGGTGTGCCGGGAAGGCAGCGGGCCAGCCCTTCGCGCACGAAGCCGGAGCGCCAGCGGAACACCCGGGCAAGAAACGCGAGCGCAGCACAGACCGCGTAGAGCACGGGCAAGGGCAGCAGGGAAAGCGCGCGGAACACTATTGAGTTGTTGCCGGTGCGGGGCCTTCGAGGCGCGGGGCAGAACCTAACTGGCGGCCGTAATTCCGCAGGCGTGTTGCCACATCTTTTCAGCCGTGGTGCCGGCGGGAATTGGAGTCAGCACCGGCGGGTCGGGGTTGACGTTGATGGTTTCACCGCTTGCCATCGGTCCGGCATGGGCCGAGGTGTCGGTGATGCTCAACTGCTTGCCCACGCAATCGTATTGATAGCGCAGCTTGTCCGACATGACCTGCTTGCCCGTCTTGTCGGGTTGCGGGCTCGCGTAGTCGATCAGGACCCACATTTCCGCACGGCCACCCTCCTTCTTGATGGTCGAGGGGTCGACATAGATCGTGGCGTCCGGCGCGGCCTCAAATACGACCCACTCTGCGTGCGGCGCCGGCTTGCACGACGCGAGGACGCAGACGACAGCCGCCAATAAGAGCCTGGATATCATGATGGGCGAGTATCTGGTGCCGGAGGAGGGACTCGAACCCCCGACCCATCGCTTACGAAGCGATTGCTCTACCAACTGAGCTACTCCGGCAGGAGGGGCGCGAAGTATACGGACTCGGCCCGCGGCCGGGAAGATCTAGGCGCGGCGTCGCAGCCGGATCACGACCTCGACGTCGGCGATCTCGGTGCCGGGCGGCAAAGCCGGCATCTTCGCAAACTCCAGGTCCTCGGGCCGGATATCGATCATCTCGCCGGTCTCGAGCAGCTGGAAATGATGGTGCGGCGCCATCATCGAGTCGTAGACGCAGCGCTCGGGATCCACGTGGATCTGCCGGACCAGCCCCTGGTCCACGAACAGCTTCAACGTGTTGTAGACCGTCGCCTTGGAAACGTGGCCCGCGCCGTCGCGCAGGGCGCCCAGGATCTGCTCCGCCGTGACGTGCCGCGGCGCGGTCAGCAGCATTTCTGCAACGCGAACGCGCTGCGAGGTGGGACGAACACCGTGCCGTTCGAGGATCGCCCGGGCAACCGCGGTGCCGGTGCCGGTCATGACGGATTCACTTGTCATGGGAAGCAATTATACGACTGCGGCTGCGCTTGTTGAGCATTTTGCCGTGTTCCGGCCACAAATTCCGGCTGACAGGAGGTCCGGGCCGCCCCACCCTGTCAGGCGTCAATAGTGAGCCGGAGCGAGCCATGGAACGGTCGCGTGGATTCACCCTGCCCGAACTCGCGTTCGCCGTCGCCATGGCGGCGGGGATGCTGGGCTGGGCCTTGCCGACCTTCCGTGACTTCCAGCGAAATGCGGCCCGGACGCGCGAGGTCAACCAGTTCCTGCAGGCCGTCTACCTGGCCCGGGGCGAAGCCATCAAGCGCAATGGCGTGGTGAGCCTGTGCCCGAGCCTTGACGGCGCCGCCTGCGGCCCCAGCGGCACCCCGTGGCACCGG